>NZ_JACAQL010000001.1:0-131 GCF_013385245.1 Pseudomonas sp. IPO3747
TGATGAACAGCACATGGCCGGCGCCACCGAGCACTTGGTCAACCAGGCCAAAACCCTTGCCGACCGCGCGCTGGAGTGCATGAACGCCGCGTAACCCTCTGCCGGAACTGGCTTATGTGGGAGCTGGCTTG
>NZ_JACAQL010000001.1:277-277922 GCF_013385245.1 Pseudomonas sp. IPO3747
GGCTTGCCTGCTCCCACTGGTCAGCGTCTACGCGTGAACGTCAGGTCTTTGCGCGACTGCGCTTGTAGATATAGGCGATGTTTTCAATATCGAACCGGCCGTCCTGCTTACCTGGCCCATCGTCGCCAATCCCGATATCCAGCGCCAGCAGCAACTCCGGGCGGGCCAGAAGTTCCAAAGCGCTCTCTTGTGCCTGTGCCGAAAAAGTCCGGGTGCTGGGCACCATGCCGGCGGCTTCTTTCAACTCATGAATATTCACAAAACGGTCGTTTTTACCGGCGGCAAACTCGCGCAAGTGATAGGCGATGTGCCGCAATAAGTATTCGTTGCTCCAGAACGGCTGTGGGCCGACCTTATGCGGCGCGTCTTCGCGGGAAGCCAGCCATTGCTTATCGCTGAGAGCGCCATACCCCTCCTGGGTGAAGGCTTGCCACATGCTTGCCGGTGTTTCGGCCACCGCATAGCCGCTGCCGGTGAACCCTTCGAGTACACCGTTGTTTGCATCCTCACCGCGAGTTTTGCCTGCCGCACTCAGAGACGCATCAATCCAGTTAAGTACTCTGGCCGCGTTGTAGGCCGCATCCGCTCTAGACTGGGGGTAAGGGTTACTGGAGGTCCAATCGCCCAATTGCCTATAGGCCATTTCAAAGTAAATATTATTTTCACGCACGGGTTGTCTCACCACTATTTTGCCGTTCACTTTACCGACCCAGTCACGACGTATTCCTCGTTGGCTGTCCAGCCATTTGAGTATGGGGTTGTCATTAATGATTTGCTCAGCGGATCGAGTATCGCCCTGGGGGCGCTGGAGATTTTCCCTCGGGACAACATGCTGATTTTTCTCGCCGCGCAGCGGGTCGATGGGGCCGCGCACAGGCGTTGGCACATAGATTGGAAAGAGTTCCCCTGCGCTAAAGCCCCGTCGTTCATGTTCGTGCTGATCAATATTACCCAGAGACATTGTGTAGTGACTCCAAAAGGAAAAAGATGCCTCGCAGAATTCGGGAGGTCATTCTTAATTAACGCAGGTCAGAACTCTGGTTCCCTTACAGGGATCACCGAATGGGGCTGCATTCGTCGGCAAATGTTTCCACTGTGGTGTTGCGTAGATTCCCCGGTCTCCCCCCGACAAGCCCGCATACCAGCGGTTTTTACAGGTAAACTCCCTTCTTTTTCACCGCCCTTCTCTGTTCACGGCGGCCATTCACCTCTTGTATTTAACGGAGTTCGCCTTGCGTCTGTTCCACACCTCCGACTGGCACCTTGGCCAAAACCTGCACGGCCAGGAACGCGACTTCGAACACGCCTGTTTTCTCGACTGGCTGCTGGGCCAATTAAAAGCCGAGCAGCCGGATGCGCTGCTGATCGCCGGCGATATCTTCGACACGGTCAACCCGCCGCTCAAGGCACAGGAGCGCCTGTACGACTTCATCATCAGCGCCCACGAACAAAACCCCAAGCTGACCATTGTGATGATCGCCGGCAACCACGATTCCGGCTCGCGGATCGAGCTGCCCGCGCCGTTGATGCGCCGTTTGCGCACCCATGCATTGGGCCGCGTGCTGTGGCTGGACGACGGCCAATTGGACGCCGAGCGCCTGCTGATCCCGCTGCCCGACGCCAAAGGCAAGATCGCCGCCTGGTGCCTGGCGCTGCCGTTTTTGCGCCCGGCGGAAGTCACGGGTGCGCACTTGGGCGACGACTATCTGCGGGGCATTGGCCAGGTGCATGAATGGCTGATCGCCGCCGCCAATGCCAAACGCAAGAAAGGCCAGGCGCTGATTGCCATCAGCCATGCGCACATGGCCGGTGGTTCGGTGTCGGAAGACTCCGAACGCAGCCTGATCATTGGTAATGCCGAAGCACTGCCTGCCAGCCTGTTCGATGCCAGTGTGAGTTATGTGGCGCTGGGCCATTTGCACAAGCCGCAGCAGGTCAACGGCGAAGAGCGCATTCGCTACAGCGGCTCGCCCATTCCCCTGTCGTTTTCCGAAATCGGCTACAAGCACCAGATTCTCGATGTGACCTTCCAGGGCCAACGCCTGGTGGGCGTCGAGCCACGCCTGATCCCACGCTCGGTCAACCTGCAACGCCTGGACGCTGCGCCGCTGGCGGATATCCTCGCACAGCTCGCCGACCTGCCCGACATCGACCTGCTCGCCGAAACCCAGCGCCACCCGTGGCTGGAAGTACGCGTGCGCCTTGACGAGCCACAACCGGACCTGCGCCAGCAAATCGAGACTGCCCTGCAAGGCAAGGCCGTGCGCCTGGTGCGCATCGCCGCCGAATACGCAGGCAAACGCGGCAGCGACGACACGGACGAAGCCGGTCTGGTCGAACTTGACCAGCTCACGCCCCAGGAACTGTTCAGCCGCGCCTGGCACGACAACTACGGCAGTGAGGTGGATGAACAGACCATGAAGGATTTCGCCGTGCTGCTTCAGGAAGTGCAACAGGAGGGCGAACAGCCATGAAGATCCTCGCCATCCGCCTGAAAAACCTCGCCTCCCTGGCTGGCCCGTTCGAGATCGACTTTACTGCCGAGCCCCTGGCCAGCGCCGGGTTGTTCGCGATTACCGGCCCAACCGGCGCGGGTAAAAGTACCCTGCTCGATGCCTTGTGCCTGGCACTGTTTGGCGCCGTGCCACGTTTGGGCGATACCGGCCAGGCGAAGATGCCGGATGCCGACAGCGATATCTCCATCGGCGACCCACGCACTCTGATTCGCCGCGGCACCGGCGGCGGGTATGCCGAGGTGGATTTTGTCGGCGTCAACGGCCGCCGTTACCGCGCCCGCTGGGAAGCCAACCGCGCCCGCGACAAGGCCAGTGGCAAGTTGCAGAACAGTCGCCAAAGCCTGATCGACCTGGACAGCGACCAACTGCTGGCCAGCCAGAAAACCGAATACAAGACCCAGCTGGAACTGGCCCTGGGCTTGAATTTCGAGCAGTTCACCCGTGCCGTATTGCTGGCGCAAAGTGAGTTCAGCGCGTTCCTCAAGGCCAACGACAATGAGCGCAGCGAACTGCTGGAAAAGCTCACCGACACCGCGCTGTATACCCAGCTCGGCCGCCGCGCTTTCGACAAGGCCAAGGATGCCAGGGACGCGCATAAACAGCTGCAAGACCAGGCCACCGGCCTGGTGCCACTGGCGCCTGAGGCCCGCGCCGAACTTGACCAGCAGTTGGCCGAGGCGCAGCAGCACCTCAAGACCCAGCAGGCGCAACTCAAGCAGTTGGAGCTGCAACACACCTGGCTCAAGGAGCTACGTGAGTGGCAGGAGCGCCAGCTCAGTGCCACCGAACAATTGCAGCAAGCCCAACAGCTCTGGGACAGCCAAGGCCAACAGCGTCAGGACCTGAGCCGCCTGGAGCAGTTAGCGCCACAACGCCATCAGTTCGCGCGGCTGGCTGAACTCGACACCCTGCTCACCCCGCTGGCGGCGCAGATTCAACAGCACATCGAGCAGCAAACCGCGCTGCAAGCACGCCAGGAGCAGGCGCAACAACAGCAGGCCGCCGCCCAGGTCGCCTTGGCTGACGCCTTGAAACACCAGGCCGACGCCGTGCCCTTGCTGCGCCAGGCGTTCGAACAGCAGAGCACCCTCGCCCATCTGAGCAAAGACCTGGCCAAACGCAGTGACGACAAGCAACAACAGGAAACCGCCTGCGCCGAAGGGCAGTCGTTGCTCAATGGCTTGCTGGAGAAACAGGCCCTAGTTGCCGGGCGCCTGCAACGCCTGGCCGCTGAGCTTGAGCGCAGCGCTGCCTTTGCACCGCTGAGCGACGCTTGGACCGCCTATCGCGACCGCCTGCAACAGCTGATGCTGATCGGCAACCGCCTGAACAAGGGCCAGGCCGAACTGCCGCAGCTTGAACACAAAGCCGCCACCGCTGCCGAAAAATTCACCCAGCAGCGCGAGGCGTTGGACCTGCTGTACCAGGAAGCCGGCGCCGAACCGCACGCCGTCGCCGAGCAGGTCCAATTGCTCGCAAGCCTGCTGCAGGACAATCGCAAGCAGCAACGCGCCTTCGAAGACCTTACGCGCTTGTGGGACAGCCAGCAGCAGCTGGATATACAGAGCGCCGCGCTGACGCAAAAACTCGCAGACGCCCAGCAACAGCGCGAACAGTTGAACCAGACCGGCCTGCAAACCAAGGCCGAACTCACGGTGGCCGAGCAAACCCTGTCGGTGACCAAGCAACTGCTGGAACGCCAGCGGTTGGCGCGCAGTGCCAGTGTCGAAGAGTTGCGCGAGCAGTTGCAGGACGACCAGCCGTGCCCTGTGTGCGGCAGCCATGAGCATCCGTACCATCAGCCCGAAGCCTTGCTGCAAAGCCTTGGCCGCCATGATGAAACCGAAGAAGCCACGGCGCAGAAGGCCGTCGATACGCTGAAGGAAAAACTCACCGAGCTGCGTGGCGAAGTGGGCGGCTTGATCGCCCAGCAAAAGGAGTTCCTGCAACAGCAAGAGCTGTTGGCGACACAACAACAGGGCCTGGCCCCCAGCTTGCAAGCACATCCATTGTCGGCCTCGCTGTTTAATCAGGACGCCACCCAGCGCAGCGCCTGGCTGGCCCAGCAGTTGGCGCAACTCACGCAAAGCATCGCCCAGGATGAGCAACGCCAAGGCGCCCTGCTCAACCTGCAACAAAATGCCGGGCGCTTGCAGCAACAACTGCAAGCGGCCCAGGATGCCAGCCAGCAAGCCCGCCAGCTGCTGGTGGACCAGCAACGCGAACTGTCCAATGACCGTGAGCGCCTGGACGAAGAACTGCAGGCCTTCGCCGGCCTGCTACCGGCCGACACCCTCGACGGTTTGCGCCGTGAACCGGCAGCGACCTTTATGCAGCTGGACCAGCACGTCAGCCAGCGCCTGGAACAGCTGGGCCATCAGCGTGATGAGTTGGCTGAACAGCAAGAACGCCAGCAGGCCATCGAAAAAGAGCAGACCCATCAGCAGCATCGCCAGCAGCAGGTGGAAGCCTTGCAACAGCAAGTCACCGAGCTGACCACCCAGCAACAGGCCGCCCAGGCAATACTCACCGCCTTGCTCGGCGAGCACACCAGTGCCCAACAGTGGCAACACCGGCTGGATGAGGCCGTGGCGCAAGCTCGCCGAAGCGAGACAGACGCCAACCAACAGCTGCAAGAGCTGCGCGATGCCCTGATCCAATTGGCTGCCGACCTCAAGGCCCAGCAGGAACGCGTACAGGCGCTGACCGCCGAGCAGCAGACCCTCGATGCGCGCCTGGGCGAATGGCGCGCGCTGCACCCGCAACTGGATAACGACGGTCTTACGCGTTTGCTGGCCTTTGATGACAGCCAAGTCAGCGCCTTGCGCCAGCAGTTGCAGCACAGCGAAAAAGCCGTCGAGCAAGCCAAGGTGTTGTTGCAGGAGCGCGAACAGCGCCTGGCCGAACACCAGGCCTTGCACAATGGCAACCTGGACGCCGAACAGCTGGACAGCAGTCTCGCCGCGCTTAATCAGCAATTGGCCGAGGGCGACAGCCGCTGCGCCGAATTGCGTGCGCGTCAGTCCGAAGACCAACGTCGCCAGGACGCCAACCATGTCCTGGGCGAGCATATCGCCAAGGCTTATGACGAGTGGCAGCGCTGGGCACGCCTGAATGCGCTGATCGGCTCGGCCACCGGCGACACGTTCCGCAAGATCGCCCAGGCCTACAACCTCGACTTGCTGGTACACCACGCCAACGCGCAGTTGCGCCAACTGGTGCGCCGCTATCGCCTCAAGCGCGGCGGCAGCATGTTGGGGCTGTTGGTGATGGACACAGAGATGGGCGACGAATTGCGCTCGGTGCATTCGCTGTCGGGTGGCGAGACGTTCCTGGTGTCGCTGGCGTTGGCGTTGGGGCTGGCGTCAATGGCGTCCAGCACCTTGAAGATCGAGTCGCTGTTTATCGACGAAGGTTTTGGCAGCCTGGACCCCGAATCGCTGCAATTGGCGATGGACGCGCTGGACGGCTTGCAAGCCCAGGGCCGCAAGGTGGCAGTGATCTCCCACGTACAGGAAATGCATGAGCGCATCCCGGTGCAGATCCAGGTCAAGCGCCAGGGCAATGGTTTGAGCACGCTGGAGGTCAAGTGAGCG
Source organism: Pseudomonas sp. IPO3747 (assembly GCF_013385245.1). Taxonomy (NCBI): domain Bacteria; kingdom Pseudomonadati; phylum Pseudomonadota; class Gammaproteobacteria; order Pseudomonadales; family Pseudomonadaceae; genus Pseudomonas; species Pseudomonas sp. IPO3747. The sequence goes on from NZ_JACAQL010000001.1 coordinate 6,390, forward strand.
AGGCGCTGCTGTATTCGTTTCGGCGCTGCCCGTACGCGATGCGGGCGCGCCTGGCCGTGCGCTATTCGGGCCTGCCCGTGCAGATCATCGAAGTGAGCCTCAAGGCCAAGCCGGCCGAGATGCTGGCACTGTCGCCCAAGGGCACGGTGCCGGTGCTTTGCGTGGGCGGCCAGGTGATCGAGGAAAGCCTGGAAATCATGCATTGGGCGCTGGCGCAGCACGATCCTGATGATTGGTTGCTACAGGGCGACCCGAGGGTTCAGGAACTGATCGCTGAGAACGACCAGGTGTTCAAACATCATTTGAATCGATACAAGTACGCCGAGCGCTACCCCGAGCAGCCGATGGAACATTATCGGGCCGAGGGCGAGGTGTTTTTGCAGAAGCTGGATGCGTTGCTGGCGAGGAATGATTACTTGCTGGCCGAGCATTTGAGCCTGGCCGATATGGCACTGGCGCCGTTTGTGCGCCAGTTTGCGCATGTCGACCGCGAGTGGTTTGCTTGTACCCCGTATCACCGGTTACAGACCTGGCTACAGCGCTTTCTGGAATCGCCGCTGTTTGTGGCGGTCATGGCAAAACCCTGAGGTCCACACAATCAAATGTGGGAGCTGGCTTGCCTGCGATGCCGACGACTCGGTGTAACTGATCCACCGCATCGATTTCATCGCAGGCAAGCCAGCTCCCACATTTGACCGTCGCTTGGCTCAAGCTCAGTGCTGGGCTTTGTGATCCAGTGCGGCATAGAAGTTGGCGCTTTGTTGCAGGTATTTCTGGGTGTAGGCGGTGGTGGTGGATTTTTTGCCGGTGACTTCCACGCTGGCGGCAGCAGGCAATGCCACGGTGGCGGAAACAGCGGAAGCAGCGATGATGGAGAAGAGGTTCAAGTTCATGGCGGTAACCCTTGTGTTCGTTTGGTTAGGTGGCCAGGGAAGGCCTTGGAACCAAACTTACGCCCGAGGGTTAAACCTTAGAAATGCTTTGAAACAGTAGCCGCTATTAATAGAATTAATACAAAGGGTCAGGCCCCGCACTGCGGGGCCTGTGGCTTATTGACGCACCAGGAACTTGAGGTCGCTGGGCGCATCGATCGACTGTTTCTGCACGGTTTTACCCAGCAGGCCGGTCTTGGGGTCGCGTTCGACCACCACGATTTCATTGCTTTTCTGGTTGGCGATCAGCAAAAACTTGCCGCTCGGGTCCAGGCTGAACTCGCGCGGGTGGTCACCTTCTACCGAACGGCGCTGCAGTTCCTTGAGGTGCGCGGTGGCCGGGTCGATGCTGAACACCAGCACCTGGTTGGCCGTGCCACGGTTGCTCACGTACAGGAATTTGCCGTCGCTTGAGGCGTGTACGGCCGCACCGGCCTTGTCGGAAACCGGCTGCCCGGCGGCAAAATCGACCAACTGGGTCTGGCTGAGCTTGCCGTCGTTGTAATCGAACACAGCCACCTGAGCGCTCATTTCAGTGGTCAGCCAGGCATGCTTGCCATCGGCGCTGAACAACAGGTGACGCGGGCCGCTGCCCGGTGGCAATTGCACAAAGGCGGGGTCGGCCGGGGTCAAGGGCAGTTCGTGGTTGGCCTTGGGATCGTAGTGGTAGGCAAACACCTTGTCGGCGCCAAGGTCCTGTACAAACACATACTTGCCATCCGGCGACGACACTACCGAGTGGACGTGGTTGGAGGCCTGACGCTCCGGGTTCACGCGGCTGGCCGGGTGCCCGCTCAACTGCACCGGCGCCGACAGCTTGCCGTTGGCGTCAACCGGCAGCACGGCCAGGCTGCCGCCCGGGTCTTCCAGCACCGAATAGTTGGCGACGAACAGGTAACGGCCATCAGCGGCCAGGCTGGAATGGGTCGGTTCGTTGCCCAGGCTCTGCACCTGGTTGATCAGGCTGAGCTGATGATTCTGCGGGTCGATGCTGTAGCTGCTGATGCGGCCGACCGGATCTTTTTGCCCTGGGCCGTTCTCGTTGACCACAAACAGGTGCTTGCGGTCTTTGGAAATCGTCAGCCACGAGGGGTTGGCCGCTTTGGCCGCCAGCACGGGTTTGCCGCTGAATTGGCCGGTGCGGCTGTCAAATTGCAGGCGGTAAATACCTTCGCTGGTGCCGGCGGTGTAGCTGCCGACCAACAGTTCATAGGTGTCGGCCGGCGCGGCTTGCACTGACATCGCACCGACACTGCCCGCCATCAACAGGGGCCAGAATTTACGCATCATCATCCGCTTCGTCCTCGTCGTTATTGTTGCCGGTGACGCCGTTCATGCAGACCAGGCGATGCTCGCCCGAGTCACCGGTAAGGGTCCAGCTTTGCAAGGTGGGATCAAACACTGCTGCTTTGACTTGCTCCAGGCTGAAGCTCCAGCGCTTTTCGGCGCGACCGTCCATGCAAATGATCAACAGTTTCTGGTCATCCAGGCTGAAATCAAAGGTGTGCAGCCCATCGATTTCAACCATCTGGCAGTCTTCAAAAGCATGCAGCAAGGTAGCGGTGTCGGCAGTCATAGACATCAATCATCAAGGGGAAAGCGCTCATGATAGGGCAAATTACTGCATCAGCCTAAAACCCTGCCTCAAACACACCAACGCGCATCATGCAGTACCCAGATACCGCTCCTTTACCACGAGATCGACGTTAACTCGCCATGACACCTGTGATGTTCGATTAACCAATCGTGGAGACCTCAAAAAATGCTACCACCGTCCATCAACGAGCCGCCTGCCAGCGATGTGATGCTCGCGCAATGCCCAAGCATGGGCGCTACCGTCAGCGCGCAGTTCGCAGACCGCCCCAGGCTTGAAGCCGTCGTTGAGCAAATGTTGGCGACAACCCTTACGCAAAAATACCCGGGGATGGCGCTGGACCTTTCCCGCACCCAACTGGCGACGCCCCAGGCCGATGGGCGCTATACCTTCGAGCGACTCACGACAAAAGCGCTGGACTATCTGGCCGATGGGGCCGCCTTGGACTTTAGCGCGGTAGGCTCGCACGCCTTTTTCCTCACTGAGCAGGCACCCACGCCCATCACCACCCCCGCCGGTGACGCGCTGGACATGATGCAGGTCGAGGCACTGATTGGCGAACTGGCCTGGTCGCTGCCGATCGGCCTGCAAGATGCCTTGACGGCCTATTGGAACCCGGCCGGCGAGCTACCCAGCCGTTGGAGTTTACTCAGTGAGAGCTTGGTGCAAGCGCTGCAGATTTCAGTGCTGACCCAGCCAGGCTTGAGCGATATTGAGCGCGAGACGGTACAACAGGTCATTGACTTCCCTGACAGTTATCCGCGTCAGCAAAATAACGACAGCAACACCCTTGTCTACGAACTGGAAACCTACCTGAACAGCGCCAGCGGCAACTCGGTTTTATTCGCCCCCGAGCTGTTGCTGGAGCGTACCGTCAATACGCATACGGTCGTTCTGTTATGCCATCCGGGTGGAAAAATCGAAACATTTAGCTCAATGGATGCCTTTAACCAGCATTGGGGCAGCGCCCTCACCGCTCAATACAGCGTCGATTCGCTGAGCTGCAAACGTTACGAGGTTTATGGCGATGCGTTCGGGCATCAAGCCGAACTGATCCTGAATCAACAATTACTCAACATTGAAGCCGTGAAACTGCCCTGCTCCTTCGGGAAGGCTAAGCTGCAAGCGCTTTACCATGAGCTCAGTGACCCGACGCCCTGCTTTGCCAACACGACCCAAGTCCAGGCACAGTTTCAGAACGTGCTGAGCCCGCAACTGCCAGACTGGCTCCAAAACGCCTCGCACATCCCCAAAAAAAACTACTCCCGCTACAGTTTGGGGTTGGCGAACAGTAAGCGGCTCAGCAGGGGCCATACCTTTCTCAGCGGCATTACGGACATCAACGCCTTCACCACCGCAGCCTTGTCAAAGGCGCTCGACGCCGAGCAGCAAAGCCTGCCCGCGAGCGACGAAGAGGCTGCGCTACCCGAGACCTATGCGCCCGACAAAGTGCTTGTCACGGTGACCCCTGCTGCTGACGCTGAAGACACCGCACAGGGCATTTCCACTGAGTCGATGAGCCTGACAGACCTGGTGATCACCTGCCTGAAAGGCCGCCCTGCTGGCACCTTTACCCTGGCGCACCGTGACGGCCTGCCCCTGCCTGGATGGTTGACGGCGGACTTCATCACCCGCAACGGCGGGCTAATTGAGAGACTCGACATCGGCAAGGCTTATTCCGACTACCTCGAAACACAGTTATTGAATCACACGCCAGAGTCTTTCGCGCGCAAGCGCCAGCTCGTCGCCCAGCTATGTTATCAACTACCGTTGCAGGCGCTGGAGTTGCATCTGAAACAACCGAGCAGTGTCAGCGCACTGGCCGCCGGATACGTTGCCACGCTGCTGCAGCACAACGCCAACGAAGCCTCCATTGGCAGCAAAGGCTTCGTCGACACCCCATCGGTGATCATTCAACCGTTGGCACTGTTGCGCGCAGCGCAAGCGGAACCTGACGTCGTCAGCGCTATGTTCATCATCGAAGCGCAGGACAAGAGCAAAGGCCCCCATCTGCTTTACCGCCCCTTTTATGCACACGCCTTATGTGAGTTCGCCACACGCGACGCGCTGCTGAATGCTATCTCGCAGCCAGGAGAACTGCACGACAGTGTGCTGGCCTGGATGTCCGATGAAGCCCGGGCTGTCTATGACAACGGTGGCCTCCTGGCACCCCATCCCCTGGATGTTGGCCTGAATGCCGAGTCTGTACCCGATTCACCCCTACCCACGGCAGAACTGGCCGATCAACGCGAGGTCGACAAATCGCTGACAAGCATGAACTTCTCCAGCGCCCAGTCCTTCCTCTACTTCTACATCGTAGAGGCGCTGACCAATGTGGGAGGTGATGGCGCGCCGCTGAATAAAACAAAACGCTGGGCAGCATTGCTGGAAATGGGCGGCGGCCCGTTTGATGCGTTACTGCAGCCGCAACAGCGAGCACCGGTTTTGCTGACCGCCTGGCTAGGCACACTGGTGAATCAATTAACGCCTGATCTGCCTGCACTCAATAGCAATGACCCCATCACACGCGAAGTGGCCATAGCCGACATGACACTCAACCTGGCTATCCTGCTCGCTGAAAGCATGCCGGTTGCCTCGACCACCGAGCCTGTGGACGCCACGCTCAAAGACCAGGCGTTACGCCCGCCCGCGCCGCGTCAATCCCAAGAGGGACGGCAGCTCTCCAGCAACGTGGTACTGACGGAAAACGTCATTGGCTACTACTACGGAGCCAACAAAAAGCTCGATTCAGCACTGGAATTTGGATACACCTTTTTCCAAAACAGAATGCCGTACGGGCATTGGGCGAACGTCACCAGCTTTTTCGGCTTTGCCTGTTTTGAAGCGCTGCCTGAAGCTTCGTCTGACGGCCCGTACCGAGGGCTCTACCGGATCGACAACGCCTGGCACTTGAACGTCTATGGGATTCTTTTCAAGGTCATCATGCTCGACGACGAGCGTGTGGCGATCGTTCGTGCCAGTTCAGGCACCCGCGGACCTCGCGTAAAAGTCGACGAGCAAGGCAATTGGTCGTTCGATATGAGCCTACGCGTAAAAGGCGGTAGCGTGCTCAAGCGCCTGGCCACCGAACGCACCCGCAGAGCCCAAATCCCGCCAGCCGTGGCAGGCCTGTAGCGTGCAAAACAAGGCACGGCTTCGCCATCGGTAGGCACACAGTAAAACGCCCGACGGGTCAGGTCGGGCGTTTGTTTCCAAATTGCCTGTGGTCAAGCATGCTCAGTGCGCAAACAATGAATTGCCCTTCTGCCCCGCCAGCCTCTCGGGTTTGATCAGGAACCGCGCCAGTGCCGGCAACAGCCACAGCGCACCGAACATGTTCCAGAGCAGCATGAAGGTCAGCATCAGGCCCATGTCGGCCTGGAACTTGATAGCCGAGAAGATCCAGGTGCACACACCGATGGCCAGGCACAGGCCGGTGAACAGCACGGCTTTACCGGTGGACTTGAGCGTCTGGTAGTAGGCCTCTTGCAACGGCAGGCCGGCGCGCAGGAAGCTTTCCAGGCGGCTGTAGATGTAAATGCCGTAGTCCACGCCAATCCCCACGCCCAGCGCCACCACCGGCAAGGTTGCGACCTTGACCCCGATGCCCATGAACGCCATCAGGGCATTGCCCAGCACTGAGGTCAGCACCAGCGGCAACACGATGCACAGGGTCGCCGCCCAGGAGCGGAAGGTGATCATGCACATGGTGGCCACGCACAGGTACACCAGAATCAGGATGGTCAGCTCCGACTCCTTGATCACCTCGTTAGTGGCAGCTTCGATCCCGGCGTTACCGGCGGCGAGGATAAATTCCAGGCCGTCCTTGTTGTTTTCCCTGGCGAAGTCCTGCACCGCATGCACGGCGCGGTCGAGGGTTTCGGCCTTGTGGTCGTTGAGGAACACCAGCACCGGCGCCAGTGAGCAATTGTTGTTGTACAGGCCGTCGGCGCGGGCAATGGAGTTGTTCAGTACGTCGGGGTTACGCGACAGGGTTTCCCATTTGAGGTTGCCCTCGTTCATGCCCTTGATCATCTGCTTGGACACGGTCACCAGCGAGATCGCCGACTGGACGCCCTCGGTGTTCTGCATCTTCCACATCAACTGGTCGATGGGCGCCATGGCTTCATAACGCGAGCAGCCTTCGGCCTTGGTCTTGACCATCACCACCAGCACATCGGAGCTGGTGGAGTAGTTACTGATGATGAAGTTGTTGTCTTTGTTGTAGCGCGAGTCCGGGCGCAGTTCCGGCGCGCCCTGGTCGAGGTCGCCGATCTTGAGGTTCTGGCTGTACCAGAGGCCGCCGCCGAAGGCGACCAGCGCGAGCAGGATCGAGACTGGCGCAACTTTCGCGCTGGCGAACTTGGACAGCAGGCGCCAGAACGGGTGTTCGCGGTGCGCGTCCTTCTTGCTCTTGGCGATGGCGCGCTTGCTGATGCCGACATAGGAGATCGCCACCGGCAGCAGGATCAGGTTGGTGAATACGATCACCGCCACGCCGATGGACGCGCCGATGGCCAGTTCACGGATCACGCCGATGTCGATGATCAGCAGCGTGATAAAGCCCACGGCGTCGGCGAGGATCGCAATCATGCCGGGCAGGAACAGTTGCCGGAACGTGCGCCGTGCCGCGGTCAGGGCGTTATCTGCCTCGCTGGATTGCAGGGCGATGCCGTTGATCTTCTGCACGCCATGGGAAATACCGATGGCAAAGATCAGGAACGGCACCAGCATCGAATAGGGATCCAGGCCGAAGCCGAAAAAGTGCATCAGCCCCAATTGCCAGATAACCGCCACCAGCGTGGTACTCAACACCGCGACAGTACTGCGCAGGCAGTTGGTGAACCACAGCAACAGGATCAAGGTGATCACAAACGCGATGCCGAAGAACATCACCACCATTACCAGGCCGTCGATCAGGTCACCGACCTTCTTGGCGAAACCGACGATATGGATCTTGACGTTGGGGTTTTGCGCTTCGAATTTGTCGCGGATCTTGTCTTCGAGTTCATGGGAAAACTTGCGGTAGTCCAGGGCCAGCAACTTGCCTTGGTCCTGCGGGTCCGGGTAGGACTCCAGCAAAGGAATATCGACGATACTCGACTTGAAATCGTTGGCCACCAGACGCCCGACCTGGCCGGACTTGAGCACGTTGTTGCGCAGTTGGTCGAGGCTTTGCGGCGAGCCGTTGTAGCTTTGCGGGATTACTTCACCGCCGGCAAAACCCTCTTCGGTGACTTCGGTCCAGCGCACGCTGGGGCTCCACAGCGACTTGAGGCCCGAGCGGTCAACGCCGGAGATGTAGAACACCTCGTCGTTGATCTGCCTCAGCGTCTCCATGTACTCCTTCGAGAAGATGTCGCCATCCTTGGCCTCCACCGAGATGCGCACGGTGTTGCCCAGGTTCGCCAGGTCGTTACGGTGCTCCATCATCTTTTCGATGAAGGGGTGCTTGAGGGGGATCATCTTTTCAAAGCTGGTGGACGGGCGGATCAAGGTCGCCTGCCAGAACAGGAAAATACTCACCAGCAGGCAGATAACGATCACTGCCGGGCGGTTGTTGAAGATCAGGCGCTCAAGAAAGGTCGCTTTATCGTTGTGATGACTGCTCATTCTTTCCCCGCCTTCTTATTGTTTTTCGAGTTCAGCGCCGGTTGGCTTGGCAACACGAACGCCGCCCTGCCCCGCCAGAATCAAGTTGCCATTGCCCGCCGCCGTGACCGAGGAGAGCGAAATGCGGTCCGGGCGGTTGAATACGCTGAAGGTCTGGCCGTCGTCGTGGCTGATCACCACGCTGCCGCCGTTGCCGACCACCACGATGGCGCCGTCATCGAGCAACGTCGCCCCCGACAAGCCAAACTCCAGGGCACCACGCGCCGCATTCAACGCCACTGGCTCCCACGTGCTGCCAAAATCGGTGGAGCGGTAGAGATTGCCGCGCAGGCCATACGCCAACAGGGTCTGCGGCTGGGCGGTGCCGATCACTCCGAACAGCGAGCCCTCATAGGGGCCTTCGAGTTTTTCCCAGGTCTGGCCGTCGTCGCTGGAGCGGAACATGCTGCCCTGCTCGCCGACGATAAACAGCCCGGCACCCTTGATAGCGGCGATGGCATTGAGGTGGAACTGGTCTTCGTTGTCGAGGCGATCACTCACGTCGTCCCAGGTTTTGCCGCCGTCGGTGGTTTCGATCAGCGCACCGTAGGCGCCCACGGCCAGGCCATGCTCGGCATCCTTGAACCACACGTCGAGCAATGGCGCTTCGCGCTTGAGGTCCTGGTATTGCTGAGCCCAGGTGGCGCCACCGTCGGTGCTGGCCAGGATCTGCGCGTCATGGCCCACCGCCCAACCGTATTTGTCGTCGACGAAATACACCGCCGTGAGCAGTTGCCGGGTCGGCACTTTGGCTTGGGTCCAGGTGTTGCCCTGGTCATCGGAATAAAGGATGTGCCCGCGATCGCCGACCGCCACCAGGCGCTTGCCGGCATGCACGACATCGATCATCAGGCCTTTGGCGGCCTTGGGAGACTCAATTGCAAATACCGGCTGTGCGCTGCTGGTGTCGCCGGCTGCCAGCGCGGGTGTCGACAACGCCCCAAGCAGCGAGAGCGCTGTGGCCAGCATCGCAACCCTGCGTGCGGCGCGCGGGCGGCAAACAGCCCAACCCATGACAGGCTCACTCATAGACCTTTCTCCCCATTTATTATTGTTAGGTGGTCTCGCCTTCCCGGGCTCTGAAACCTGCAATCTAGAGCGCCTGGAGGAAGCAGGGGCCATCCTATCGGGCTTTGGAATCGTCTGACAATCGGCGCTACGTTATCTTTTGTTAACTGACGGGTTTTGGCGTTGGCCTGAATATGCCTGCATTACCCAGGCTGATTAATGAATTTTTATTCCATCTATTGAATTATGGGAATTTTTATTCCATTAATAGCCTTCCTGACAACAATAATCCAAAGGACCACGGCGATGCGTGAACTCGGAATCGGCTTGATCGGCACAGGCTTTATGGGGCGCGCCCATGCGCTGGCGTTCAACAATGCCCGCGCGGTGTTCGAACTGCCGGTACACCTCAAGCTGGCGGCGCTGGCCGATGCCGACACCGAACGCGCCCAACGTTGCGCCACGGCCTGGGGCTTTGCCCAGGCCCACGGTGACTGGCAGGCGCTGGTCAACGACCCTAATGTTGATGTGGTGGCCATCACCACGCCCAATCACTTGCACTACCCCATGGCCATGGCGGCCATTGCGGCGGGCAAGGCGGTGTATTGCGAAAAACCCCTGGCGGTCAGCCTGGAACAGGCCGACGCCATGCGCCGTGCCGCAAGTGCTGCCGGCGTGGTCACCCGGGTCGGTTACAACTACCAGCACAACCCGATGATTGGCCTGGCCAGGCAGATGATTGTCGACGGCGAACTGGGCGAGATCATCAGCTTCCAGGGCGAGTTCAGCGAAGACTTCATGGCCGACCCGGCCTCGCCGTGGTCATGGCGCTGTGAAGTGGAACATGCCGGTGGCGCGCTGGCAGATCTGGGCAGCCATCTGCTGTCGATGGCGCGCTATCTGGTGGGCGACGTGGTGAGCGTGTGTGCCGACACACACACCGTGCATGCCCAACGCCCTGCCGTCAAAGGCAGCAACGCGCTCAAACCCATTGCAGTGGATGACCAAGTGCATGCACTGCTGCGTTTCGCCAATGGCGCCCGTGGCACCGTGAGCAGCAGTTGGCTCAAGCAGGGCTACAAGAACCACCTGAGTTTTGAAATCAGCGGCACTCGCGGCACGTTGGGGTTCGATCAGGAACGCTTGAATGAACTGCGCGTATGCCGCGCCGGCCAGGACGGTTTCCAGCGTGTGCTCGCCGGGCCCGCCCTGCCCGGCTATGCCGCATTCAGCCCGGCTGCCGGGCATCAACTGGGTTACAACGAATTGAAGACCCTGGAAGTGCAGGAGCTGGTCATGGCGTTGGCGGGGCAAGGTGCAGCGGGCACTGACTTTGAAGCCGCCTGGGCGGTCGAGCGGCTGGCAACGGCGATTCGCCTGGCCGCCCGTGAGGAGCGCTGGGTCGACGTAGGTGAGGTCTGATCAAGGGGAGCGGCGTGCTCCCCCGTGTGCTCAATTCAGATAACGAACCGCGCGACCATCCCATTCAGATCCACCGCCAGGCGCGACAGTTCATGGCTGGCCGCGCTGGTCTGGTTGGCACCCGCCGCCGACTGAGTCGCCAAGTCGCGGATGTTGACGAGGTTGCGATCCACTTCACGGGACACTTGGGCCTGCTCTTCCGAGGCGCTGGCGATGACCAGGTTGCGCTCGTTGATCAAGCTGATCGACTGGGTGATTTGCTCCAGGGCCACACCGGCCGCGCGGGCCAGCTCCAGGGTGGTCTGGGTGCGTTGGTTGCTCTGTTGCATTGATTGCACGGCTTCACCGGTACCGCTCTGGATGCCGGCGACCATCTTTTCAATTTCCTGAGTCGATTGCGCCGTGCGGTGCGCCAAGGCGCGGACTTCGTCGGCCACCACCGCAAACCCACGCCCGGCTTCACCGGCGCGCGCGGCTTCAATCGCTGCGTTCAGCGCCAGCAGGTTGGTCTGTTCGGCAATCGCGCGGATCACGTCGAGCACCTTGCCGATATCACGGCCCTGGGTTGCCAGGCCTTCAATCATCAACGCAGTGTTTTGCACGTCCTGGGTCATGGTCTGGATTGCACCGACGGTTTCCACCACGCGGTCACGCCCTTCCCGCGCCGCCTGGTTGGACTGGCTGGAAGCTTCGGAGGTGGACACCGCATTGCGCGCCACTTCTTCGACGGCGGCGGTCATCTCGTTGACGGCCGTGGCGGCCTGGTCGATTTCGTTGTTTTGCTGTTGCAGGCCTTTGGAGGCTTCTTCGGTGACCGCACTGAGCTCTTCGGCGGCAGACGCCAGTTGCGTGGCCGAGCCGGCGATGTGCTGGATGGTCTGGCGCAGGTTGGTTTGCATCGCCGACAAGGCGCCCAGCAGGCGCGCAGGCTCGTCCTTGCCGGCATCTTCGATAACTTTGGTGAGGTTGCCACCGGCAATGGTTTCGGCCACTTCCAACGCTTTGCGCAGCGGCGTGACGATGCTGCGGGTCAGCAGCCAGGCGAGCAGTACCGTCATGAGCGCCGCCGCGACGGCCACAATGACGATGCCCGTAACCGCCTGCTGGTAGCTGCCTTCAGCTTCCCGGCCGGCCGTGTCGGCATCGGCACTGTTGATGGCGATCAGTTTGTTCAGTTGCTCGCCCATCAGGTCGGTGCCGTCCTTGATGCGCGTATTGATGAGGGTGCGCATTTCCTCGACTTTATTCTGCTGGGACAACGACATCATTTCAGCCTGGGCGGCCAGATAGCTGTCGAGCGTGGCGGTGAAAGACTTGTATAAAGCAGCCTCATCAGCACCCGCCGGCAAAACGGCATAGGCGCTCTGGGCCTGCTTGACCTTGTCGACCAGCACGGCCACGCGGGTTTTGGCTTCTTCGAGCGCGGCCGGCTCGCGGTTGATCAAGATGCGGAACGAGAGAATGCGCAAGCGCAGTACGTTCTCGGTCATGTTGCCGAGGAACTTCACGCTGGGTAACTGGTTGGTCCCCATATCCACTGAGGCCTGGCGGATCGTACCCATGCGGTTGACCGCAAACACGCCAAGAATCACAACGAGCAATGCAATGAACGCAAAACCGAGAAAAGCGCGAGGTGCAATATTCAGATTACGAAGGGACATAGCGGTGCTCTCAAGAAGTAGTGTTGGCGCGCATCCCTGCCGCGACACAATCCGTTAGCGGCAACGCGCGTCTCGGACCGTCAGGCGCCACTGTTTTAATTGGTGTGTGGGCCTATTCAGGCTATCGGCAGGCTTGAGAAATTAATCGGCACATTTCGAAATATTTTTTCACACTTCTGACAGCCGACACTTTCTGGCATCCTGCGCCTCCATTTTCTGACCCGAGCCTGCACTTTGTCTGACGCTCAAGCTCCCCGCCCCCGCTATAAATCCGACCTGATCTACGGCCTGGAAGACCGCCCGCACTTCACCGCGGCGATTTTTGCCGCGCTGCAACATGTGCTGGCCAGCTTCGTCGGCATCATTACGCCCACGCTGATCGTCGGCGGCGTACTCGGCCTGGAAAGCGAGGTGCCCTACCTGGTGAGCATGGCGCTGTTCGTGTCCGGGCTTGGCACCTTTGTGCAGGCGCGCACATTCGGCCCGGTGGGTTCCGGCCTGTTGTGCCTGCAAGGCACCAGTTTTTCGTTTATCAGCGTGATCCTCAGCGCCGGGTTCATGGTCAAGGCGCGCGGCGGTGGCACCGACGAGATTCTCTCGACGATTTTTGGCATCTGTTTTTTCGCCGCGTTTATCGAGGTGGTGCTCAGCCAGTTCATCGGCAAGCTGCGCAAGCTGATTACTCCAGTGGTCACCGGCACCATCATTACCTTGATGGGTTTGTCGCTGATCAAGGTAGCCGTCACCGACATGGCTGGCGGCTTTGGGGCAAGCGACCTGGGTGCAGCGGGCAACATGGGGCTGGCAGCTCTGGTGCTGTTGACCATCGTGGTCCTCAACCGCTTCAGCAACCCGTTCCTGCGCCTGGGCTCGATCGTGATCGGCTTGACCCTGGGTTTTGTCGTTGCCTGGATGATGGGCCGTGTGGATTTGGCCGCCCTGCCCCAGGTGCCGTTGATCAGCGTGCCGGTGCCGTTCAAGTACGGGTTCTCGTTCGATTGGGTGGCGTTTATCCCGGTGGCGGTGATCTTTTTGATTTCGCCGCTGGAGGCTGCCGGAGACCTGACCGCCAACTCGATGATTTCCCAGCAGCCGGTCAAAGGCCCGCTGTACATCAAGCGCATCAAGTCCGGCCTGTTGGCCGACGGCCTCAACTCGGCGATGGCAGCCACGTTCAACAGCCTGCCAATGGTGACCTTCGCCCAGAACAACGGCGTGATCCAGCTTACCGGCGTGGCCAGCCGCTATGTCGCGTACTTTATCGCCGGCCTGCTGGTGCTGCTGGGGTTGTTCCCGATGATCGGCGCGGTGCTGCAACTGATGCCCAAACCGGTATTGGGCGGTGCCACGCTGATCATGTTCGGCACCGTGGCCGTGGCCGGGATCAAGATCCTCGCCGAAGCCGGGCTGCACCGGCGCAATGTGCTGATCGTGGCGATCTCCCTGGGGATGGGCCTGGGTGTGGCTGCTGTACCGCAAGTGCTGCGCGACCTGCCCAAGGCGCTGCACAACATCTTTGAATCGCCGATCACGGTGGGCGCGTTCTGTGCAATCCTGCTGAACATTTTCTTGCCGGAGGAGTTCTTAGAGCTGGAAGAGGATGAATTTGATCCGGAGTCCTCTACCCTCAAGGTCATGCAGGATCCGGACGTCACGAAATAGGAGCACCTTTGTTATGCGCAAGCTCATGGTTCTATCGTTACTGCTGCTGACCTTGAGCGCCTGTGCGCTGTTCCCCAATCGCGACCCGGTCAATATCAGTGTGGTGGGTATCGAGCCGCTGCAAAGCCAGGACCTGGAAGTGCGTTTCGCCGTGAAGCTGCGGGTGCAGAACCCCAATGAAACGGCGATCGACTACAGTGGTGTGGCCCTGGACCTGGACGTGAATGGGCGCCCATTGGCGTCCGGCGTGAGCGATCAGGCCGGAAGCATCCCACGCTTTTCCGAGACAGTGCTGATGGTGCCGGTGAGCGTTTCGGCGTTTTCTGTGCTGCGTCAGACCTTGGGTCTCAGCCAGACCCAAAGCCTGAACAACCTGCCTTACACACTGCGCGGCAAACTCGCAGGTGGCCTGTTCGGTACCATGCGCTTTGTGGAACGCGGCACCCTGGACCTGCCCAACACTGCGACCTGGTAACGGCCATGCAACCGACGTTGTTTACTCAAAGACTGATCCTGCACCCATTGACCCTGGAGGATGCCGAGGACACCCAGGCGCAATTCGCGCACTGGGACGTGGTGCGTTACCTGTCTGCCGAGGTGCCCTGGCCGTACCCGGCGGACGGCGCTCGCCGCTACCTGGAACAGGTGGCCTTGCCGGGCATGGCCCGTGGCGACCAATGGCACTGGTCGATCCGCCTCAAACACGCGCCGCAACAGTTGATCGGCAATATCAACTTGACGGACGAGCAAGATGACAACCGAGGGTTCTGGCTGGGCCCGCAATGGCAAGGCCAGGGCTTTATGACTGAAGCCTGTGCGGCGGTGACGGAGTACTGGTTCGATGTGCTTAAACGCCCGCGGATGCGCGTGCCCAAGGCTGCGCCTAACCTGGCGTCGCGGCGGATTTCCGAGCGCACCGGGATGCGCCTGATCCGCACGCAGATGGGTGAGTTTGTAGAAGGTACGTTGCCACGCGACATTTGGGAGATTACCCGCGAAGAGTGGTTGGCATTCAGATCTTCCAAACGCTGAAGATCTGATGTGGGAGCTGGCTTGCCTGCGATGCAGACACCTCGGTACATCAGGCACACCGAGTTGAGGCCATCGCAGGCAAGCCAGCTCCCACATTTTTACCGTGTTTAATCAGTCAGTGTGCGCACGCCCGGCTTGGCGCGTTCATCCACCACCAACTCGAATATGTCCGGCCGCGCGTAATGCCCCACCACATCGTAGTCATAGCGCGCCCGCACCAAATCATCGGTGTTGATCTGCGCGGTCAGCAACCCCTCTTCACCCACCAACGGCCCGGCCAGGATGTCACCCATCGGCCCGACAATCACACTACCACCGGCGATCAACGGACGCTCTGACGGCCAGTTGGCAACCTGCGTGCCCAGCGCCTCGGGCGAAGCCTGCACCTGGCAGGCACTCACCACAAAGCAGCGGCCTTCATGGGCGATGTGGCGCATGCTCACTTGCCACATTTCACGCTCATCGACCGTCGGCGCGCACCACACTTGCACGCCTTTGGCGTACATCGCCGTGCGCAGCAGCGGCATCATGTTTTCCCAGCACACCGCGCCGCCCAAACGCCCAACTTGCGCGTCGATCACCGGCAAGGTCGAGCCATCGCCCGTGCCCCATATCAGCCGCTCAGTGCCGGTGGGCATCAACTTGCGGTGCTTGGCCACCAGGCCGCCGGTGGGTTCGAAATACAGCACGGTGCAATACAGCGTGCTGCCACTGCGTTCGATCACGCCGAGTACCAGGCTGGCGCCGGTGCGTGCGGACAAGCCAGCCAGCGCCTCGGTCTCGGCGCCCGGCACATCGATGGCATTGGCAAAATAGCGTGCAAAGGCTTCGCGCCCCTCCGGCAAGCGGTAGCCCAACTGCGTGCCGAAGGTTTCGCCCTTCGGATAACCGCCGAGCAACGCTTCGGGCATCACCACCAATTGCGCGCCACTGCGCACAATCGCGTCCTCATAGGTGAGGATCTGCGCCAGGGTGTCAGCCTTGCCATCCGGCAAGGATCCGATCTGCAACGCCGCCACGGTAGAAATGGGCATCAGGTTCACTCCAGTTAAAGGGGTTGCCCATTCTCCGGCGAGGGGCAATCATGAATAAAGCCCCCATCAGTGCTAAATGATATGAGCCAAATAAATATCGCCCAAGTTGACTTGAACCTGCTGAAAACCTTCGAAGCCTTGCACGACGAGTCCAGCGCCAGCCGCGCAGCTTTGCGCCTGGGCGTCACGCAATCGGCGATCAGCGCCGGCCTGCGGCGGTTACGTGACGTGTACGGCGACCCACTGTTCGTGCGCACCGGGCGTGGGCTGGCGCCGACCTTGCGTGCCAATCAGTTGAAACCGGTGATCAGCGAGGCCCTGGACCGTTGTCGGCAGAGCCTGGCAATGATCAACCCGGCCAACCCGAACTATCAGGGCCGCTCGGTGGTGCTGGGCTTGTCCGATGACTTCGAGATTGCCCATGGCCGGCGGCTGATGGCAGAAATTGCCCGGCGCGCGCCGAATCTGCGGGTGATTTTCCGCCAGACCCACAGCCAAATCGTCGCAGGCGCCCTGCTCGAGCGCAGCCTGGACCTGGCGATCACCGCCGGCGGCTTTGCCGAGCGCAGGTTGAGCCGGCACGTGCTGGGCGAAGGCGATTACCGCTGCCTGGTCGACCCACACAGCCTGGCGCCGGGCCAAGACGGCATCAGCCTGGAGGAATTCGTGGCACGCGAACATGTACTGGTGTCGTCGGGCGGGTTTATCGGGATTACCGATGAAGGGTTGGCGGCTAAAGGGTTGAGCCGCCAGGTGTGTGCGTCCACCAGTCACTTTGCCGGGCTGCCGTTTTTGCTCAAGGGCAGCGCGGCGGTGGCGACGATTCCCGGGCATGCTGCCGAAGCGATTGCGCAGATGACCGGCCTGCGCGTACTGACCTGCCCACTGGCGTTGCCACGCTACCCGGTGGAGCTGGGCTGGCGTACCCAGGCACAGTTGGATCCGCTGTTACTCAAAGTGCGTGAAGCGATTGTGGCCAGCTTTACTTAGCGGCGGCCATCAGTTTGTTGACTTCGCTGCGCACCATGTTGGAAAACTCCGGCGGCGACATGCCGTCAAGCTCGGCACGGACCCATTCGGCCCACTTGCCCTTACGCTTGGCACGCTCGCCGAACAAACGCGCAGCTTCGCCCTTGGCCTTACCCAGGTTGGTTTGCCACAGATCGTAAAGGCGTGACTTTTCATCTTCCAGTTCGGCGCGTTCGGCAAGGGTTTTGTTGGCCAGATTGAAGCTCATGTTGAATTACCTGCTGCACAAATAGGTGACATCTTACACTGTAGGTCGAAATATCCTGATCCGGATTTTGCCCGTAAGCCGCTCACGGCAAAAAAACTGCAACTTTTAGCCAAGCCCGACACTCCATTGTTCACTGCCACATTCACTCGCAAGGAGTCACACAATGGCCCGCAAAACTGCCGCCCAAGCTGTCGAAGATCAAATCAAGGATCAAGCTTTCAGTGAACTGACGGCCTTGATCGAAGAGTCGGACAAGCTGCTCAAAAGCAGCGCTTCGCTGGTAGGCGAAGAAGGTGAAACGCTGCGTGAGCAGGTCGCTATCAAGCTCAAGCAAGCACTGGACTCGGTGTCCAACGTGCGTGAACGCAGCAAGCCGGTGGTGGACGCCACCGAAAACTATATCGGTGGCCATCCATGGCAGACCGTGGCCATTTCCGCAGGCTTTGGCCTGGTGGTCGGCCTTTTGTTGGGTCGTCGCGGCTAAACCACAGGGGCTGCGCTGATAGCGCAGCCCCTTTTATCCTTCTGCCAGTGCCTGCAACTGCTTGAGCTCCTGCGCATCAATCTCGATGCCTGTTTCCTGCGACTTCGCCCGTGCGCGATGACGTCGATCCCCCGGCAACCGCCGCAACCCCGCCGCATGCATCTGTCGCACCAGTTCCTGGCTGCGCTCGGCAAAGCCTTGCCCGGCGGTTTTGCCAGGGTCAATCACGATCAGCAATTGGCCGGTCCATGGTGTGCGCGCGCCGGGATGATCGGCCCAATCGAATTCGAACGAAAAATTGCCGCCCGTCAGCGCCGCCGCCAGCAACTCGACCATCATCGACAGCGCTGAACCCTTGTGCCCGCCAAACGGTAACAGCGCGCCGCCTTCAAGAATGGCTTTGGGATCTTGGGTCGGTTGGCCCAAGCTGTCCACGCCCATGCCCGGCGGCAAACGCTCGCCCTTGCGTGCTGCGATCTGCACGTCACCATGGGCAATGGCACTGGTGGCCAGGTCAAACACGATGGGTGGCCCATCGGCGCGCGGCGCGGCAAAAGCAATAGGGTTGGTGCCGAACAGCGGTCGATCCGCGCCATGGGGCACCACGCAGGTCATGCTGTTGACCACGCTGAGCGCTACCAGACCTTCTTCGGCAAAAGGTTCGACATCGGGCCATAAAGCCGCAAAGTGATGGGAGTTTCGAATCGCCAGCAGCGCGATCCCGGCGCTGCGCGCCTTGCGCACTAACAGCGAGCGCGCGGCCTCCAGTGCTGGTTGGGCAAAGCCGTTATCGGCATCCACACGCACAAAGCCTGAGGCCACATCCTCAACCACGGGCACCGCCTTGCCATTGACCCAGCCGCTGTTGAGCGTCGACACATACCCTGGAATGCGAAACACGCCGTGGCTATGCGCGCCGTCACGTTCAGCGCTGGCGCAATTGTGCGCAAGGATCGCCGCCACTTGCGGTGACGTACCGTGCCGCACAAAAACCTGTTGTAGCAGGGCCACTAACTCGGTGAAGCCGATTGCGGTTGAAGCCTTGGCAACTGTCGGAGACTGCGCAGACATTTGAAGCTCCGTTTTTATGATGGCGTTTTTATGATTAGGAGAGGCAACGAATGGACATTCAAGTGTTCGATTAAACACCACGCACTGTGCCTGCTGTCAACTTGCGACGGGCCTCAATAGTTACCCCCGCCCTCCGGTCACGCCTCCCTAGCCTGTCACTCCCCTACTTAACGGAGCAAGCCCATGACCGGCGTAACCCCCGCATATTTTTTTGACGAATTCCTGCTGCCGATTAAAAGAAACGCGCCGACCGACCGTGAGCGCGCGCTGGGGCTGACCGTCAAAGACCTCGATTGGCTGCACACGGTGTACCAAGCCAGCGATGCCGCACGTAACGACCCCGAACGGCAAACCTACCCCATGCGCGTCGAAAGACTGCTGATCAATGTATCGGGCCAGCCGCCTTTTCCACTTGCCGGCGCCTTTCTGATGAGCCCTGCCCCGGACGACGGCAAAGCACTGCTTTACACGCCTTATGGTGGTATTCAGGTGTTTGACGACCACGCCAGCCTGCTGGTCGACGTCGCCGAGCAACTGGCGGATGCGGTGCAGCGTGTCCAATTGTTGAGCTTTCTGTCGATTGCACAGCGCAACGCCTTGCCCGCCAGTACGCCGATAACGCTGACCGCCACCCTTGTCGAAGGCGCCGTCATGCAAGACCAGGAGCAAGCCCTGGAGGCCTGTCAGCAAGACAACGTGCGCGTCGTACTGGAGCAACTGCAGACGACGCCCACGCTGTACGGCATGCTTGCCACGCTGCTCAGCATCATGGCGCGCTCGTACTTTCCCAACCTGGATCAACGCGATACACGGGTCGATTTTTTTATCCAGGACCCGGCAGGCGGTCAGCGACGCTGGGTCAATTCCCTGCCATTGAGCGAAGCGTTCCTGCAGTTTTATGTGAGACATGCCTGGCCCCAGGACCAGATCCGTGAATATTTCAACCCGAAACACGTCACCAGCGCCTTCACCCCGGTAGAACGCGAACAAGATCAGCAGTACTGGGAAACCCTGATCAAAGAAACATCCGGCAGCTTGGCAAAACTGCTGGACAGCCTGCTGAAGACTTATTGGAACGAGGACATCGGCAACGAAACCTCACGCCTGAAACTCTTCACCCAGGTCATGGCGGATAAATTTCGCCTGGATGTCTTGCTCAAGCGTCAGGCGCAAATTCTCAACGCCGACGAAAGCCACACCCTTCAGGCATTGTTTCTACCAGACCAAGGCGCCCGCAACGCTCACGCCAACGAACTAAGCGTGGAAAAAGTACGCCTGCATGCGCCCTACCAGCACTATGTGGAACTGGCCAGCACGCTATTGATCAGCGAGAGCCACGCCTACCTGTACACGCAGTCGCGTGGGGTACAAGTACTCAAAGACATGGAAGATCTCAAAGACACGCTATTGAGCATGCTCAAGGCCGCTGGCCACGAAGATGAACTGCTCAATTTCCTGTCGCTGGATGAGCGCGACACCTTTATTGGCCTGGATCAGATTAACATCGCCGCCCACCCCATTGCGGGTGACGTTTTTGCCGGCATGGTCGAAGACATTGCGGGCAAGCAGATCAGTAATATGAACCACGCACTGGACCTTTACCGACGCAGTGATGGCCAGATAAATCTGGATGCGCTGCTCGATTGCGCACTGGACATACGCACGATGCTGGACAGCCGCCTCGCAACGCTGGAAACCGCAGGGCGCTGGACGGCGCACCCGGTCACCAGCGGCAACGACCGGCCATCCACCGTGCGGGCAGAACACGCCAAGGTGCAGCTACGGCGCCTCAGTGCCACTGAAGATGCACTGGCCACGGAGCGCAAACATCAGCCGACATTACGCTCAATGGTCACCCTCGCCCTGAATGCAGAACTGCAATCACAACGCCTGGCGCTCAAGGCCGACGAGGTCTATATCAACACTTATCCCACCCGCGCCCAAGAGCGCGAGGAGCGTCCTTCGTTGACGTCTGTGAGCATGGTTGAACACTTCATTGAACGCCTGAGCGATGAAGCCTCGCGCGTTCCCAACAGTGTCACAACCGGGTTTTACAGCAAGCTCGAGCCGCATCTGGCGCAGAAGTTACCCAGCATGACCCTGAGTACTTTCAACATGATCAATGATCAAGTCTTGAAGGTGTTTGCCAACCACGAGATGCGCCAGCTTCCATTGCTGTTCCTCAGCAACATGAGCAAAAAACAGGCGCACTCGATGCTGCTTGGGTTGCGCAGTGAAGCCGAACTGAGGCTGTTGGGCAAAACACTGCCGCCCAACAGCCAGGCAGTGATTGACACCGTCCTACGCACCGACAGCCTTGCACGCTTGACCCGCCACGGCCTGAACGGCTTTCTTCCGGACGCCTACACCTTGACACTGAACATTGGCACATCCGACACCGCCCATGCGCTTGCCAACCTGTTTGTGCTGACTGAACGCGGAGGCATCGACCCGCAGCGTTCGGGCCAGGCGGTGCTCTGGACGCCTCGGCGCGGGTATGAGGTATTCGCCTCGGTGCAAGCCTTGCGCGAGGAGATGAGTCAGCGCCTGGAGCACCCGATCAAGCGCTTGCCCCTGTTGGAAAACCTGGCTATTTCCTTGCGTGCGCCGCATCAGGCATATGGTCTGGGGCCACTGCAACGCATTGACGACAACTTGCTGGATAATCGTCTGAAAACCTACAGCGATTTCGTCATGGACGGTATCGACCAATTGCTTGCGAGCAAATGGGCCGCTCGCGCCTTGCAAAACCACATTGAAACGGCCTTGGAACACGCCGCGCCGACCAACCTTGCACGGGCCAGGGCGGTGGCGAGTGCCATGACCCATCAACAGGCTCTGCCCGTCTGGCTGGGTTTGGCACCCCCTCAGGATCAGCTTCATCAAGCCGAGCTGCTTGAGCAGTATCACAACAGTGCGCCTGACGAAAAAGACTACCTCAATGGCATCACCGCTATCGGCAAGCATGCGCACACGGCACTTCTGGCGTTGCTCAAGGCACGCTATCCCGAACAGCCACTGAACCCCGATGATGTAATGATCCCGTTGCATCAGGCGCTCGACGTGAATGTCTGCAGCCTGACCGACTTTGCTTTGCGGCATTGGCCCGACCTGGACGCCGAAAACATCCGCCCACGCTCACGCAACGCGACTGCCTTGCCGGCCACATTGGATGCCAGTGCCGTGGTGCAAATGGTGCGCCAACTGGACCTGAACAGCGCTTACCAGAAGTTGTTGCAAAGCCACCTGGACGCTAACACGGATGAAGGCCGTAAACGCCGAGGCCTGTATTGCCGACAGTTACCCTGGCAAACCCTGCAATACGCCCATGAGCAAAGGCTGCAGGAGCGGCTGACGGCGCAGGCACTGAGCCATGTTCAGCAGGTATTCGACATGCCGGACGCACTGGCGCGGGCTGAGCTCGACGGGGCAACGGCAATGTTCAGACCCTTGGAGTTGATTGCCACCGAAGGTGCTTCCCTGGCCAAGGTGCTGGGGATGTACTTGATTGGTCCCACAACCCGCAGCGCTGGGCCGCTGGTGCTGTACGCGCCCTACAGCGAAAACCATACACTCAAGGAGTATGCGAACGAGCAAGCGCTGCTGGATGAATTGACCAAGCCTGGAGAGCTTCAGGACTGGGTGGTGCTGCACCTGGAGGCGACGCATCAGGCAACCTACCGCAATTTGCTGCAAAACAACCGTCATCGCCCCCTCGATATCCGCCTGGCCTCGACCGTCGTCACCGGCAATGCCCTTCACTACCTGTTCGACGACAACACGCAGATATTGCTCAAAATGCTCGCCTGCCAATTCGAGAAAGGCGCGAAATCGCTCTGGGACAGGGTCATCTACCTGCTGCGCGAGGGCATCCCCGCAGCCGCTCAGTTCATGGCAGGAAAACTCGCGTATCCGCTGGCGGTGTGGCGAAGCTACAAAATGTTCAAACGTTCAGCCGATGCATTGCAGTTGCATCAGTGGAAGGCCGGCCTGAAGGATTTCATCATCGGCGTGGCTCATTTGGCCGCCCTGCACAATGAGCTTGAGGGCACCGAAGCCCCGCCGCCTACCGAAACGGAAGTATCACAAGCCAACCTGTCAGACGAAACCCTGCCCGCGGCCCCCCACCTGACGACCCTGGATATCACCGCACCCGCGCGTACCGGGTTGCAGCCTTTCGAAGCTCACGATGTCGCATTGAAGGACCTGGAACAGAGTGCTTCCAGCCATGTGTACATGGACAAGGCGAGCTTGAAAGACTATGTGCCACTGGCAGGCAAGGTGTACGCGGTGAAGAAAACCGCCGAGCGCTGGCGCCTGTCCAAGGATAAGCATGTGGGCGCGTATGTGGGCCGTAATTCACAAGGTAAATGGGTGCTGGACCTCAGCCTGCATAACCCGCGATATGGCAAAGTCATGTCGCGCATGCACACGCGGGCCGGCGAACGGGCAGCGATCAATATCGAGGCGACGGGCATGCGCGAAATTGCCGCACTCTCGAGTTGGAAAGCCCAAGTCATCACAGAAGGGTTAAACGTTGCGATCTATTACACCGTCAATTGCAAACGCAACATCGTTCAGTTTGCAAAACAGCGTGCGCCCGATAGCCGGGCAGGCCGCTTTTTAGGTGAATTATTCGGTGTCGTCAGCCTGACACCTGACCAGTTGAGCAGAGTCGAGAAAATAGTCGACCTGATATTGGATGAACTGAGCGATCCGACCCTGACCAGCGCCGACTCCAAGCGTTTTGTCAGTGGGACCAGCCGTGTCAGTGCAGCGCACCAATACGCGTTTGTCATTCCTGAAGACAGGGAGCGCAAGCTGTACCTGCTCAATCGGTTCTTTGATCCAGGTATGGACAGTTACCAGAACCGTTTGAATTCACCTTTTGACCTCTGCGCCCACGCCAGGGCGAGTACCCTGATTCACGAACTGACGCACTTGAAGCTCGAGACTGAAGACATCGCCTATCTTGACTCGATGCGGCCGTTCACCGACTTGATCAACGCGGCCAAACCGGGCGCCCAGATACTCAAAACAACCCTGGAGGACCTGCAAAGAACCGCGCTCTCCACCATGACGCCCGCGACGATGCTGTTCAAGACCTGGGATGATTACTCGGCGCAATGGGAAGACTATGGGCCTGACACTGCAACGGCTCACGTTAGACAAAAAGTCCTGAACACCACCGGCACCAAGGACCTCAAGGATGCCCGCGACGTCTTCATGAGTAACGCCGACAAACGCATTGACACGATTTTGGCCAATGCCGACTCAGTGACTTACTTGATTACGCACTTGGGTCGTGTTTTGGATCCGGGGGCTTGAGCAGCCCCCGCCAGTCGCGTCAGTCTTTCTGATCGCGCAGAACGTTGCCGGAGGCGCCATCGATACGCGCTTCATACACGATGCCATCGGACTTGCGCCCTTTGACTTCCCAGTAACCGTTGTCATCGGCTTCGGCTTTGTAGACCTCGACATAGCCGGCCTTGGTCTTGGCGGTTTCAATGGCTTTTTCGATGGTGATCCAGCCCGCGCCCGGCTTATCGGCCAGGGCGGCGCCGGCGCTGAGCAGTGCGGTGGTTGCACACAGGGCGACTAAGGTTTTCTTCAGCATATTCGTTCTCCATTGTGGGAATGACGGACTCGTGTCCTGTGTTTTCTGATGTTTCCAAACGAGAATAAGTTCCAATTGATGTGCAATCGCCATGACGGCTGTTCTCGCCATCCGCCTTGGGAGGTTAGAATGTGGGAAATCAGGACGGTTTAATGACTCAACAGCCCCTTTCAGAAGACGACTATGACGCGATCACCGATGCCGCCGCGCATTGGTGCATGCGCCTGCATGCCAGTGATTGCTCGGCGGGCGAGCGTCGGGCTTTTGAACAATGGCACGACGCCCATCCGCTGCATGCCTTTGAGTATGCGGCCATGCTGGAAATCTGGGACGTGGCTGACCACCTGCCACGCAGCGAACCTGCTGCGGTTGTGCTGCCGTTAAAACCGCGCAGCCGCTTGCGCACTTACGCGGTGGCCGCCGCGATATGCCTCGCCGCCCTGCCGCTGGCCGCCTTTACCGGCTGGGAAGCGGGCTGGTTGCCCAGTTCCTATGAGCATTTCGAAGCCGACACGGGCTTGCGCAAAGTCACCCTCGGCGACGGCAGCCTGGTTGAATTGAACCTGGGCACCGAACTGGTCTACAGCCATTACAAGGATGAACGCCGCGTAACCTTGAACAAGGGCGAAGCGTTTTTCAAAGTCACCCATGACCGCCTTCACCCGTTTATCGTCAAGGCGGGCGAAGGCCAGGTTCGGGTGACCGGCACTCAGTTCAACGTCTGGAAATATGAAGACCAGGTGCGGGTGATGTTGCTTGAAGGCTCGGTGCAGATTTCCAGTGACAAGCAGCACGCCAGCGTGCCCCTTACCCCAGGCATGCAGGCCACTTACAACCTGGGCGATGCCACCCCGCAAATCGCTGCGATTAACCCCAATGATTCAACCCTGGCCTGGCGCCAGGGCAAACTGGTACTCGACAACCTGGCCCTGACGGACGCGTTGCCGCTGATCAACCGCTACCTGAACAAACCGGTGATGCTGGCAGATGCCAGTACCGGGGCGATTCGCATCGGCGGCATCTACAACATCAACGAGGTCAACAACCTCGTGCCTTCCCTGCCCAAGGTACTGCCGGTCTACCTGACCCAGAACCAGGACGGCAACACGGTCCTCAATTCCATACCGCGTAAAGCCCCCAAGGGCTGAGTCTGCCAGCCGGCAACGGCGAGTTTGCTCGCGCCCAAGTGTCCATTTTTGAAACACCTCCCTCGCTTGAATCGCCCGCCCGGTGCGCATTCATGGCTTTGTCACGTGCAGTGTTACATCGCTGAGACACCCTTGAGGCGGGGCCGGGCATGCCCCTTGACGGCGACACTGTTTCAACCCTGAAACAGCACCGCCATCACTTTGCCTCGTTTTATCTCCAACCCTCTGAATATAAACAATAAATAAAAAGCGGCACGCGTTCTGCTCTGTTCCTGATAACGCTGTTTAGGGTCAGCGTGAAGAACAAGGAACACTGCCATGGACACACACAATAAGGGCTCACTGAGCCTCCTGCTGATCAGCTGTGCACTGAGTGCCAGCGTGAGCGTTCCAGTGCTCGCGGCCGGTGATGGTGTGATCGTGGTTGAACGCCAGGTTCAACCTTATGCAATCGGTCGCTCACGCGGCCAAGACCCCTACCCCAATACCGTGAATGCCAACCCCTCGGCCCAAGTCAATCGCGCCATGAACCATGAGCTCAGCGATAACGACATTGCCGGTATCAGCAGCGGTTCCAGCATTACGCGCAGCATCATGCCAAACGGTGACATTACCGGTTTGAACTCTCTCGGTGGCGCCAACAACCTCGGCGCAGCGGGAGCAGCCGGCCACGGCAGTAGCGGCAGCGGTATTGCAGGCACGGTCAACGGTGCGATATCCAGTGGGCTCGCCCCTCTGAACAACATCAGCGGCATGGTGGGAGGAGCAATGAAATGAACCACTCCTGGATGCTTCTAGCAGCGCTCGGTTGCACAGCGGCGATGGCCGACAGCAATAACAACGCAACCATTGATAACTCGGGCCAGCAGTACAACGGTGTGGTGACGATCAACCAGGCCGCGGGTGACCAGCAACAACTGAGCAACAACGTCGCTATTGCGGTGGGCCACAATGCCCGGGCGAACATCGCCGTCACGCAAAAAATCAGCGGCGCGCCCACCGACCGCTCCCTGAACGCCAATGCTGCGATCCAGGGCAACTCCTTCAGTAATGGCAACGGTGCACTGAGTGTCAACCAGTCCGCCGGGGCCCAGAACCAGATGATCAATGCCGTGCGCATCAGCGTGAGTGCTGGCCCGCAAAGCATCGACGACAGCGTCATGTCGCAACAAAACGTTGCGCTTGCAACCGACTCAGGGTTGACCCCTACCACTGGCAGCCGCCAGGTCGTTACCAACGACCAGGCCTTCACCGGCAGCCGTGGAGTGGTTCAGGTCAACCAGAGCGCCGGGGTGGGGAACCGAGTGGCTAACACCCTGAACTTACGACTCAACTGATGGAGCTGAGTCCATAGCTAGACCGTACCAACACTTAACCAACTAATTAGAAGCAAGGAGATACACCATGAAAACTTCAATGGCTCTTAAACCACTGGCTTTTGCTCTCGCTGCGCTCATGGCTGTTGCTGCTCAAGCGGGCGGTTATCACGCGCCTACCACGGCTGCTGCGACCACACAGGACGGTCAGAGCAACCATGGCAACGTGGTACTTAATGACAAAACCAAAAACAACGCCTCGGCCAATGATTCCTACAACAACATCAGTGGCGTGGCCAACGGCAACGTGCTGAGCGGCGACAACAACCAAGGCAAAAACGACGTTGCCATCGTTTCCGGGGATGCGGATTTCGTATTCGCCGCCACCGGTACCGCTCAATCGAACACCGGTAACTTTGTGGCCAACAGCGGCACTAGAAACAACGCTTCCCTTAACGACAGTGGCAACCACGCTTCAGGCGTGATTCAGCTGAACGCCGCATCGGGCACCTCCAACCAAGGCAGCAACAGCGTTGCAATTGCCTCGGGTAATGGCGACAGCGGTGCTGCAGCCGTCACTGGCGTGCAGGATGTGTCGGGCAACCTGACCCTCAACCTGGCCAGCGGCCACGGCTGGGGCAGCACCAAACCGGTGGTCAACAACGCCAGCGTGAACAACTCGATGAACTACAGCTCTGGGGTATCGAACTCCAACGTTCTGTCGGGCAGCAACAACCAAGGTCAGAACAACGTAGCAATCACTCGCTTCTGATCCAGATCGGGCCTTGGCAACAAGGCCCTTTTTATTTCCAGTGTCCAGCAGGTCATACGATCATGCGCCTCACAGCTGCCCTCCTCTTGTTCGCACTCACCGGCCCGACCTGGGCGGCGCAAATGGCCGTTGTCATGCCAAACGGCGCGGTGGTGTACAAGAAGGTCGAAAGCATCCGCGAGCGCAAATTCGCCAACCTGGTGGAACAAAAAACCGATTTCAGCTGCGGCGCCGCCGCGCTGGCAACCATCCTGCGCCAAGCCTATTGGATGGACGTGGATGAAGACCACGTGATCAAGGGCATGCTGGTCAATGCCGACCAGAACCTGGTGCGCACCCAAGGCTTCTCGATGCTCGACATGAAGCGCTACCTGGAAAGCATCCACATGCGCGCCAAGGGCTACCGGATTACGCCTGAGGTACTCGTCACCGTGAAAGTGCCGGTGGTGGTGTTGCTGGACATTCGTGGCTACAAGCACTTTGTCGTGCTGCAACGGGCCGACAAAGACTGGGTGTATATCGGCGACCCCGTGCTGGGCAACAAGCGCTATGCCAAGAACGATTTCGTCAAGGGCTGGAACGGCATCGTGTTCGCGGTGATCGGTGAGGGTTACGACAAGGCCAACGCCTTGCTCACACCCCGTGCGCCGCTGACGGCCAAGAACCAGTTCAACGAGTTCAGCCCGGTACGCGACAGTGAATTGATGGACTTCGGTTTTATCCAGAGCGACTTCTTCTAGAAGCGCAATAAGGAGCAGGACGCTCCAGGAGCAAACGATGAACACTCGACGCTGGCTGACGGTCATGTGCCTGGCAGCCGCAGCACCTGCCTATGCTTCTTCGGCATTTAAGCCGATCGAGCTCAAGGACGCGGAAATGGCCGAGTTGCGCGGGCGCTATGTGATGCCCGGGCGGATTATCAGCTTTGGCATTGTGATGAGCAGCACCTGGACCAATGCCGCCGGCGCGACCGTGACCGGCACCGCCGACATGCAAGTCAACGCTTCCACCGTCACCCCGCAATTCTACGTGCAAATCACCGGTAACGACGGCACCGGCGTGATCAAACAGCCTGACGGCAAGGGCACCGTCGTCGGCGGTGCCGGCCTCGGCACCGGCCAGGGTGTCACGCAAAGCGTGCGCGCAGCGGGCGATGGCAACACGGCCAACAACGGCGTGGATATCAACGTGACGAAAAACGGCCTGGCGCCCGCCAACTACGTGCAGTCGGGTCAGGCATTGATTGCCGGCCAGCCGATCACCGGAGGCACAGCCGCCGGCCAAGTGACGGTCACGGCTAAAAACGGTGGCCTGCAAATGGCGCTCCAGGCCAATAACAATCAGGGCAATGTGGTGCAGCAAATCGGTGCCGGTAATGTGCTGCAAGGCACGGTTATTCAGGGCAACAGCAACTTCGTGAACAATATGACCCAACTTAATGTGGTCATGGGCAACAACGGTTTGAACAACATCACGCAGAACCTGAACCTGGATCAACTCAAAGGCCTACGCCCCTCCGGTTATTGAACTACGCTGAGCCTCGACACTTACGCATTAGAAAGGGACGGCTTATTTCATGCATCGATCTTTATCGTTACGTGCCGTGATTTGTTTGAGTACGCTCCTACCCGCTTCGGTGCTGTACGCCGCGCCGGATACCGATATCGAAACACTGAAGCAGGAACTGCTGGAGCTCAAGCAACGTTATGAAGTGCAGCAAAAAGCACTGGCCGTATTGGAGCAACGCGTAAGGCAAGTGGAAGATCAGCCCGCAACACCTACGCCCAAACGCCTGGCCAAGTCGCCTGCCGACTTCCAGAAAGGCGGTACGACAGTGGCCGGCGTCGGCGCGGGCGCAGCGTCCGGCGGTGCAGCCGGTAACAGCTCGTACGGGCAAAGCCTGAAGGACGATTCCGCCCCGGCACAAAGTGTGAGCAACTTGTACAACGAGGCCAGCGGCTTTTTCGGCAATGGCAAGTTCAGCTTTGAAACCGGACTCACCTATGCCCGCTACGACGCGCGCCAATTGTCACTCAACGGCTTTCTGGCGTTGGACTCGATCTTCCTGGGCAATATCAACCTGGACCGGATCAAGTCGGACAGCTGGACCCTGGACCTCACCGGCCGCTACAACCTGGACAACCGTTGGCAGTTCGACCTGAACGTGCCGGTGGTGTATCGCGAAGCGACCTACCAGTCCGGTGGCGCCGGCGGCGATGCCAAGAATACGTCGGAAGCCTCAGTCAGCCGCGACCCAACCATTGGTGATGTCAACTTCGGCATCGCCTATAAATTCCTCGATGAGAGCGCCAGCCTGCCGGATGCGGTGGTGTCGCTGCGGGTCAAGGCACCGACCGGCAAGGAACCCTATGGCATCAAGCTGATCGAGCAAGCCAGCAATAACAACCTCGCCGTGCCGGAAAGCCTGCCGACCGGCAACGGGGTGTGGTCGGTCACGCCAGGTATTTCGCTGGTCAAGACGTTCGACCCCGCCGTGCTGTTCGGCTCGCTTTCCTACACCCATAACTTCGAAGACTCGTTCAGCGATATCAGCCCCAATCTCAATCAGAAGATCCCTGGCAAAGTCAGCCTGGGTGACAGCTTCCAACTCGGTGTCGGGGTGGCCTTCGCGCTCAATGAGAAGATGAGCATGTCGTTCTCGGTGTCTGACCTGGTGCAACGTAAAAGCAAGGTCAAGCAGAGCGGCCAGGACTGGCAATCGGTGGTGTCCAGCGATGCCAACGCCGGGTATTTCAACGTGGGCATGACGATTGCGGCGTCGGATAACCTGACGATCGTACCGAACCTGTCGATTGGGATGACCGATGATGCGCCGGACTTTACGTTCAGCCTGAAATTCCCGTATTACTTTTAGCAGTAGTGGGACGCGGAGCGTCCCAGGCAGCAAGGAAAAGCCCCGCAACGATAAGGGTCGTTGCGAGGCTTTTCGGTTTACCCGCCCTAGCGGATCTGGTGTTTGTGCAGCAACCGGTAGAACGTCGGCCGGGACACGCCCAGCACGCGGGCCGCGATACTCATGTTATCGCTGTGCCGGTTGAGCACATCGCACAACGCCTGGCGTTCAGCGCGGTGCTTGTAATCTTCCAGTGTAGCCATCGGTGGCGCAATTGCCTGCTCGCACTGCAACCCCAGGTCACCGGCTTCGATCTGACGCCCTTCTGCCAATACCAGGCCACGGCGCACGCGGTTCGCCAATTCGCGCACGTTGCCCGGCCACGGGTGTTGGCCCAGGGCAACCAGAGCATCCTCACTGAAACTGCGCGGCCTGCGCCCGGTTTCCTGGCTGTAGAAACGTGAGAAATGGTTGGCCAGCATGGCCACATCGCCATGCCGCTCACGCAGCGGCGCGGTTATCACCTGCAGGACATTAAGCCGGTAATACAAGTCCTCGCGAAACGTGCCCTTCTCAACCGCCGCTTCCAGGTCCACGTGTGTCGCCGCCAGCACCCGCACATCCACCGGGATGGGCTGGCTGCCACCGACGCGCTCGATCTGCTTTTCCTGCAGGAAACGCAGCAAGTTGGCTTGCAGTTCCATTGGCAAGTCGCCGATCTCATCGAGAAACAACGTGCCACCGTGGGCCGCTTCGATACGCCCGACCTTGCGCTGATGCGCGCCGGTGAACGCACCTTTTTCATGGCCGAACAGTTCGGACTGGATCAGGTGCTCGGGAATGGCACCGCAGTTGATCGCGACAAAGGGCTTGGCATGACGCTGGGATTGGCGATGCAGGGTCTTGGCCACCAGCTCTTTGCCGGTGCCGCTGTCGCCGCGAATCAGCACCGGCGACTCTGTAGGTGCCAGCTTGGCGAGTAATTTGCGCAGCTCACGAATGGGCCGGCTGTCGCCCAGCAGCTCGTGTTCCTGCGCGTCGATCAGTGTGTGGCCCTTGCCGCGCAAGCGGGCCATGCCGAATGCACGCCCCAGCGTGACCTGCACGCGTGCCACATCAAACGGCAAAGTGTGGAAGTCAAAAAACCATTCACAGACAAAATCACCGACATTTTGCAGGCGTAGTACATCCTGGCTGAGCACCGCGATCCATTCGGTGCCGCTGCGGCTGATCAATTCCTTGACGGCCTCCGGGCGCTCCAGGTGATAGGGCTGCAGGCGCAACAGCCCCACATCGCACGACCTGTCGCCTACGGCGCCGAGCGTGCAGCTGTCCACTTCCCACCCCGCACTGTGCAAACCAGGCAATAGCTGGTGGCAGTCGTCGCACGGGTCGACTACAAGCAAGCGTCGTTGGACAGGTGTAACAACCATGACTATTCCTTGGCGCCAAAATTGTTAAAGTTATTTATAAACAACGGTTTGTGCGGCCTGGCGCTAACACTAGCAAGTTATTGACACAGCCTTTGTATTATTTCGCTATAAGTCTGGGCACAAAGCCATCTCTGCGTCGCTGGGGCCAAAAAATCAGGCGCGACCGCCACACTCAATGCGCTTTCAAAACAGCCGCTTACATGACGCCAATCACGAAAAGTTGAAATTTCTTGATCTAAGATGTGACCCGTACCCTGCCATCGTGCATCAGTACAAGTAACTCACCGTCTGGCTCGCCCAACCGACGGTACTTAAATGACTGGGCATTTAGAGAGAAGACCCACATGAACGCCCCGCTCCGCATCAACGAAGCTCTTTTGATCGCAGACCGTGCCTTCCAGCCCTTTCAGTGCGTGGCCTGGCACGATGGCAACGGCGCCCTCAGCCTGAGCGTCATCGACCGTACCAATACCCGCATCGGCAGCAAACAGCTGTCTTCGAGTACTTATACCGACCCGGCTCAGTTGGAAGAATTGTTGTTGCAGGCACGTGCCGAGCTCGACAAAAACGGCTACCAGTTACAGTCATGGGTTATGCAGAAGTAAGACGCGGCAGTAACTTCCGATCATTGCATAACAATGATCGGAAGTTGAGCATCACAACGTAAGCGGCTTATCGCGGTACGAGAATAAAGCGCTCGATCGCTTCAGCTGCGCCGTCCTCGACATTGCTGCCGGTAACAACACTGGCTTGGCGCTTGACGGTCTCTTCCGCCTGCCCCATAGCAATCGACAAACCCGCCACTGCAAACATCGCCGGGTCATTGCCGCCGTCGCCGATAGCTGCCGTTTGCTCCATGCGCACACCAAGGTGCACGGCCAAGGTTTTCAAGGCCTCGCCCTTGTTGGCGAGCATGGCCGTGACATCCAGGTACACCGGCTGCGAGCGTGATACCTGCGCCAGGCCCTGCACCTTGGGCTGCAACTGCGCTTCCAGCTCCACCAATAACTGCGTGTTGTTGCTGGCAGCAACGATCTTGTCGACCCGGTCCAGGTACGGCTCAAAACTCTCCACCACCACCGGCCCGTAGCCCAAGCCATCGGCTTCACGCTGCATCATCGGCCCAGGCGGATCACGGCGCAGCCAATCGCCGTCAGCGAACACCCAGACTTCCACATCCGGTTCGGCCGAAAACAGCGCCAGTGTCACCAACGCCGCCTCTGCCGGCAGATGATGGGCAACCAGGATGCTGCCATCCGGGTTGATCAACGTGCCGCCATTAAAACCCGCGACCGGCACATCAATACCAAACGTTTCGATAAGGTGCAGCATGGCCTTGGGCGGCCGCCCGCTGGCCAGGCTGAAAAATACCCCGGCGTCACGCAACGCGCGGACAGTATCGGCAGTGCGCTGGCTAAGGCTATGGTCAGGATGCAACAAGGTCCCGTCTACATCACTGAGCACCAACTGGATGGGATGAATCGCTGCATCACTCATCCCAGGCTATGCCAGGTGCGACCATCGCGGGCCAGCAACTCGTCGGCGGCCGCGGGGCCGTCTTCTCCGGCCTTGTAAGCCTGAATCGCGTCATCCTGCTTCCAGGCATCCAGGAACGGCTGCACCGCACGCCAGCCATTTTCGATGTTGTCGGCGCGCTGGAACAAGGTCTGGTCGCCGGTCATGCAGTCGTAGATCAGGGTTTCATACCCGGTCGACGGCTGCATTTCGAAGAAGTCCTTGTAGTCGAAACCCAACTCGATATTGGCCATTTCCAGGGCCGGCCCGGGTTTTTTGGCCAACAGGTCGAACCACATACCTTCGTTTGGCTGGATCTGGATTTTAAGGTAGGTGGGCTTAAGCTCATCCACATCCGTGTCGCGGAACTGCGCATACGGCGCGTGCTTGAAGCAGATCACGATTTCGGTGTCACGGATGCTCATGCGCTTGCCAGTACGCAGGTAGAACGGCACGCCGACCCAACGCCAGTTGTCGATCATCACCTTGAGGGCGACAAACGTCTCAGTGCTGCTATCAGGCGCAACGTTGGCTTCTTCACGATAACCGGGCAACGACTTGCCGCCGATTTCGCCAGCGCTGTATTGGCCGCGTACCGAGTTGGCGCGCGCATCTTCCAACGACCACGGGCGGATCGCACCCACTACCTTGGCCTTTTCACCGCGCACCGCATCAGCGCCAAACGCCGCCGGCGGCTCCATGGCGAC
This sequence comes from Pseudomonas sp. IPO3747, assembly GCF_013385245.1. Classification (NCBI taxonomy): domain Bacteria; kingdom Pseudomonadati; phylum Pseudomonadota; class Gammaproteobacteria; order Pseudomonadales; family Pseudomonadaceae; genus Pseudomonas; species Pseudomonas sp. IPO3747. The sequence continues at coordinate 40,541 of NZ_JACAQL010000001.1, forward strand.
CATCGCCAGGAGCTGGAACAGGTGGTTGGGGACCATGTCGCGCAGGGTGCCGGTTTTCTCGAAGAAGTTACCCCGCGTTTCGACGCCCACGGTTTCCGCCGCAGTGATTTGCACGTGGTCGATGTAATGGTTGTTCCAGAACGCTTCGAACAGCACGTTGGAGAAACGGCTGATCAGGATGTTCTGCACCGTCTCCTTGCCCAGGTAATGGTCGATGCGATAGATCTGCTTCTCGCTCATCACCTTGAGCAGGCACGCGTTCAGCGCTTCGGCGGTGGCAAGGTCCGACCCGAAGGGTTTCTCGATCACCACACGACGGAAACCATCATCGGTTTCGTTGAGCAAGCCGGCACTGCCCAGGCGCTGCGCCACTTCACCGAAGAAGCGCGGTGCAGTCGCCAGGTAGAACACCGCGTTACCGGTGCCGCTGTCGGCGATCTTCTTGCCGATGTCGGCGTAGGTGCTGTCGTCGAGGAAATCGCCCTCGACGTAGCTGATGCCTTTGGCCAACTGCGCCCACAACGCGGGGTCCAGGGCGTTTTCGGCATTGCCCCGGACTTTGCTCGCGGCCTCGGTGCGAATGAAGTCCTCGAGTTTCTTGGCGAAGTCGGCGTCACTGATGGCGTTGTGATCAACGCCGACAATGCGCAGGCCGTCGCCCAGCAACCCGTCGCGACTCAGGTTGTACAGCGCCGGCATGAGCAGGCGCTTGACCAGGTCGCCATGGGCGCCAAACAGAAACAAGGTAGTGGGTGGAGCGGGTTCGGCCTTGGGTTTCTTGCCGTTAGCGGTCATTTTTTGGAAGTCTCCACATGGCCACCAAAGCCGAAGCGCATGGCAGACAGCATTTTGTCACCGTAGGTGCTCTGCTGACGGGAACGGAAACGGGCGAACAACGAGGTGGACAGCACCGGTACCGGCACGGCTTGCTCCATGGCGGCTTCGATGGTCCAGCGGCCTTCGCCACTGTCGGCCACGGAACCGGAGTAGCCATCGAGTTTCGGGTCGGTGGCCAATGCGTCGGCGGTCAGGTCCAGCAACCAGGACGAGACCACGCTGCCACGGCGCCAGACTTCGGCGATATCGGCAACATTGAGGTCGAAGCGCTCCTGCTCCGGCAGGCTCTCCGAGTTTTTGGTCTTGAGGATATCGAAGCCTTCAGCAAAGGCCTGCATCATCCCGTATTCGATGCCGTTGTGGATCATCTTCACGAAGTGCCCTGAACCGGCTGGGCCTGCGTGGATGTAACCGTGTTCGGCGCGGCTGTCGGCAGAGGCCGAACGGTCCTTGGTGCGCGGGATGCTGCCCAGGCCCGGTGCCAGGCTGGCGAAAATCGGGTCGAGGCGCTGCACGGTCTCGACGTCGCCGCCGATCATCATGCAGTAACCGCGCTCCAGGCCCCAGACGCCGCCGGAGGTGCCGACGTCAACGTAATGCAGGCCTTTTTCCGACAAGGCCTTGGCTCGGCGAATGTCATCTTTGTACATGGTGTTGCCGCCATCGATGATCACGTCACCGTCTTCGAGCAACTCACTGAGCGTATTAATGGTGTCTTCGGTGGGCGCGCCTGCCGGCAACATCACCCACACAGCGCGCGGCTTTTGCAGCCCGGCTACCAGGGCCTTCAGGTCGGCGACGCCGGTGGCGCCCTCCTCGCTCAGGCCTTTGACGAATGCTTCGTTACGGTCGTATACAACGGTGGTATGCCCATTGAGCATCAGGCGCCGCGCAATGTTACCGCCCATGCGGCCTAGTCCGATAATCCCCAGTTGCATGTGCTGATGCTCCTAACTACTAAATAAATGTGTGACATAGTTTATAGCGCAATGAGGCTAATGAGGGTTAGTCCAGAGCGGATCGGTGTAGTTTCATGACAAAAAAACGCCATCGTTTCAGCATCACCGCTGAAAAAGTCACAGCGACCACCAAAAATAAAAAAGTTCCATTGCCCCGAAAAAGAATTCAGAATTGCTTCCGACTGTTGCCAGAACCTCGATTGACGCGTTCCGGCACCGCGATCTACCGGCTATTTGCGAGGTAAGCAATGAGCACAGCACAGATGACCCGACCGCCACAGACCCTCTACGTGAGCGTGCGTCGCGATGAATTGCGCCAATTAAAAGAAGAACGCGATCAACTGCAGCAGGAGGTTCTGCGTCTGCGCGCACACCTTCAAGCACAGGTCAATCAGGCATCCGGCACCCAGCCTGCGCTTTGCTGAACCTGAGCTGAACAAAGCCTTCAGAAATAACTCACGAAGTTTTCACATCCTCCTCCCGATACTCCCGCCGAATAGGGCCACGCACACGCGGCGGCCCACTGTCGCGCGCATTCCTGCGCAGCGACTGAGCAATTATCGGGTTGGAGTACTGGATGGCGATGTTCAAACGCAGCACCAAGTCTGCGAAAGGCTTTGATTGGGCCGGTCTTGGCTGGTTGTTCCTGTTTTTCTGGTATTTCTCGGGTATTACCCAACTCCTGATCCAGCTGACCGGCACCTCCGGTTTCAGTGGTTTTCGCCAAGCCTTCTTCCTGAGCGCGTTCTGGCTCGCGCCGATGCTGCTGTTCCCAAAGCGCACGCGCTTGCTCGCGGGCTTGATCGGCGTGGTGCTGTGGGCGTGCTCGATGGCCAGCCTGGGTTATTTCTTCATTTACCAGCAGGAATTCTCGCAAAGCGTCATCTTCATCATGTTCGAGTCGAACATCTCTGAAGCCGGCGAATACGCGACCCAGTACTTCGCCTGGTGGATCGTGCTGGCATTCATCGCCCATACCGCAGTAGCCGTATTCCTGTGGACCCGCCTGCGCCCGGTTTACCTGCCGCGTGGCCAGGCGCTGCTGGCAGCCACCGCCATTGTGCTGGCCGTGATCGGTTACCCGCTGGTCAAGCAGATTGCAACCAACCCGACCATGGAACTGGCCATCGACGGTTTCGAAAGCCGTGTCGAACCGGCCGTGCCATGGCAGATGATCGTTGCCTACCGTCGCTACACCGAACAGCTCAACAGCATGCAGGGCATGCTCACCAGCGCCAGCAAGATCCCGCCCTTGAAGAACCTCAAGGACACCATGGCCGACCAGCCGTCGACCCTGGTGCTGGTAATCGGCGAATCCACCAACCGTCAGCGCATGAGCCTCTATGGCTACCCGCGCAACACCACGCCGGAACTGGACAAGCTGCGCGACCAATTGGCGGTGTTCGACAACGTCATTACTCCGCGGCCCTACACCATCGAAGCACTGCAGCAGGTGCTGACGTTTGCCGACGAAGAGAACCCGGACCTGTACCTGAAGACGCCCTCGATCGTCAGCGTGATGAAACAGGCCGGCTACAAGACCTACTGGATCACCAACCAGCAGACCATGACCAAGCGCAACACCATGCTCACGACCTTTTCCGAGCAGGCTGACGAGCAGGTGTACCTCAACAACAACCGCAACCAGAACGCCCGCCAATACGACGGCGACGTGCTGGCACCGTTCGCCAAGGCCCTGGCCGACCCCGCCGAGCGCAAGTTCATCGTGGTGCACCTGCTGGGCACTCACATGAGCTACCAGTACCGTTACCCGCCAACCTTCGACAAGTTCACCGATCGCCAGGGCGTACCGGCCGGCATCAGCGATGATCAGTTGCCGACCTACAACAGCTACGACAATGCGGTGCTGTACAACGATTTCGTGGTGTCGAGCCTGATCAAGGATTACGCCAAGACCGACCCGAACGGCTTCCTGCTGTACCTCTCGGACCACGGCGAAGATGTGTTCGACTCGGCCGGCCACAGTACCCTGGGCCGTAACGAAGGCAAACCGACGGCGCCGATGTACACCATCCCGTTCATGGCCTACGCCTCGCCGAAATGGCGCGAAACCCATGACTGGAGCTTTGCCAGCGATTTGCAGCGGCCTTACAGCAGCTCGCAGTTGATCCACACCTGGGCCGACCTGGCCGGGCTGAGCTTCGATGAATGGGACCGCAGCAAGAGCCTGGTGAACGACAGCTTCAAGCCACGCCCGTTGCTGATTGGTGACCCTTACATCGGCCAGAAAAAGGGTTTGATTGATTTCAGTCTGATCAAACCGAAGAAGTCAGACGCCTCCGAAGTGGTTGCTAAATAGCGTGAGCCTTGTAACAGAAAGATAACAATCATTCTCGTTTAAGCCTAAAGTTCCGCGCGCCCTTTCGTCTTTGAGCCAAGGCCTTCTCTTACTGAGAAGGCCGCAAAGACGACAAGGAGTCTGCCGCGATGTTCGCGCCCTTTACCCGTTCCATGACCCTCACCCTTGGCCTGTTCAGCGTCGCGCTGAGCCCGGACCTGCTGGCTGAAACCGACCCCGAGCCTGCCCCGCCACGCGCCCTTGAGCTGGGTGCCACCAGCATCACCGCCGAAGGCCTGGGCGCGACCACCGAACACACCGAGGCCTACACCACCGGTTCGATGAACACCGCCACCAAGCTGAACCTGTCGATCAAGGGAACCCCGCAATCGGTTTCGGTGATCACCCGTCAGCAGATGGATGACTTCAACCTCAATACCCTGACTGACGTGCTGCGCCAGACCACAGGCATAACGGTGCAACACCTGGACTCGGATCGGGTCGGCTACTCTTCCCGCGGCTACTCGATCAGCAACTACCAGGTCGACGGCATGCTCAGCACCTACGGGCGCATGAAGCCGGATGCCGACACCATCATCTACGACCGCATCGAGGTGGTGCGCGGTGCCACCGGACTGACTACCGGCGCGGGTGACCCCTCGGCCACGGTCAACATGATCCGCAAGCGCCCGACCGCAGACTGGCAAGCCAGGGCCGGCGTCAGCGGCGCCAGCCATGACAACTACTACAACTACGTTGATGTGGGCGGCCCCCTGGCGTTTGATGGGCGACTGCGTGGACGCACGGTACTGGCCTATCGCGACAGCCAGTCCTATCGCGACAATTACGCCATGCAACGGGAGGTCGGCTACGGCATCCTCGAAGGCGACCTGACCGACGACACGGTGGTCGCCGTAGGCTTGGACTATCAGAACAAACATGTGCAAGGCACCTCTTGGGGCACCCTGCCCTACTGGAACAGCGATGGCAGCAAGGCGCGACTGTCACGCTCGGCCAACATGGCTGCCGACTGGAGTTCCTGGCCACTCAAAGACAAGACCACCTTCGCCTCTATCGATCATAAACTGTCCGCTGACTGGCGCCTCAAGGCGGCCTACACCCATCGCCAGAGTGATACTGATGGCAAGGTGTACTACGGCGGCGCCGGCTACCCCAACCCGGATGGCAGCGGCATGAACGCCTGGACCAACCAGATGGTCGGTACATCGAAAATGGACGTGGTGGACTTCAACCTTGCCGGGGCCTATTCATTGTTTGGCCGTGAACATGAGCTGATGGCAGGGTATGGCGAATCCGAGCAGCGAGACTCATCGCCGTTTCAGCGCTACAGCACACCCGAAGGTTATGAAGACATTCAGGACTGGCGGCACATGGGCGGTATCCCCAAGTTCCCCGACCGCACCACCGGCCTCAAAGGCGAACACAGCAGCAAAAAACAGAAAGCCGGTTACCTGGCAACGCGCCTGAGCCTCACCGACCAACTGCACGCTGTACTCGGCGGCCGCTATGGCAGTTGGGAAATCGAAAGCGTCTCGCCGCAGTACAACGACAATAACCAACTGACTCAATCGAGCAAAACTCGCCAGACCCACAACGATATGTGGACGCCGTATGCGGGGCTGCTCTACGACATCACCCCCGAGTACACCGTGTATGCCAGCTACACCGATATCTTCAACCCTCAGGATGAGCGCGATTCCAGCAAGAAGTACCTGGAGCCGGTGGTGGGCAGCAACTACGAAGTCGGGCTCAAGGGCAGCCTGCTCAATGAGCGCCTGAACCTGGCCACCGCGTACTTTTGGAGCACCCAGGATAACGTTGCCGAACTCGATAACAGCGCACCGCCGGATCCCGTCACGCGCGAGCAGTTCTACAAGTCGGGCGGCAAAGGCAACAAGGTCCAGGGCTTTGAGGTGGAAGCATCGGGCGAGGTCATGCCGGACTGGAACCTGACAGCCGGCTACACCTACACCCACTCGGTCAATGGTGATAAACAGCGCAACAACACCGACCAGCCACTCAACCTGTTGAAACTATCGACGGCCTATCGCCTGCCGGGCCAATGGCGCGGGTTGACCGTAGGTGGCGCGGTTAACTGGCAGAGCGATTTCTACAAATTTGCCCCACGCCCTACCGGTGGCCGGGACAGTGACGGCCGGCTGATCACCGAAAGCACCAAGATCACCCAGCAGGCCTACACCGTGGTCAACCTGATGTCGCGCTATCAATTCGACGAACACGTTTCGGCGTCAGTTAACGTCAACAATCTATTTGATAAAAAATATTACGAACGCGTCGGTTTTTATAATGGCGTGTATTGGGGAGACCCACGCTCCATCACACTGGCACTGGATTGGCGGCTATAAACTGCATCCCCGAAGTTAACAAAAACGTTAACTTCGGGGCCGTTCCATGTTAATTCCCACTTAATAAGACAGCCCCATAGTCGCTCCATGAATCGGATCACGGAGCGATCGAACACCACTCACTCTTAATGGGAATACTGCCATGAAACTTTCGACCTTAATGCTTGCCGGCCTGATGAGCCTGACCTCCGTAGCCGCCTTCGCAGAGGGCGGTTCAGAGCGCTCGAAGGAGTTTTACAACAACTTCGCCTTCACCCAGCAGCAAATTCACGGCACCACGGACAAAACAGCACTGGCCGACGGCAAGTCTGTAAAGCCCGAACAAAACAGCGCTGAACAACAGCCTAACAGCTGATTTAATCTTTAGTTAATCTGCATGCCCCTATGCCAATCCGCTCCTTTGGCAAAGGTTAATTTGGCGCCATTTAATGGCGCCTTTTTTATGTTGCCTATATTAAGCGCAGTGTTTAAAGCGGTTTGCTCCAGAACAGCATACGGCCGTGGGCGGGGTCAAATATCGAATCATCAAAACCAAACTTTCGATAGGCCGCTTGCGCCACGTCATTGCCTTCGAGCACTTCCAGGGTGATCTTGCAGCAACCGCGCTGGCGGGCAATTTCCTCGACCTTGAGCAGCATTTTCTGGCTAAGCCCCAGGCCACGAAACTGATTCATCACCACCACATCGTGCACGTTGATCAGCGGGCGGCAGGCAAACGTCGAAAAACCTTCAAAGCAATTGATCAGACCCGCCGGCTCCCCGCCGACAAACGCCAGTACGCTGAACGCGTGGGGGCGCTTGGCCAGTTCGGCTGGCAGTTGCTGCAACAGATCGGCCGGCAAGGTGTGACCGCCACCCATCGGGTCTTCAGCGTAATGGTTAAGCACCAGGCCAATGGCTTCGGCATGCACGGGGTTGGTGTAGCTGGCTTGCAGCACCAGGATGTCTGGGGTGTCCATTTCCTTCCTCAATCACGACAACAAGGGAATCGGTTCCCTTTGAGGAGACAATTGTAAGCGGGGAGCCCGTCGCAGATGAAGGAGATTAGCTACAAATACCTGACGGAAATGACGAAGGTTGCGCCCACCAACAAGCACCACTGGCCTGGGATTTGTCCTAGGCGCCGAACCGCTGCAGTTGCATCTCTTGCAAACGACTCAAGGTGCGCCGGAACGCAAACTCCAGATAACCCTCGGTGTAAAGACTTGCCAACGGCACCTGGGCCTCGATAAACAGTGGCACCTTGCGGTCGTAGCACTCATCCACCAGCGCGATGAAGCGCCGCACACTGTCATCGTGTACCGACAATTCAGGCAACTCACGGTCACCGGCCATTACTCGCTGAACACCATCTTCGGTGCCGCGGGCAATCCGTCCCGGACGTTTTTGTGCGCTCAGGTTGGGCACTTCACCCAGCAGGATCGCCTTGTAGCGATCGCACAGCAGCATAAAGTCCATCGCTGCCAAGGGTTGCTCGCACAAATCGGCGTACCGGCACCAGAGCACCGTGTCGCTGGACTGCACCGCCACTATCGAACGGTACCCGACGCTGACCACGCCGCTGCCGGTCACCCGGCCTTCGCTTAACTGTTTGAACAGTGTGGCGAGCGCTTGTGGCTGATTGACCCAATAGCGCTGCAGCCCCACACCTGGATGCAAACGGTGATCTTCACCACCGTCCACTGCCACCACGTGCATATGTTGCTTGAGCGCCTCAATACCCGGCAAGAATCGCTCGCGGTTGAAGCCGCCTGCGTACAGCTCGTCCGGTGGTTGGTTGGAGGTGCAGACCATGACCACGCCCTCCTCGAACATCACCTGGAACAGCCGGCCGAGAATGATCGCATCACCGATGTCGCTGACGAACAGTTCGTCGAAACACAACACGCGCACGTCCTGGCTGAGTTCGCGCGCCAAAGCCTGCAAGGGGTCATGGATGCCACTGAGCTGGAAAGATCGCTGATGCACCCAGCCCATGAAGTGATGAAAATGCTGGCGCCGCGCAGGTACACGCAAGCTGTGATAGAACTGGTCCATCAGCCAGGTCTTGCCCCGGCCCACTGGCCCCCACAGGTAAACCCCGGGAATCGGCAAGCGGCCGTGGTGCAAGGCCTCAAAGCAGGTTTGCAGGGCTTGCACCGCCCGGCACTGGGCGTCGTCGGGCACGAAGCCTTGCTGGGCGATGGCGTATTGGTAGGCGGCAAGCGGCGAGTCGAAAGTCATGCGTGCCAGTATGACTTACAGCGAGATATCCAGCCGTGAAATCTTGCCCTGTTCGTTCAGGCGGAAGGTATAACGCAGCTCCAAAGGGCTACCGGGGAAATTGCCGGAGACCCTGTTGCTGACCAATACCTTGCCGGTGCGATGCTGCACGTTGATCACTTCAACACGAGGCTGATAGCGACGCCCGGTGTCTTCAACCCAGCGGGCAATGGCTGTCGGACCAACTTGATGATCGCCTTCATCGAATACGTTGGCATCATCGGCAAAGCACTGGGCAATGGCTGAGGTGTCGCCGGTATTGGTCGCGGTTATGTAGGCTGCAATGGCGGGGGCTAACGCTGGAAAAGACATGGCACAGCTCCTTTTTAGTGATTTATGGCGCCATGCTAAGCCAGCCCTGTGTCAGTTTTTGTCAGGAGTGAACGGTCCTGAGTCATTGTGTTCCATCAACTTGCGCCAGCCGCGCAGCAGGTCGCTGCGCCGGCCAGGGTAACGCTCACCGTGGGCGTCAGCTGCGGCCACCCGGTCGGTGCGAAACGTACGGTAAGCGCCACGCAACTCGCACCAGGCCACGATCACACGGACCTCATTGAGAAACCCCAATGCCAACGGCCAGATCAACCGCTGGCTCTGGGTTTGGCTGGCGTCTGCGTAATCGATATGCAGCTTGGCCTGGTTGCGAATCGCCTCACGAAACACATTCAGCGGTACGCGATTTTCCGGGTAGCCAAACCCCGGCGGCCCCGGCAGCAGCGTGGGATTACGCAAGGCTTCCTGCGCAACCGGGTCGAGCACATCGGCAATTTTTGCCAAGGCATTAGCCGCCGCACGACTGAGCACGTCGTCGCCGCGCTGGTCCACATAGCGTAACCCCAGCACGATGGCTTCAGTTTCCTCGGCGTTGAGCATCAATGGCGGCAAAAACAGCCCGCTGCGCAACACATAACCCACCCCCGCCTCACCAAAAATCGGCGCGCCGAGTGCCGTCAGCTCAGCGATATCGCGGTACAGCGTGCGCTCGGAGACTTCCAACTGCGCAGCCAGTACGGCCGCGGTCACCGGGCGCTTCTTGCCCCGCAGGGCCTGCAACAAGGTGAGTAAACGAGTGGTACGCGACACTTGGACCCCGCCGAAAAAGGAAAAAGTGCCGCAGCTTAGCAGAGCGTCCTGTCAGAAAATGTCAGCAGTAAAAAAGACCCTTGACCGAATAAATTACAAAACTCGGCAACAACCGCAAGAACATGGTGCGGGCGGTCGAAGAAAGCCTCAAACGCTTGAACACCGATCACATCGACCCGCTCTGGGCGCACATGAGCGACAACGTCACGCCGATGGAAGAGATACTGCGCAGCTTCGATGTCTTGGTGCGCGCCGGCAAGATCCACTATGCCGGCCTGTCGAACGAGCAAGTGGCCCGCCTAGACACTGCCGGCGCAATTCCATTGGGCGTTCCCCACGGGATTATCTCGGAGCGCTTCGCGCTCGACCACGGCGCAGACACACCGCGCCCACCGGTTATTTGAGACGAAAAAAAACGGCCTGTTCAGGCTAATGCCAGCCAGTTGAGCGCTAGAACTGACAACCAGTAACCTGTGGCGAGGGAGCTTGCTCCCGCTGGGCCGGGCTGGCGCTCCAGCGCGAAGCGGCCCCTGCTCTTTGCTTTAAAAGCATGGGACTGCTACGCCGTCCAACGGGAGCAAGCTCCCTCGCCACAATTACCGGCTATGTCTTAATTGACTGGCATTAGCCCGTTCAGGCCGTTTTTTTATGCGCGCGGTTTACGCAAGGCTCTTGCTGACCACCTCGAATACATCGCTCGACAGCTCGCCGGAGGCACGAATGCGCTCAAGCTCCGCCTTCATCAGCGCTTGACGGGCGCTGTCGTATTTACGCCAGCGGGTCAACGGCGCCAACTGGCGCGAAGCAATCTGTGGGTTGAAGCCATTGAGCTGGATCACCAGGTCCGCCAGGAAGCGATAACCCGAGCCGTCTGCAGCATGGAAGTTGATCAGGTTCTGCCCGGCAAATGCACCCACCAGTGCGCGCACCTTGTTCGGGTTCTTGATGTTGAACGCCGAGTGCTCCATCAACGCCTTGACCCGCGCCAAACCACCCGGCAACGTGCTGCCCGCCTGCACGCTGAACCACTGGTCCATCACCAACGGGTTGTCCTTGAAGTTCTCGGCAAACACGGCCAACGCCTGGGCTTTTTCCGCCTCAAACGGCGAGTTCACCAGCACCGCCAATGCCGTGAGACGCTCGGTCATGTTATCGCTGGTGTCGAACTGGTCCAGCGTTGCGGCCAACACTTCAGGCTTGCCGCTGAGCATCAGGTACGACAGCGCGATGTTCTGCAAGGCGCGCCGCGCGAAGTGCTCGGCCGCCGCCACATAAGGCGTCTGCTTGGACAGCTCGCGATTGGCCTGGTAACGCAGCCACAGCGCTTCGAACAGGTTGTCAGCCAGTTGCTTGCGGGCGTACTCACGGGCGGCGTGGATGGCCTCCACATCCGCCACTTCGCTGATTTCCGTGAGGTAGGCCTCGCTTGGCAGCGAGAGCATTTCGGCGACCATGGCCTGGTCCAGGCTTTCATCGCTGAGCACCGTGCGCAGTGCGTCGATCAAACGCTGGTCCAACTTCAAGGCCTGGCCTTGCTGATGCTGGGCGATCAGCTCCTGCAACACCTGCACCGACAATTGCTGGCCGGCATCCCAGCGGTTGAAGCCATCGCTGTCGTGCTGCATCAGGAACATCAGTTGGTCGCGGTTGTACGGGAAGCTCAGTTTCACCGGCGCCGAGAAGCCGCGCAGCAGCGAAGGCAACGGCTTTTCTGCGATGTCGACGAAGGTGAAGGTCTGCTCCGCTTGCGTCACCGAAATCACCCGCGACGTGCCGCCAGCCGCCGCTTCACCCGCCAGGCGCAAGGCGATAGCGGCGCCCTGCCCGTCCAGCAGGCCCAATTCCACCGGAATCACGAACGGCAGTTTCTCAACCTTGTCCGGCGTTTGCGGGCAGCTTTGACGGAACGTCAGGCTGTAGGTTTTGGCTGCGGCATCAAACCACTCGCTTACCGCCAGACGCGGCGTACCGGCCTGGCTGTACCAGCGCTTGAACTGGCTGAGGTCGGCGCCGTTGGCGTCTTCCATGGCCTTGATGAAGTCGTCGCAGGTCACGGCCTGGCCGTCATGGCGTTCGAAGTACAGGTCGCTGCCTTTACGGAAGCCTTCAGCGCCGAGCAAGGTGTGGATCATGCCGACCACTTCCGAGCCCTTTTCGTACACGGTCAGGGTGTAGAAGTTGGAGATCTCGATAAAGCTGTCCGGGCGTACCGCGTGGGCCATCGGGCCGGCGTCTTCAGCGAACTGATGGGTGCGCAGGTACGCCACATCCTGGATGCGCTTGACCGTGGCCGAGTTCATGTCGGCGGAGAAGCCCGAGTCACGGAACACGGTGAAGCCTTCCTTGAGCGACAGCTGGAACCAGTCACGGCAGGTCACACGGTTGCCGGACCAGTTGTGAAAGTATTCGTGGGCAACAATCGCTTCGACGCGCTGGTGAGCGGCGTCGGTGGCGGTTTCGGCGCGGGCCAGCACGGCGCTGGAGTTGAAAATATTGAGGCCCTTGTTCTCCATGGCGCCCATGTTGAAGTCATTCACGGCCACGATCATGAAGATGTCGAGGTCGTACTCGCGACCGTAGGTTTCTTCGTCCCAGCGCATGGATTTTTTCAGGCTGGTCATGGCGTGCTGGCACTTGTCGATGTTTTCCGGCTCGACATAGATGCGCAGCGCCACTTCACGATTGGTCATGGTGGTGAAAGTGTCTTCAACGCACCACAAGTCACCGGCCACCAATGCAAACAGGTAGGCAGGTTTCTTGAACGGGTCTTCCCAGGTCGCCCAATGACGGCCGTCTTCGCCGGGGCCACTGGCAATCGGATTGCCGTTGGAGAGCAGCACCGGGTAGCTGTGTTGTTCGGCGATCACCGTGGTGGTGAAGGTGCTCATCACGTCCGGGCGGTCGAGGTAGTAAGTGATCTTGCGGAAACCTTCAGCCTCGCACTGGGTGCAGAACATGCCGCTGGATTTGTACAGGCCTTCCAGGGCAGTGTTGGTTTCCGGGTGGATACGCACGCTGGTGTCGACCGTGAAGGTTTCGCAGGTCGGGTGCAGGGTCAGGTGGCTGTCGGTCAACTGGTAGTCGGCCTCGGTCAGTTCCTTGTCACCCAGGTTGACGGTCAACAGCTCCAACTGCTGGCCATCGAGCACCAGCGGCGGCAAGCCGGTGCCGCGCTCGGGGTTGCGGCGCATCACCAGCTGCGCATGGACCAGGCTATGGTCCTCGAACAACTCGAAGGTCAGGTGCGTTTCTTCGATCAGGTAATCCGGCGCCTGATAGTCCTTCAGGTAAATCATCTTCGGTTGTTCGGTGCGCATGGATAGCATCCTTTTTACTGATGCACGGCGAGCTGGTAGGCCGTGTACTTACGAATGTTGATAACGCCGGTGTCGAAGATCAGGTACTGGCCCTTGATCCCCAGCAACGTGCCTTCGGCAATCGGGTTCTTGTCCAGGTTGAAGCTGACGATCTTGGCCGGGTATTGCTCGACCGGGTAACGAATTTCGATCGGCTCGATGTCGGTTACCGGTTGGATGGCCTGCAAGCCAAAGCGTTCCTGCAACCCCAGCAGGCCGTCGGCGCAGGTGGCGAACAGCTCATCGCGTACCTGCTTGAGATCCACCGATTGCGCATCGCCCTTGAGTAAAGCACGCCAGTTGGTTTTATCGGCCACTTGGCTGCGAAACAGGTCTTCAACGAAACCGGATTGCTGACGGGTCGCCACGCGCATGATCGGCAGCGCCTGGCTGGCGCCCTGGTCGAGCCAGCGGGTCGGCAACTGGGTGGCACGGGTGATGCCGACCTTGATGCCCGACGAGTTGGCCAGGTACACCACGTGGTCGGTCATGCAGAATTGTTCGCCCCAGCCCGGATCACGGCAGGTGCCGGCGTCGTAATGGCAACGCTCGGGGCTCATGATGCACAGGTCACACTGGGCCAGTTTGGTCATGCACGGGTAGCAGTAACCCTGGCTGAAACTGGTCTTGGTCTTGCGGCCGCAATGGCTGCAATGGATGGCACCGAGATACTCCAGGCGCACGTGGCTACCGATCAACGGGTTGACCGGCACCTCGGTGTCGCCCAGGCGAAACGCGTATTGAACGGTCGGCTCACCGAGTTGCGCCGACATTTTGCTGACTGCACCGCGACCAATTTCAATCAATGGATCGCATCCGACTTGAACAGAATGTTCGGCACCGGCGCCGACTTGGACGCGCATTCCTGCGGGCCCATGTAGCCGGTACGCTGCTCTTCGGGCAGGTTCTGGATTTCCCAGGCGATCACCGCTTGCAGCGACAGCTCGCGCTGCTCCGCAGTGAGCTTGCGGCCATCGGACCACTTGCCGATTTCCACGGCCAGCTTGAGGCTCTCGTAGATGTCCGGGGTGATGTTTTCGATCATTTCAGCAAAAGAGGACATAAGGCTCTTCCTTATCAAATAGAGGCTTTGCGGCGGTTGTACAACCCGCCCAGCAAACCCGTCAGGCAACCGATGACCAAGCCGCTCAGGTGAGCCGCGTTGGCGATTTCGCCGAAACCGATCATCGAGATCAGCCCCGACATGCAGAGCACCAGCCAAATCAGCATCATCGCCAGCACGCCACGCGGCAGACGATAAGCCGGGTTAGGCGACAACAATTGGAAGATCCAGCAATGCCCGAGCAGGCCATACAACACGCCAGACAAACCGCCAAACAGGCTCGGGCCGCCATAGGCGTATTGCGCGTAATTGGACACCAGGCTGAACAACAGGGTCAGTCCCAGCAGGTTGATACTGCCCTGGCGCAACTCGATACGACGGCCCAGCTCCCAGTACCACATGCCATTCATGGCCAGGTGCAGGATGCCGAAGTGGATCAGCATCGGCGTGACCAGCCGCCACCACTGCCCCGAGGCCATGGTCTCGGCAAACGAGGTGAACTGGATGTAGTCGCCCATCACGTGAAACGGCAGGAAGGTCAGCCAGCTCATGGTCTGCAGGTTTTCACCCAACAAGGTCACCGCGCCAACGATCATGCTCGCCAGCAGCACCAGCGCCGTCACCGGACTGAAACGCACTTGCTGAACAAAGCTTGGCCGCGTGACGGGCGCCTGCTGGGGAATATCCAGTTGCTGGTCCGGGTCACCGGCGGGAAAGCGTTGATACAACACTTGCACGTCGGCGCTGATGTTCTCGGGCACCCACAACACTTGCTCGCCTGCTTCTTCACTGACGCGATGGGGCACTTGCATGCGTTGCAGCAGTTTGACGAAACCACTCAAGTCGACACTCAGCGGCAAGCGCAATACAGCTACCGTACTCATACAATGACCTCAGGCCGCTCAACGTCGACCCATACAAATTTACGCGGATCCAGGCGGGTTTCCTGGTCCAGTCGGTACGCCACCAGCTTGCCGTAAAGCACCGCGCTGTAGTCCAGGCAGGCCAGGTTGTCGCGGATCGGCGCCGGCTTGCCGCTGCGCCAGTAATGGCCGACGAACAACAACGGTTCGTCGACGCCATAACGCAGCAGGGAATTTTTTTCCGTAGACGAAAGCGGCGTACGTGCCACCGGCTCCGGCAGTGCATCGGGCTGGAACACGATGTCGCCGTAGGTTTTGGGGTCGTCTTCCCAGAATTTGGTGCGGAAAAATGAGCGCGTCAGGCCATCGCCACCGGTCAGCGTCAGGCCGTCCGGCAGGCGCATGTCGGTGCCGCGCAGCAGGCGGTCGAAGGCGTTGCAGGCAAAGCTGCCCGGCACGGCGGCGGCCTGCAAAAAGTGCTGGTCGATGCAGCCATCCGGGAAGGTGGCGCGCAGCGGCTGGATAAAGCCTTCGTCCCAGCACGCATGCACCACGCGAAACCGCCCGGCGTCGACAAACAGCGGCATGTCGTAGAACCAGCCGAGGAAGTCGTGCCAGTCGGCCGGGTGGTGCTCGAACTGGGTCAGGGTTTCGTGGATCAACCGCGCATGGCGTGGGTTGTGCTCGCGCACGAACTGCTTGCCACTGCCCGGCGGGGCCGGCGTGCTCCAGCCCAGCGCATTGAACTCGTGGTTGCCCATGATGCACAGCGCCTGGCCGGCCTCGGTCATATCGTGGACGATATGCAGCGCCTCACGGATGCGTGGCCCACGGTCGATGATATCGCCGAGGAACACCGCCATACGCGTCGGATGGCGCCAGGTTCCAGCCTGTTTATGGTAGCCCAGCCGGTCGAGCAAGTGCTCAAGGGTATGAGCGCAACCGTGCACGTCACCAATCAGGTCGTAGCTACGCGCGGGATCGAGCATCAGTCGCCTCCACCCCCCAAGCGGCTGCCCCAGCCCAGCTTGGTGCGGCACACTTCGTAGTAGTTGTGGTCCAGCGGGTGGATCAACCGCAACTTCTGTGCCTTTTTGCTCACGGTGATGGTGTCACCGGGGGCGCAGGTGAAATGGTTCTGCCCGTCGCAGGAGACTTGCGGGTAGATCTGCATGTCTTTGGACACCACGATTTTCAGCTCACTGTTGCCATCAACCACAATTGGCCGACTGGACAACATATGGGGGTACATCGGCACGATCACAATGGCATCGAGTTTGGGGTGCATGATCGGACCGCCGGCCGACAGTGCGTACGCGGTAGAACCGGTCGGCGTGGCGACGATCAGGCCGTCAGCCTTTTGGCTGCACACGAACTGGCCGTCGATATACAGCTCGAATTCGATCATGCGCGTGGATTTGCCAGGGTGCAGCACCACATCGTTGAGCGCATCCCCCTGGCCGATGGCCTCACCGTGGCGGCGTACTTCGGCTTGCAGCAGGAAGCGGTTTTCCACCAGGTAATGGCCGTCGAGCACCTTGGCCACTTCGACTTCGAGGTCATCCGGGCGGATATCCGTGAGGAACCCCAAACTGCCACGGTTGATCCCCAGCACCGGCACGTTGTGCCGCGCCAGTGCACGGGCGGCACCCAGCAGGCTGCCGTCGCCGCCGACCACAATAACCATGTCACAGACTTCGCCGAGCATCTTGCGCGACGAGGTTTGCAGGCCGTGGCCGGGCAGGATTTCGGCGATGGTGTCTTCGAGGATCACATGCAGGTGGCGTTCCAGCAGGAATTTTTTCAGCCGGCGGACGGTGTCCAGCACCTGGGTACTGCCCAGGCGACCGATAATGCCGATATTGCGAAATTGCTCCATGGGGCTCCTGCGGGATTTGGGGTCTGGCAAAAAGAACGATTATGGGCGAAAGGCCGCGTCAGGCAAAACCCTTTGTCGCCGCAGGGCCTTGATGACAATGGTTCTCAGCCACCCTTAACGGCTCTAAAAGGCTATGCTCGGACCATGACTGTGTTCCCCGACCTGCTCAACCTGCCCCGCCAATTGCGCCACCCCGAGGTGCGCGACCTGGCGTGGGTGGTGCTCGCCCCGCCGATGCTTGCGCAAACGCCCTGGCCGCAGCGCCATCCACTGGCCGGCAGCGACTGGGTGCAGGCGCCGCACCGGCTCGAACAGTGGTTACGCACCCTCGACCAGGACAGCAGCGCCTTGCAGCATTGGCTAAGCCTGTCGCGCACGCGGCGCCTGGGCCTGTACTACGAGCGCCTGTGGCAATTCGCGGTGCAACATGCGCCGGGGGTGGAGTTACTGGCCGCCAACCTGCCGATCCGCCGCGCCGGGCATACGCTGGGCGAGCTGGATATGCTGGTGCGCGACCGCGATGGCGTGCACCACCTGGAACTGGCGATCAAACTGTATCTGGGGCCGCAGGACGGCAACGGCCAGGACCCCGCGCAATGGCTCGGCCCCGGCTGTCATGACCGGCTGGACCGCAAGCTCGCGCACCTGGCCCAGCATCAACTACCGATTTCGGCCCGCCCGGAAAGCCGCGAAGCCCTGGCGGCGCTGGATATTGCGCAGTTCGATGCACATTTGTGGCTGGGCGGGTATTTGCTCTATCCGTGGCCCGGCACCGCCGAATCCCCGCTGGGCGTTGAACCACAGCACCTGCGCGGGCGCTGGCTGCATCAGCGTGATTGGCGCGACTTCGTCAGCCAGAGCCCGCCGGGGCGCTGGCAACCCCTGCCTCGGCACGCCTGGCTGGCGCCGGCGCATTACTCGGAGGATCAGGTGTGGCGTGCTGACCAGATGCAAGCCTGGCTGGCAGACCTCGACCCGATGGCACCGGCCCAATTACTGGTGCGGCTGGTTCAGCAAGGCGCAGATTGGGAAGAAGCCGAACGTTTGTTCCTTGTTGCAGACCTGTGGCCAAACGTCCCGGGCATTACTTGAGTTTCAGGTGGCGCGCATACCAGGGCCGTTTCGGCACGCGCTTGAACAAGGCCTGCAATCCGTCTTCTTCGGCGAAGGTGATGCGCAGCGCCAGCTTCATGGTCTCCGGGTCCATCTCCATCGACCGCCCCATCTGCAGCCCCGGCGTGGTGCTGCAACCGTGGGTGTCCGGCCCCAGCCATGGGTCAGCGACTTCCACCCAGCGGCCTTGGGCAAACCACTTGACCCCGTTGACCTCCAGCCGGCTGACCTCGCCTGGATTGAACCGCTCATGGGCGCGAAACCAGTCCTCGATGCGATCATCGATCCAGCCGTGAAAGTGCCAGAACACCGGGTTTACGTGCGATGAGAACGGGTCGCCCAGGAAGTCGTTCTGCGGCGCGTACCAACGCGCGGCAAAGTCCGCCGGGTCACGGGCGAACGGCACCGGCGCGCCGTTGGACGGGTCACGGGGCACCGAGGCCCAACGCATGTGCAGCCAGTCGTGCAGGCCCAGCTCCATCTCCGAACCTAACTGGCCCAAGGTCAGTTTGGCCAGGTAACGCGGGTCACGGTACTGCGACTCCCACACCTGGAAGTTGCTGTGGTAGGTCTCGGCCGCCTTGATATCGCTGACCCATTGGGTGTAGTCGCTGTCATCAGGTGCTGACCAACAGGGTGGCAGCGCAAAGCCGTCGTGGTTATCGAAATAACGCAAAAACCCCAGGCGATCGCGTTCCAGCGCCGGTTGGGGTTCAGGGAATTGCGGCCAGGAAGGCAGGTCTTGCATGGAGCGCGCAGTGCCAAGCATATGCCGGTGCATGAAAAAGAAGTCGATACCCGAACCGTTGCGGTCTTTGCGTTTGCCGCGCGCGTCGCGCTCCTGGCCGCGTGGCCCGGGTTGCCAACCGATACCGCGCAGGGCATCGCGTTTTTCCTCGGACAGCTTGTGCCACTGGTCACGGGTGGCGTGCCAGAGCTGGTGGAACAGCCGGTGCTCAGGCGCGATCAGCCAGGCCAGCAAGGTCGGGTTAAGGCCGATACGCTGGCGCGCCTCGGGGAACAGTTGCTTGTGGGCGATAAAGCGGTTGTCGCGCTCGGTCAGGGCCAGGGGACGCTCAAGGTCGAGAACCTGCCCGCTCAGGGTGCTGCTGCCGGCATTGGCGAAGTCGGCCCAAACTTCGTCGAGGGTCATCTTGAACTCATAGGCCGGTGCGCCATCCGCGGCGTCGCGGTCGATCAGGCGCCAGTAGAGCACGGCGCCCTCGCCCGTCAGCAGATCACCGAGCACGCGGTAACGCGGCTCGCCCTCGGCACGCAGGTTTGCAGCGGTGTCCAGATAGCCACGCAAGCCACGGCCGCGCGGGGCGATGTCGAGCAACAGCTCCAGGCCTTGCAGCGGCAAGCCTTTAAGGCCTGCATCGCGGCCCTCCAGGCGCAGGCTCCACACACCGCGCAGGGTATTGGCCAGGTGTTGGCCGGCGGTGTCGGCCAGGTCCACCGTGGCCTCGCCCGGCGTGATCGGGAATTCTTCACGCGTCAGCTCGCGGTGGGCATAAAGGGCCGCTGGCACGGCAGCGCCGGTCAGCGCCAGGCCGGCGATGAAGCCACGTCGAGAGAGGGTCATTGTCTACCTTAGGAAACAGCTTGATCAGAGCTAGAACGTTGACGGCCGCGAGAAATTTACCGGCCCAGCGCCCGCGCCTAAATTTCCCCGGCCATGGCTCGTTCTTCCCTGATAGCAAAGGCCTCAACTGACTGAGATGGCAATGACAAAATCACGTTCGAAAAAGGCGCTGTATATCGGCCTGCCGCTGGCACTGGCCATCGGCGCCGGGGTCGGTTTCCTGGCCTGGGATCACTGGTTCAAAGGCAATGCCGGCTACCCGCTGGAGGTGATCAAGCAGGCCAACGAAATGCAGGACCGCTTGTTGTCGTTCGACAGCCATATCACCGTGCCCATGGATTTCGGCACCGCCGGCAACGAAGCCGACAAGGATGGCAGCGGCCAGTTTGACCTCGCCAAGGCGGCACGCGGGCGCTTGTCGGGCGCGGCCCTGACGATTTTCGGCTGGCCGGAAATCTGGAACGGCCCCAACGCGCCGCACAAACCCACCGACGGTTTTGTCGACGAGGCCCGCCACGAGCAAGAGGTACGCTACAAGATCATCTCCGGCATGGTGCGCGACTTCCCCAATCAGGTCGGCATCGCCTACACCCCGGACGATATGCGGCGCCTGCATGGCGAGGGCAAGTTTGCGATCTTTATCAGCATGCTCAACGCCTACCCGCTGGGCGACGACCTCAACCAGCTGGACCTGTGGGCGGCACGCGGCATGCGCATGTTCGGCTTCAGCTATATCGGCAACAACGCCTGGTCCGACTCGTCACGCCCGCTGCCGTTTTTCAATGACACCACCGACGCGCTTGAAGGGCTGTCACCCATCGGCCAACAAGCCGTGCACCGCCTCAACGACCTGGGCGTGATCATTGATGTGTCGCAGATGTCGACCAAGGCGCTGGAGCAAGTCGCGCAATTGAGCCGTACCCCCATGATTGCCTCGCATTCGGCGCCGCGTGCCTCGGTGGATATCCCGCGCAACCTCAGCGACAAAGAACTGCAACTGATCAAAAACAGCGGTGGCGTGGTGCAGGTGGTGGGCTTCCCGGCCTATTTGCGCCCATTGAGCCAACCCACTCAGGACAAGCTCAACACTTTGCGTGCGCGCTTTGATTTGCCGCCGTTGCCCAACCTGGCCATGGCCTTGATGCCCGGCGACGCCATCATCGCCGCCTGGTCCGAGCAGAAGTTCGGCCAGTACGCCCAGGGGCTGTACGCCATTCTTGAAGAAGAACCCAAGGCCACCCTCAAGGACTGGGGCGATGCCATTGACTACACCGTGCGCAAGATCGGCATCGACCACGTCGGCATCGCCTCGGACTTCAACGACGGCGGCGGCATCCAGGGCTGGGAGAACGTCGGCGAAGTGCGCAATGTCACCGCCGAACTGATCCAGCGCGGCTACTCCGAGGCCGACATCGCCAAGCTGTGGGGAGGCAACTTCCTGCGGGTGTGGGACCAGGTACAAAAAGCCGCCAAGCCGTTGGCCAACCGCTAATTACTCAGAAGCCAGTCCATGACCGACCGCCGTACATTCCTCAAGCAGGCTGGCGTACTCGCCGCCAGCCTGCCATTGGGCAGCACATTGCTCGCGCACGCCCAGGCAGCCACCCAGTCGCCTGCCACAAACGACCCATGGACGGGTTTCAAACAGCTGTTCACCCAAGACCCGAACTACCTGCACTTTTCCAACTTCCTGGTCACCTCCCACCCACGCCCCGTGCGCGAAGCCATTGAGCGCTACCGCCAGCAGATCGACCGCAACCCCGGCCTGGCCATGGACTGGGGCCTGGAAGAAACCTGGAAACGTGAAGGCCAGGTGCGCGAATGGGCCGGTCGTTACCTGAACGCCAAGCCGGCTCAGATCGCCCTCACCGGCAGCACGTCGGAAGGCCTGGCGATGATCTACGGCGGGATCAAGCTGCGCCCCGACCAAGAGATTCTCACCACCGAACACGAACACTACGCCACCCAGAACGTGCTGGACTTTCGCGTCGCCCGCCAAGGCACCCAGGTGCGGCGCATCCGCTTGTTCGAGCGCGCCAGCCAGGTCTCCAGTGACGAAGTGCTGGGCAACATCAAGCGCGCCATTCGCCCCACTACCCGCGTGCTGGGCATGACCTGGGTGCAGTCCGGCAGTGGCGTGAAGCTGCCGATCGGCGAAATCGGCAAGCTGGTGGAGGAACTCAATCGCAACCGCGACGACAACGACCGCATCCTGTATGTGGTCGATGGCGTACATGGTTTTGGCGTGGAGAACCTCGACTTCCCGGCCATGCACTGCGACTTCTTTATCGCCGGCACGCATAAATGGATGTTCGGCCCACGCGGCACCGGGCTGGTCTGCGCCCGCGACGCCGAAAACAAATACGTCACACCCATGGTGCCGACCTTCTCCGAAGACACCAACTTTGCCACCACCATGACGCCCGGCGGCTACCACGCCTTTGAGCATCGCTGGGCGGCGGATGAAGCGTTCAAGCTGCACCTGCAACTGGGCAAGGCACAGGTTGAGGCGCGCATCCACGTACTCAACAGCGAACTCAAAACCCAGTTGCTGGCGCATCCGCAGATCGAGTTGGTGACACCGCGCAGCACCGACCTGTCGGCCGGTTTTACGTTTTTTCGGGTCAAGGACCAGGACAGCGAAGCGGTCGTCGCCCATATGCTGAAAAACCGCGTGGTGATCGATGCCGTCGACCGCGATGTCGGCCCGGTGATCCGCACTTCCCCCGGCCTGCTTAACAGCTCGGACGAAATCCAGCAGTTTATGGCCCTGCTGAGCCAACGCCTGTGATGCGCCCTTTTTTCCTTTGAACGAGATGCCCACATGAATCCATCCCGACTCAAACCCCTGACCGCCCTGGCGCTGACTGCTCTTTGCGCGGCATGGCTGCCCAACCTGGCGCAGGCCGCCACGCCGCAACCCGGCAAAGTGTTCAAGGACTGCAAGGACTGCCCGGAAATGGTGGTGCTGCCCGCCGGCACCTTCACCATGGGCACGCCGGAAGACGAAGTCGGCCGCGAGCCCGATGAAGGCCCGATGCACGACGTGACCTTCGCCAAACCGTTTGCCATGAGCCGCTTCCACGTCACTGCCGCCGAATGGGACAGCTATATCCGCCAGACCGGCGTCAAGATCGCCGACGGCGACACCCGCCCCGGCCGCGAATGCATCGCCAGCAAGCCCCGCTACCCGCAAGGGCCACGCCAGCCGGCAGTGTGCATGGACATGGACGACATCAAGCAGTACGTCGCCTGGCTATCGGAAAAAACCGGGCACAATTACCACATGGTCAGCGAAGCCCAACGTGAATACGCCGCCCGCGCCGGCTCCACCGGGCCGTTCCCCTTCCCGTTCGACGAGGGCAAGGGCTACAGCATCGCCCAGCACGCCAACACCTACGGCCCGGCAGATGGCTACAGCTATTCCTCGCCGGTGGGCAGCTACCCGCCGAATGCATTCGGCATGTACGACATGCACGGCAATGTGTATGAGCGGGTTGCCGACTGCGAGCACCCCAACTATATCGGCGCCCCTACCGACGGCAGCGCCTGGATGGAGCCCCACTGCGAGGGCTACCAGATCCGCGGCAATGACTGGGGCGAAGCGCCGGTGTTCTCACGCTCGGGCAACCGCAACACCATCTACCCGCAAACCCGCGGGGACTGGATTGGGTTTCGGGTAGTGCGCGACCTTTAAGCAGCACACCGAGCAGAATGTGGGAACTGGCTTGCCTGCGATGCAGACACCTCGGTACATCAGGTACACCGAGTTGAGGCCATCGCAGGCAAGCCAGCTCCCACACTTGGATCGCCTTAAGCCTGCTTGGCCAACAACTCCAACCCTTCATGCAACGCCGGGAACAGGCTGTTATTGAAGTTGTTCCAGCGCAATTCGAGGATGGTGTCCTCAGGCGAAATCTCGGTTTTCAGCACGTCGTGGAACACTTCGCCCGAATCAATGCCGTTGTCCACGTAATGGAACGAAGCGCCGGTGAGGTACAGCGGTTCGCAGGCCTTGGTTTCTTTGCTCGCCCAATCCACCACCGCCTGCCCGCGCGCGCCGTACAAGGCATTCCAGGTGGCATAGGCGCCACGGCGCTCGTAAGGCGATTCAATACGGGTAATGCCTGGGTGAATGTTCATGATCCGCCGCGCGAACGGCGCGCCGGGCCGCACCAGCTCATCGAGGATCACCAGCAGGCCGTCCAGCACCACGATATCGGCCTTCAACTCCACCAGGGTGTCGTGCAAGCGACGTTCAAAATCCTGCTTGCCGGCGATGTGTTCGGCGCTGCCACGCGGCAGGCGGCGATAGGTGGACGGTACGCTCAGCAACAAGTCATTGACCAGCTTGCCCTGCACGCGCAGGTCCGCCGGGTACAGCCACTGGCGACCCGGCTGATAGGCAAAACCATAGTCGGCCACCAACTGCTGGTCCCGCGGGTTCTGCTCGTCATCGTCGTACACCACGCCGACCAGGTTGTAGGCCTGGCCCAACGGTGTGTCGTTCAGCGACCCCACCAGAAACTCCAGCACCGACTTCATATAGCGCTCGTGGTCCTTGTAGGCCACCGGCTGCCCGGCCTTGTCGGCGGCAGCGTTTCTCAGGGACCAGACATACACCAGATTCTTTTTCGTCATTGTTTCGCTCTCACTGGATAGATCAGGCACGCGCCAATACGCGTGCGCCTACACAACAAGAACGAACCACCCTGCAGGCAATTTATCGACCCAGGCCACCGCCCGGCGCGCCGCGCTAAATAGTCGCCCCGGCACTTCGTTTGTCATGGGTAAGGGTCTGTGTGCCCAGCCCCCTCTTTTTTCACTTTCCGGGAAGTATTTATGACCGACCCCAAGCGCGGCGCCTTTAACGGTTTGCTCGCATTGCTCAGGCCTTTTCGCACCATCGTGACAGTCTCTGTCGCGCTGGGCATGGCCGGCGGCCTGGCCATCACGTTGCTGCTGGCGACTATCAATAACGCCCTGCACTCTACAACCGGCATGACCCAGGGCGTGGTCCTGACCTTTGCGGCGCTATGCCTGTTGGCGCTGACCAGTTCGATCGTCTCGGATATCGGCACCAACTATGTGGGCCAGCGGATCATTGCCGCCCTGCGCAAGGATCTCGGTGAGAAAGTGCTGTCGGCGCCCATCGAGCAGATCGAACGCTACCGCTCGCACCGCCTGATCCCGGTGCTCACCCACGACGTCGATACCATCAGCGATTTCTCCTTCGCGTTCACCCCGCTGGCCATCGCCAGCACGGTAACCCTGGGGTGTCTGGGTTACCTGGCCTACTTGTCTGTGCCAATGTTCCTGATGATGATCGTCGCCATTGTGATCGGCAGCAGCGTGCAGTTCATCGCCGGCCACAAAGGCATACGCGGCTTCGATGCAGCCCGTGACCTGGAAGACGAACTGCAGCGCTACTATTCGGCGATCGCCTCCGGCGCCAAGGAGTTGCGCATCCACCGGCCACGGCGCTACCGGATGAACACCCACCGTATCCAGGAAACCGCCGACCGGATCAGCGACATCCAGGTGCGCTCGGTCAACATTTACATCGTGGCCAAGACCTTTGGCTCGATGCTGTTCTTTGTGGTCATCGGCCTGGCCCTGGCCATGCAAGCCTACAGCCCCAACCCGGACCCCGCGGTGATCACCGGTTTTGTGTTGGTACTGCTGTACATGAAAGGCCCGCTCGAACACGTGATCGGTTACCTGCCGATCATCGGCAAGGCCGGCATTGCCTTTGCGCGTATCACCGAGCTGTCTGATCGCTTCTCGTCCCCCGAGCCGCATCTGTTGATGGACGGCAGCGAAGCCCCCACGCCGGTGGTCAACAGCCTTGAACTGCGTGGCGTCACCTACAGCCCACCGCCGGTAGAGGGCAGCGAGCCGTTTCACCTGGGGCCGATCAACCTGAGCATCCAGCAGGGCGATATCGTGTTTATCGTCGGCGAGAACGGCTGCGGCAAGACCACACTAATCAAACTGTTGCTGGGCCTGTATCAACCCGACGCCGGCGAAATCCGCCTGAACGGCGAAACCGTGACCGACCCGGTGCGCGATGACTATCGCCAATTGTTCACCACGGTGTTCGCCGACTATTACCTGTTCGACGACCTGGTCCAGGGCAGCGCCACGCAATCGCTGGACAGTGCTGCCAAGTACCTGGAGCGCCTGGAAATCGCGCACAAAGTCAGCGTCAAGGACGGCGTATTCAGCACCACCGACCTCTCCACCGGGCAGCGCAAGCGCCTGGCGCTGGTCAATGCCTGGCTCGAAGAACGCCCGGTGCTGGTGTTCGACGAATGGGCCGCCGACCAGGACCCGGCCTTCCGCCGCGTGTTCTACACCGAGCTGCTGCCCGACCTCAAGCGCCTGGGCAAAACCATCATCGTGATCAGCCACGACGACCGCTACTTCGACATCGCCGACCAACTGGTGCGCCTGCGAGCGGGCAAGGTGGTGCACGAGATGGAGCCGGCTTGAAATTTATTTTCCGGTTTTTCCGGATAGGAACGTCTCACTAGTGGTAATGAGAATTGACCTCAATAAACACTAAAAGCTGCCCACTTAAAACATAGAAGAGAATGCATCCATGCCAGCAACGTTCGGTCTGAGTCCCTTGAGCAAGGCACTCTCCATGCGCCGCCTCTTGAATACCCCTCTGCTGCCAAGCGCGATTGCCCTGGCACTGGCACTGCCGGTGGCAGGTTATGTGCAGGCGCAGGAAGTTGAGCTGAATGTGCCCGCACAGCCGCTGGGGAGCGCGCTTCAGGAGTTCGGTCGCCAGACCAACTTGCAGGTGCTCTACAGCCCTACCGATGTAGAAGGCAAGCGCAGCCACGCGATCAAAGGCAAGTTGCAACCTGGCCAGGCCATGACCACCTTGCTGTCCGGGACGGGCATCAGCTATGACCTGCAGGGCAGCTCGTTCACCATCAGCGCGGCGAAAACGTCGGCACTGGAACTGGGCGCAACCCAGGTGACCGCCAACCAGTTGGGGACCATCACCGAAGGTTCCGGCTCCTACACCCCTGGCACCATCGCCACCGCGACGCGCATGGTGTTAAGCCCACGTGAGACGCCGCAATCGATTTCCGTGGTGACCCGCCAGGCTATGGACGACTTCAGCCTCAAGTCGATCGACGACGTGATGCGTCACACACCGGGCATCACCGTTGCCACCTACGACAGCGAGCGCACCAGCTATTTCTCTCGTGGTTTCGCCATTCAGAACTTCCAGTACGACGGTATTCCGATCCTGCAGGATGCCCAGTACTCGTCGGGCCACACCTTGACCGACACCGTGATCTACGACCGCGTCGAAATTCTCAAGGGCGCCACCGGCCTGCTGACCGGCGCCGGCGGCCCGGGTGGCACCATCAATATGGTGCGTAAAAAGCCCACCTCGGAATTCAAGGGCTATGTGGACCTGGGCGCGGGCTCCTGGGACAACTACCGCTCGGAAATCGACGTCAGCGGCCCGCTGACCGAGACCGGCAACGTGCGTGGCCGTGCTGTTGCGGCGTACCAGGACAAACACACGTTCCTCGATCACTACCAACGCCAGACCAACGTCTACTACGGCATTCTCGAGTTCGACCTGGCACCGGATACGTTGCTGACCATCGGTGGCGACTACCAGGACAGTGACCCGCAGGGCTCCAGCTGGTCCGGTGCGGCCTCGCTCTTTGACTCGGCCGGCAACCACATCAGCACCCCGCGCTCCTTCAACAACGGCGCCAAGTACAGCAAGTGGAAACAGTACACCCGTACCGCCTTCGCCACCCTGGAACACACGTTCGACAACGGCTGGGTCGGCAAGGCGCAGTACAACCACCAGATCAACGGCTACAAAGCCCCGTTGTCGGCCCTGCTGTCACCCAATGCCGAAACGGGCAAGGCATCGCTGCTGACCCGTACCTACAATGGTGAAACCACCAGCGACACGGGTGATCTCTACGCCACTGGGCCGTTCAGCCTGTTCGGGCGTGAGCACGAACTGGTGGTCGGCACGTCGGTCTCGCGCTCGCACTGGCTGGGCAGCGACTACACCAACGCCACCAACTACGACAACAGCCACGACTACTTCAACTGGGACGGCGACGCCCCCAAGCCGGACCGTGGTCCTCGAACCAAAAAGAACGACGAGCTGACCCGCCAGAGCGCCAGCTACATCACCGGGCGCTTCAGCCTCGCGGATGACTTGCACCTGATCCTCGGCACTCGGGTCAACAACTACGAAGTCAGCGGCACCAGCCAGGTCAAGGACACCGGCAAGGTAGTGCCTTATGCCGGCATCACCTATGACCTCAACGACAACTTCTCGGCCTACGCCAGCTTCACCGAAATCTACCTGCCCCAGGACGATTACCGAGACCGCAACGACAAACCGCTGGAACCAGATGAAGGCAAGAACTACGAGATCGGCCTTAAGGGCGAGTTCTTCGACGGTCGCCTGAATTCGAGCCTGGCCTACTTCGAGGTTCACGAGAAAAACCGCGCCGTCGACGACACGGATTACATCCCCAACAGCCACCCAGGGCTGGATTACGCCTCCAGGGGCACCGAAGCCAAGACCAAAGGCTACGAAGCGGAAATTTCCGGCGAGCTGGCGCCAGGCTGGCAGTTGCAGGCGGGCTATACCCATAAGATCATGCGCGACAAACAGGGTGAGAAGCTCTCCACCTGGGAGCCGGAAGATCAGGTCAATATCTACACCAGCTACAAGCTGACCGGCCCACTCGACAAGCTGACCCTGGGCACCGGCGTGCGCTGGCAGGGCACTGGCTGGAAACTGCTGAACAACTATGCCAAAGGCACCGAGGAAAACTTCTCCCAGGACCCACTGTGGATCGTCGACGCGATGGCCCGTTACCAGGTGACCGAGAACGTATCGGCGACCCTCAACGTCAACAACATCTTCGACAAGAAGTACTACACCAACATCGGCTTCTACAACTCGGCTTACTACGGCGACCCGCGTAACGTCATGCTCAGCACCCGCTGGAACTTCTGATCCGGCCCATGCCCCTGGTCATCGCTGATGACCAGGGGCTTTTTGTTGCCCGCTGAATCGTGGCGTTTGGCGAATAACACCGATAAAAAAACGCCCCTGGCCATCGGTCCAGGGGCGTTTCTTTTACACGGGGGGTTACTTCATCGCATCAGCAAAGCTCTGCACGAACGCGGCGTTATCGATGATTCGATCATGGGTAGAGTCGATCAGTACTGACTGCTCAATACACGGCCGGCCCATAACCTGCGCCATGCTTGCCTCAATTAACTGACGATGCTGCCCTGCCCGGCTCGCAGCGGCCCACCAGCAATTGATCGGTGCCTGGATCGGCTTGAAGTCGGCGTCCTTGAGACTCTGGCCAAGAGCACGGTCGAGTTCCCAGGAGATCTGCGCTTCGTCGCCCTCAAGCAAGCTGGCCTTGACCTCCACATAGGTCTCACCAAGCGCGCCTTCGGCCCACGTGCTGAACGCCTGCCATTGCTGCACCTCGTCTTCAGAGAGCGCCTGGCTTTGCAACCACGCTGCCTGAATCAACGCGCTCGACTGCGCAAACATCACCTGCAATAACTCGACACGCCGCTGATTAACCGGCACTTCACTGTCATCGGTCATCACCGCCGTGTCCCAATAGACCTTGAGCCAGTGCGGCGGCGATGCATCGATCCAACCGACAACCTCGACCACACGCCCCGCCTGTTCCAACGCATACGCGACCTCCATGGCCAGGTTGCCACCCAGGGACCAACCGGCCAGGCGATAAGGGCCTTCGGGTACGGCATCGAGCAGTTGCGCAGTGTAGTCATCGACCATTGATTGCCAGTTGGGCACGTCACTGCCCTCCTCGACCAACGCCCGACTGATCACCCCCAGCACCGGCCGTTGTTCGCGCAGTGCCAGGCCGATGGCCTTGTAGCAATGCACCGAACCAAAGCTTGGGTGGAACAGGAACAGTGGCGTGCCTTGGGTCTGGCTGTTGAGTTTGACGATCAGCGAGTGGCGGGTTTCACCACCCAGGCAGGCCACCTGCCCCGCAATGGTCGGGTTAAGCATCAGTTGGCTGACCGACAGCGCTGTGCCGGTCGCCTTGCGGATGCGCTCCTTGAGCCTCAACACCAACAGCGAATGGCCACCCAGCTCAAAGAAATTGTCATTTAACCCGACGCGTTCAACCTCCAGGACCTCGGCCAAAATCGTCGCGAGGCGCTGCTCCAGCTGCGTCTGCGGCGCCTGATAGACGCGTTCTTGCGCGTGCGCATCAGGCTTGGGCAACGCCTTGCGGTCCAGCTTGCCATTCGGGCTCAGGGGCATTTGCGCCAGCAGCACCCATTGCGCCGGCACCATATAGTCCGGCAAGTGCGCCAACAGGTGTGCGCCCAGGGATTCACGCCAGGTTTCGCTCGGCGCCAGCAACACCAGATAGCCCACCAGGTGCTTGCCATCAACCACCTGGACCGAGGCTTCCTGCACCTGTGGATGTTCAAGAACACGCGCTTCAATCTCACCCAATTCAATGCGCAGGCCACGCAGTTTGACCTGATGATCCAGGCGCCCAAGGTATTCGATAACCCCGTCGGCACGCTGACGCACGCGGTCGCCGGTACGATACAGGCGCGCTCCGGGCGCGAACGGTGAAGCAACAAACCGTTCGGCGGTGAGCCCAGGGCGTCGATGATAACCGCGTGCCAAGCCGATACCGCCCAGGTACAACTCACCGGCCACACCCACAGCGGTCGCTTGCAGTTGTGCGTCCAGCACATAGGTGCACAGGTTGGCGATCGGCTGTCCAATGGGCACCGTGTCACGCCCTTCGTCGAAGCAGGTCCAGTGGGTCACGTCGATGGCGGCTTCGGTCGGGCCATACAGGTTGTACAACGCGGCTTGCGGCAACTTGCGCAATACCTGCTGTTGCGCATCCACCGGCAGCGCTTCGCCGCTGCACACAATGCGTTGCAAGGAGTGGCAGGAAGCAACGGCCGGGTCTTGCAGGAAAGCCTGCAGCATCGACGGCACAAAGTGCAGCGTAGTGACCTGTTCGGCGTTGATCAACGCTACCAGCCTGGCCGGGTCGCGGTGATCACCCGGCGCAGCCACTACCAGGCGTGCGCCTGTCATCAGCGGCCAGAAGAACTCCCACACCGACACGTCGAAGCTGAACGGGGTCTTTTGCAGCACCGTGTCACGGGCGTTCAACCCGTAGGCTTCCTGCATCCAGCACAGGCGGTTGGTCAGCGCACAATGGCGGTTGCCCGCACCTTTGGGCTGGCCGGTGGAGCCGGAGGTGTAGATCACATAGGCGAGGTTTTCGCCGCTCAGCACGCTAATGGGATTGGCTTCGCTGTAACTGTCGACATCGGCCTCGCCCAACACCAGCGTGTCCACTCCGTGTGGAATCGGCAATCGACTCAGCAGATGGGCCTGGGTCAGCAACATACTCACGCCGCTGTCTTCCAGCATGTAGGCCAGTCGCTCGCGTGGGTATTCCGGATCGAGCGGCACATAAGCGCCACCGGCCTTGAGTACCGCCAACAGGCCGACGACCATGTCTATCGAACGCTCCACGGCCAGCCCCACCAACACGTCGGGGCCGACACCGGCGTCCATCAGGCGATGGGCCAGGCGGTTGGCCCGCCGATTAAGTTGGGTGTACGTCAAGCGCTGCCCGGTAAACACCAGCGCCTCGGCATCCGGCGTGAGTTCGACCTGCGCTTCAATCAACTGATGCACTGGCTGCTGCGGGTAGTCACGCGCGGTGGCGTTCCAGTCTTGCAGCGCGCTACGTTCCTCGGCGTCGCCCAACAGCGGCAACTGGCTGACGCGCTGTTGCGGGTCGTCGAGCATGCCTTGCAACAGATTTTGCCAGTGCCCCAGCATGCGCGTGAGCATGGCTGGTTCGAACAGGTCGGTCGCATAGGTCAGGGTGGCCCAGATACCCTGCGCGGTGGCCTGGGTGTCCAGGCTCAGGTCGAACTGCGCGGTCTGGCTACCCCAATCCAGGCCCTCTACCCGCAAATCGGGCAACTGACGGCCGCGGGTAGCCAACCCCGCCTCGCTCTGATGGTTGAACAACACCTGGAACAACGGGTTATGGCTCAGGCTGCGCTCCGGTTGCAAGGCTTCGACCAGTTGCTCGAAGGGCAGGTCCTGATGGCTCTGCGCATCCAGGCTGCGGTGTTTGGCCTGCTGCAACAGTTGGGTAACGGTGATCTGCTCGTCCACGTCGGCCTTGAGTACCTGCGTGTTGACAAAGAAGCCGACCAACCGCTCGACCTCAACCCGGTTGCGGTTGGCGATCGGCACCCCGACACGGATGTCGTGCTGGCCACTGTAGCGGTACAACAAACCCTGAAAAGACGCCAGCAACAGCATGAACAATGTCACGCCCTCACGCTGCGCCAAAGCGTTAAGCCCTTCGGCGAGCGGCGTCGGCAACTCAAGCTCCAGGCTGGCACCGCGATAGCTTTGCACCGCCGGGCGCGCGTGCGCGGTGGGCAGCTCCAACACCGGTTGCTCGCCGCCCAGCAGCTCGCGCCAATACGCCAACTGACGCTCGCGCTCACCCGCCGCCATCCACTCGCGTTGCCAGTGTGCGTAATCGGCATATTGCAACGCCAGCGCCGGCAACTGCGCGACCTCGCCCTGGCGGTAGGCGCTATACAACTGCACCAGTTCGTCGACCATCACCTGCATCGACCAGCCATCGGAAACGATATGGTGCTGCACCAGCACCAGCACGTGCTCATCTTCGGCCAGGCGCAACAAGGTGACGCGCAGCAGCGGCCCTTGCTGCAGGTCGAAAGGCTTGGCAATTTCGGCTTCTACCTGCTGCTGCAGTGTCTGCTCAGTGGCATCGCCTCGCATGATTGACAACGGTTCGGCAGGCAAAACCACCTGCACCGTGCGCTCATCCTGCTGATTGATGCGAGTGCGCAAGCTTTCATGTCGCGCCACCAAGCGATCAAAGCTGCACTGCAAGGCATGCAGATCAAGGCGGCCGCTCAGGCGCAGAATGCTCGGGATGTGGTAAGCGGCGCTTTGCGGGTCCAGCTGCCAAAGAAACCACTGTCGCTCCTGGGCAAAGGACAGCACTAACGGCTGATCCCGCCCTATCGCCCGCATTGGCGGCGCCAAGTCCTCTTCAGCGGCGTGCAGTGCCAGCACAAAACCCTGCAGTTGCGGCTGCTCAAACAAGGTGCGCAGTGGCACCTCGCGTCCAAGCAACTGGCGCACTCGAGAAATCACCTGCATGGCCAGCAACGAGTGGCCGCCCAACTCGAAGAAGTGGTCCGTCAGGCCAATGCGCGCAGCGCCCAGCACCTGGGCCCAAATCGCCGCGACCTGCTGTTGCAATGGCGTAACCGGTTCAACCCACACGCCTTGCGACTGCGCCGCGTCCGGCTGTGGCAGCCCCTTACGGTCGAGCTTGCCGTTGGGCGTCAGCGGCATTTGGTCCAGGAACATGATGTGCGCAGGCACCATATAGTCAGGCAGGCAGATTTTCAGGGCGCGACGCAAGGCTTCACGGAATGCGACCGGGTCGGTCACGGGCTCAGCGGGCACGACGTACGCCACCAACTGCTTGCCGCTCGGACTTTCCTGGGCCACGACGACCGTTTCACCAACCGCCTGCTGCTCACGCAGGCGCGCCTCGATTTCACCCAGCTCAATACGGAAACCACGGATTTTCACTTGGTGATCGACACGCCCCAGGTAATCCACCACGCCGTCCGCACGGCCACGGGTCAGGTCGCCGCTGCGGTAAACGCGGCTGCCGGGCTTGCCGAACGGGTCCGGCACAAAACGTTCGGCGGTAAGCGCCGGGCGCTCCAGATAACCACGCGCCACGCCTTCGCCGCCCAGGTACAGCTCACCAGCCACGCCGATGGGTTGCAGGTTGAGTTGTGAGTCCAGCACGTAGCCGCTGCGGTTGCCCAACAGTGTGCCGATCGGCGCATAGACCGCGCCGCACGGATCGCCGCGACGGGCTTTCCACAGCAGCGGCGTGACCACGGTTTCGGTCGGGCCGTAGCCGTTGAACAAGTAGGTCGGTTTCAGTGCGCGCCACGCCAGGTCGTAACTGGCCTGCGCCACCGCATCGCCGCCGAAGCAGTACACGCGCACATTGGGCGGGTTGCCATCGCGCTCGGCATGCTCGGCCAACTGTTGCAGGTACACCGGCGGGAACACGGCCATGGTCACGTGGTGACGGTGCATTTGCGCGTAGGTGTATTCCGGCAGCCACAGGCTGTCGTCGCGGATCAGTACGCTGGCGCCGTTGATCAGCGGGTGCATCCAGCCTTCATGGGAACCATCGAAGGCGAAGGACATGAAATGCAGTTCGCAATCGGCCGGGCCGGTTTCATAACGCTCGCCGGTGGCGATGATGTGCGCCACCAACGGCCCGTGGGAAACCGCCACGCCTTTGGGCATGCCGGTGGAGCCGGAGGTGTAGATCACGTAGGCGAGGTTGTCGCCGTCCAAATTGACGCTTGGCGCCGTGTCGCTGTAGCCCGTCCAGTCCTCGGTGCGGTCGATGGCCAAGGTGTCCAGGCCAGCGGCGAGCGGCAATTGCGCCAAGGCACTGCTGTGGCTCAGCAGCAATTTCGCGCGGCTGTCTTGCATCATGTACAGCAAACGATCACGCGGGTATTCGATGTCCAGCGGCACATACACGCCACCGGCTTTCATCACCGCGAGGAACGCCACCATGATTTGCGCGCTGCGCGGCATGGCAATCGCCACCCGCACTTCCGGGCCGACGCCACGTGCGATCAGCGCATGGGCCAGGCGGTTGGCCTGGCTGTCCAGCTCGCCATAAGTCAGGGTTTGGGTATCAAACTTGACCGCCACCGCATCCGGGTTCTCCCGTGCGCGATCGGCGAACAGCTCGTGCACCAGACGTTTGGCGCAGAAGCCGGAATCGGTGCGGTTCCACAGTTGCAGGATGTGCTGCTGCTCGTCGCTGTCCAACAAGTGCAACTGGCCGATATTCTGTTGTTGATCGGCCACCATCGCCTGCAACAGGTTCTGCCAATGGCGGACCATCCGCTCAATGGTGACGGCTTCAAACAGGTCGGTGGCATAGCCCAGCGAGGCCCACAGCCCTTCTGTACTTTCATGCACATCCATGTCGAGATCAAAATGCGCGGTACGGCGTTCCCACTCCAGGCCTTCGATGCGCAAATCCGTCAGTGCTTGCGCCCCCAGGTGACCCTCACTCTGATAGTTGAACATCACCTGGAACAGCGGGTTCAGGCTCAGGCTACGCTCGGGTTGCAGGGCTTCGACCAATTGCTCGAACGGCAGGTCCTGATGGGCCTGGGCCTCCAGCGCACGCTGCTTGACCTGGACCAGCAACTCGGCAACCGTCATGTGCCCGTCGATATCGGCCTTGAGTACCTGAGTGTTGACGAAAAAGCCGATCAGACGCTCGGTTTCCACACGGTTGCGATTCGCGATCGGCACGCCTACGCGAATGTCTTGCTGGCCGCTGTAGCGGTGCAGCAACGTCTGGAACGAGGCCAGCAGTAACATGAACATCGTCACGCCCTGCGCTTGTGCCAGGGCTTTAAGACCTTGCGCCAGGCTGGCAGGCAACGGTACATCCAGGCGCGCGCCGCGATGGCTTTGCTGCGCTGGGCGTTGATGGTCGAACGGCAACTCCAGCACCGGCTGCTCGCCACCGAGCAAGTCACGCCAGTAATCCAGCTGGCGGGACTTTTCACCCGCCTCCATCCACGTACGCTGCCACACGGCAAAGTCGGCGTACTGGATCGGCATCACCGGCAACTGCACAGCCTGGCCCTGGCTGAACGCGGCATAGAGCTGCACCAGTTCGTCGATCATGACTTGCATCGACCAACCGTCAGAAACGATGTGATGCTGCACCAGCACCAACACATGATCGTCCTGCGCCACACGCATTAAGGTCACGCGCAGCAACGGCCCGCGTTGCAGATTGAACGGGCGGGCGATTTCGGCTTCGACTTGCGCTTGCAGATCAGCTTCTTGCACGTCAACGCACTGGACAGGCAACACCACCTGCGCACGGATAACTTGCCGCGCCCCCTCCGCGTGCTGTTCGACGCAGGTGCGCAGGCTTTCATGGCGAGCGACCAACTCATCGAAACTGCGCTGCAACGCCGCCGTGTCCAGCCGCCCCCTGAGGCGCAAGGCACTGGGGATATGGTAGGCGGCGCTGTCCGGGGCCAGTTGCCAAAGGAACCACTGGCGCTCCTGGGCATAGGACAGTGGCAACGGCTGGTCACGACCGACCGCCACCAGTGCCGGCGCCTGCTCACCCAGGCCACCATCCAGCGCGTGCAAAGCGCCAGCAAATCCTTCCAGGCGTGGCTGCTCGAACACCAGCTTGAGCGGTACTTCGCGCCCCAGCGTATGACGCAAGCGTGATACCACCTGCATGGCCAACAGCGAATGCCCGCCCATCTCAAAGAAGTGGTCGGTCAACCCTACCCGCTCGGCACCCAGGATTTGCGCCCATACGGCAGCGACCTGCTGCTCCAGCTCAGTCACCGGTGCCACCCATGCCTGCTGCGATTGGTTGGCGTCGGGTTTGGGCAGCGCGTGACGATCCAGCTTGCCGTTGGGGTTCAGCGGCATGCGGTCAAGGAAGATGATGTGGGTCGGCACCATATAATCCGGCAGTTGTTCGCGCAGCGTCAGCTTGAGGGTTGCGGCGTCTTGCTGCTCGGCAACCAGATAGGCGACCAATTGATTGTCGACGGCCAGCACCAGTGTTTCGCGCACGCAGGGCTGAGCCAACAACAGCGCCTCGATTTCACCCAGCTCGATACGAAAACCGCGGATCTTGACTTGATGATCGACCCGCCCGACATACTCGATGACGCCATCGGCGCGATAGCGTGCCAGGTCACCGGTGCGATACAGGCGCTCGCCGATTTCGCCGAACGGGTCCGGCACAAAGCGCTCAGCCGTGAGCAGCGCGCGGTTCAAATAGGCGCGCGCCAAACCGCAGCGGCTGCCGATGTACAACTCGCCCACCGCCCCCAACGGCGTCAGGTTCAAGTCACGGTCCAGCACGTAAAGGGCGCGCCCTGGCAAGGAACGGCCAATCGGGCTGGCGGTGGCACCGACGATTTCAGCAGCCGCTGAGCAGTCCAGCACACTCGACACCACGGTCGCTTCTGTGGGGCCATAGGTATTGAGCAAGCGTACATGGCCAAGACCGGCTTTCACCCACTGCGCCGGGCCGTCCAGTGGCATGGCTTCGCCACCGATGTGCACCTGGCGAAGCGCGCCATAGGATCGAGGCCCCGCCGCCAGGCAATCGAGCAGGAACAGGTTCCAGTAAGCGGTGGGCAAGTCGGCCAGGGTGATGCCTTGGGCGATGATTTCGTCGTACAGCCGAGCGCTGTCCCACAGCTGCGGCCCGCGCAGGACCACCGTCGCGCCGTGGGTCAGCGCCGGGTAGAGCTGCTCGACGAAACCGTCGAAATTCAAGGTAGCGAATTGCAGTACGCGGTCATCCTGGGTCAGGCGCGAGTAATCGGCGGCCATCCGGGAAAACTCAGTCAGCGCCGCATGATTGATCGCCACACCTTTGGGCTTGCCGGTGGAACCGGAGGTGTAGATCACGTAAGCCAGGTTGTGTTTGTCGACCTTGACCAGCGGGTTGCTCTCGCCGTAGTGGGCCAGCCCCGAATCCGCCACATCCAACGTCGCCATGCCTTCGGGCAGCGGCATCGGCACATGGGATTGCGTCAGCACCAAACGCACACCGCTGTCCTCAAGCATGTGCAGCAAGCGTTCACGCGGGTATTGCGGATCCAGCGGCACATAGGCGCCGCCCGCCTTAAGCACGGCCAACAAGCCAACCACCATCTCGAACGAGCGCTCGACTGCCACACCCACCCGCACTTCCGGGCCGACACCGCGCTCAATCAGCGCATGTGCCAGGCGATTGGCCTGGCGATTCAACTCGGCATAGCTGATGGTGTGTTCGTCCAGGCACAGCGCAACTGCCTCCGGGCGCTGCTGCACCTGGACCTCGAACAACCCGTGAACGCCTGCCGCCGCCTCGAACACGGGGCCACCCTGGTTCCAGGCGTACAGCAAATCACGCTGTTCTGCATCGATCAGCATGGCCAACTGCGCCACACGGGTGTCCGCACGCCCGACAATAGCGCGCAGCAAACGCTGCCAATGCTCGGCCATGCGCTGCACAGTGGGCGCCTCAAACAGGTCCGTGGCGTAGGTCAGCGAAGCCCGGATACCTTGCGGAGATTCTTGAGTATCCAGGCTAAGGTCGAACTGTGCACTCTGGCTGCCCCACTCCAGCGCCTCAAGTGCCAGGCCCGGCAATTGTAGCTCGCCCCGCGACTTATGGGCTTCGGTCTGGTGGTTGAACATCACCTGGAACAACGGGTTATGGCTCAGGCTGCGCTCCGGTTGCAGCGCCTCGACAAGCTGCTCGAACGGCAGATCCTGATGGCTCTGGGCTTCGAGTGCGCGCTGCTTGACCTGGGCCAGCAACTGACTAAAGGGCATCTGCCCGTCGATATCAGCCTTGAACACCTGGGTATTGACGAAGAAGCCGATAAGGCGCTCGGTTTCTGCGCGATTACGGTTGGCGATCGGCACTCCGACGCGGATATCCGACTGCCCGCTGTAGCGATACAACAGCGTCTGGAAGGACGCCAGCAACAGCATGAACAACGTCACACCTTCGCGTTGAGCCAGCGCCTTGAGGCGGCTGACCAACACCGCGTCCAGGTCCATGTCCAGACGCGCGCCGCGATAGCTTTGCACCGGCGGGCGCGGATGATCCAGGGGCAACTCCAATACCGGTTGCTCACCGCCCAACCGCTCAACCCAATAACCCAACTGGCGCTCTTTTTCGCCGGCTTCCATCCAACTGCGCTGCCACAAGGCGTAGTCGGGGTATTGAACCGGCAACTCAGGCAAACGCACATCCTGGCCCTGGCTGTAGCCCACGTACAACTGCACCAGCTCATCGACCATGACCTGCATCGACCAGCCGTCGGAGACAATGTGGTGCAGCACCAGCACCAGCACATGCTCATCCGGTGCCAGCTGCAGTAACTTCACCCGCAACAGCGGGCCTTGTTGCAGATCGAAGGGTTCGGCGACTTCGGCTTGCACTTGAGCTTCGAGTTGCGTGCGCTCACCCACACCCTCAGCGATCTCAAGGTGCAGCTCAGGCTTCACCACCTGTAATACCTGATCGACGTCTTGATGCAGGCAGGTGCGCAAACTTTCGTGACGGGCAATCAAGGCATCAAAGCTGCGCTGCAAGGCCGATCGATCAAGTCGACCTTTCAACCGCAACGCACGTGGCAAATGGTAGGCAGGGCTCTGCGGCTCCAACTGCCACAAAAACCACTGCCGCTCCTGGGCATAAGAGAGTCGCAGCGGCTCGCCTTCCTGACGCTTGAAAACCGGGGCAATCTCAAACAGGTTGATGCCTTGCTGCTTGAGCATTACCGCCAACGCTTTCTTTTGTTGCGCAGAAAGTGAACCTACCGACTCGATTAATGCTTGCACGCCACGCCCCTCAGGAAATCAATTTATCCAAATCTTCTGCTGATAGACGTTTGAGGGCCTCCAAGGATTTAGCCAATGCGTCCTGCACCGGTGAATTATTTGTTTGCCGGGTGGCGACATAGGCACTGAAATCCGCCAGGGTCGGGGTGGTGAAGATCGATTTGACGTCGAATTCGGCGTGCAACTGCTCGCGCAGGCGCACCACCACTTGGGTCGCCAACAGGGAATGCCCGCCCAACTCGAAGAAGTTGTCGTTCAAGCCCACCCGTTGCACGTCGAGTACTTCGGCCCAGATTGCGGCGATCTGTTGTTCCAGGTCGCTGCGCGGCGCCGCGTATTCGCGCGCCTGCAGGTTGGCGTCCACCTTCGGCAGCGCCTTGCGGTCAAGCTTGCCGTTGGGGCTCAGGGGCATCTGTTCCAGCAGCATCCATAGCGCGGGCACCATGTAGTCCGGCAGGTGTTGGGCCAAGTGCGCGCTCAACACGTCGCGCCAGTCGTCGGCGGCGTTTTGCAACACCAGGTAGCCCACCAGGTATTTGCCGTCGACGGCCAACACCGCGGCTTCACGCACCCACTCGTGTTCGAGCAGGCGCGCTTCGATTTCACCCAACTCGATACGCAAGCCACGCAACTTGACTTGATGGTCGATACGCCCGGCGTACTCGATCACGCCGTCGTCGCGATAGCGCGCCAGGTCGCCGGTGCGATACAGGCGCTCACCGTCGATAAAGGGGTTGGCAATGAAGCGCTCGGCGGTCAATGCCGGGCGGCGATGGTAACCCCGGGCCAGGCCGACACCGCCCAGGTACAGCTCGCCCAACACGCCCACCGGCGCCGGCTCAAAGTTACCGTCGAGGATGTAGCAGCCCAGGTTGGCAATCGGGCGACCAATCGGCACCGCATCGCGACCTTCATTGATGCAGGTCCAGTGGGTCACGTCGATGGCGGCCTCGGTCGGACCGTAAAGGTTATACAACCCGGCTTGCGGTAGTTTGGCGAAGACCTGCTGTTGCGCATCCACCGGCAACGCCTCGCCGCTGCACACAATGCGGTGCAAGGTGTGGCAGGTCGCGACGGTCGGGTCTTGCAGGAATGCCTGCAACATCGAGGGTACAAAGTGCAGCGTGGTGACCTGTTCGGCATTGATCAGGCTGACCAGCCTGGCCGGATCACGGTGATCGCCGGGCGCAGCAACGACCAGGCGTGCGCCGGTCATCAGTGGCCAGAAGAACTCCCACACCGACACATCAAAGCTGAACGGGGTCTTTTGCAGCACGCTGTCGCTGACATCCAGGCCGTAGGCTTCCTGCATCCATTGCAGGCGGTTGGTCAGGGCCGCATGACGATTGCCGGCGCCTTTGGGCTGGCCGGTGGAACCGGAGGTGTAGATCACGTAGGCGAGGTTTTCGCCGTCCAGAGCAATACCCGGATTCTCTGCGCTAAAGTCTTCGAATCCAGTCTCGCCAAGTACCAGCGTTTCCAGGCCGTGTGGAATCGGCAACTGACCGAGTAGATGCGCCTGAGTGAGCAGCAGCTTCACGCCACTGTCTTCAAGCATGTAGGCCAGGCGCTCACGCGGATATTCCGGGTCCAGCGGCACATACGCGCCACCGGCCTTTAGCACTGCCAGCAGGCCGATCACCATCTCGATGGAACGCTCCACCGCCAGCCCCACCAGTGTGTCCGGCCCCACGCCCGCCTCGATCAGACGATGGGCCAGGCGATTGGCGCGGCGGTTCAGCTCAGCGTAATTCAAGCGTTGCTCGCCAAACACCAGTGCCGGTGCCTCTGGCGTGAGCGCAACCTGCGCTTCAATCAGTTGATGCACGGTGTGCTGCAACGGGTAATCGCGGGATGTGGCGTTCCAGTCCTCAATCACCTGTTGGCGCTCAGTGGCGTCGAGCATCGCCAGCTCACCCAGGCGTTGCTGCCCGCCCTCAAGCATCGCTTGCAGCAGGTTGACCAGATGCCGGCCGTAGCCTTGCACCCGGTCTTCATGGAAATGCGCGCGGGCAAAGCTGAACTGCACCGACAGCGTTTCGCCCAGATCCACCAGCACCGTCAGCGGGAAGTTGGTTTGTTCATGGGCATGGGGCTCGCCAAACCGAATGCCGCTGCCGCCGCTTTGCGCCAGGGCTTTGGACACCGGGTAGTTTTCGAACACCAGGATATTGTCGAACAAGGCTTCACCGCCCTGCCCGGCCCAGCGCTGAATGTCATACAGGCCAGTGTGTTCATGCTCACGCAAGGCCAGGTTTTGCGCCTGCACGGCTTGCAACCAGTCGGCCACTGACACCTGCCCCTCGACCGCGCAGATCACCGGCAAGGTATTGATGAACAGACCGATCTGCTGCTCAACGCCCGCAAGCTCCGCCGGGCGCCCAGCCACGGTAGCACCGAAAGCCACTACCGCCTGGCCGCTGTGACGCTGCAACAGAATCAGCCACGCCGCCTGGATCAAAGTATTGAGCGTGACTTTGTGGCTTCGGGCGAACGACTCAAGTTGAGTCGTGAGTGTGCGATCAAGCGCCAGTTGATACTCGCCATGCCCTTGCACCGCCATCGGTTGGCTGCTGCCCAGCCGTGTCGGGGTTTGCAATGCACTCAATTGCTCACGCCAGAAGGCTTCAGTCGCAGCGGCATCACGCTGTTGCAGCCAACCGATGTAATCGCGATAGCGCCCGGCCGCTTCCGGCACTGCCACACCGGCATAGCGTTGCAGCACTTCGCCGAACAGTCGCGAATTGCTCCAGCCGTCCATCAGGATGTGATGGCTGGTGTAGATCAACTCGTAGCACTGCTCATCGGTGCGCACCAGTACCAGCCGCACCAGTGGCGCCTTGGCCAGGTCAAAACCCTGGCGGCGCTGGGCCTGTTGCAGGTTGCGCAGTTCCAGTTCGCGCTCCGGCATGGCGCGCCAGTCCAGAACCTGAATCGGCAGCCGCGCTTCGCGGTATACCACCTGGCATGGCCATTCCAGCCGGCCTTCCCAGAAGAACCCGCTGCGCAGCACGTCATGGGCCTGCACCGTGGCATCCCAGGCGTGCTGGAAGCGCGCCACGTCCAGGCCTTGCGCCGTCACGCGAATCTGGTTGATGTATTCGCCCGCCGTCTGCTCATAGAGGGTGTGAAAGAGCATGCCTTGCTGCATGGGCGACAAGGTGTAGATGTCTTCTACGGCATCGAACGCCAGCGGCAACGACTCCAGCTGCGATTGGTTCAAGCGCGATAACGGGAAATCCGAGGCGGTCACACCGCCATTGCCGGGCGTGCAGCAATGTTCTATCAGCGCGTTGAGTTCGCGGGTGTAGGCCGCGCTCAGCGTTTCGATCACCGCGGGGTCGAACATCAGCGGGCTGAACGTCCAGCCCAGTTGCAGTTCGCCGCCATAGACTTGGCCGTTGAGCGTCAGCCAGTTACCCAGCGGCGCATCCGGGCTTTGTTCGGCACCGGCACTTTCTGCGGCGGGCGCGAACAGGGTGTCCGGTTGGTCGAAACTGCCGTCAACCTGGCCCAGGTAGTTGAAGGTGATGCGCGGCGCTGGCAAAGCACTGAACGCCTCACGTGTGGCGTCATCGCCCAGGTAACGCAAAGCGCCAAAACCCAAGCCTTTATGCGGCACGCTGCGCAATTGCTCCTTGATCTGTTTGATCGAAACCGCCAGGGACACGTCGGGGGTCAGGCGCACCGGAAACAGGCTGGTGAACCAGCCCAGGGTGCGCGTCAGGTCAATGTCGTCAAACAGGTCTTCACGGCCATGGCCCTCCAGCTGGATCAGGCTCGAGGCGTGACCCGTCCACTGGCAGATCACCCGAGCCAGGGCCGTGAGCAGCAGGTCGTTGATCTGAGTGCGGTAGGCCGTCGGCGCCTGTTGCAGCAATTGCCGGGTGCGTTCGGCATCCAGTTGGCTGACCACAGTCTCGGCCAGTCGCCCGGGACGCGCGCCTTGCGGGTCACGGCACGGCAAGTCGGTGGCCGCACCTTGCAGCTGTTGCTGCCAAAAGGCTTGCTCGGACGCCATCGCAGCGCTACGGGCGTGGGCTTGCAAGCGCTCGGCCCAGGCTTTGAATGAAGAGGTCTTGGCCGGCAATTTTTGTTCGCGATACAGCGCTTGCAGGTCTTCAAGGAACACCCGCCAGGACACGCCGTCCACCACCAAGTGGTGCATTACCAGCAACAGGCGCTGGGAACCGTCTGCCAGCTCGACCAGTACCGCACGCAGCAATGGCCCCTGTTGCAGGTCGAGGCTGCGCTGGGCTTTTTCGCAGAGCGCGGCCAACTCGCTGGCATCTGCCACCTTGGCTTGCCACAGTACCTGTGTGCCAGCCGCAGCATGCTCGGCTTGCCAACCCTCAAGGTGCTGGCTGAAGCGCAAACGCAACACATCGTGGTGAGCAATCAGGCCCTGCAACGCGGCTTCCAGACGATCGCCCTGAAGCGCTTGGCGTGGCGTCAGCAAGAAGGACTGGTTCCAGTGATGCGGGTCCGGCAGCTGCATCTCGAAGAACAACTGCTGGAACGGCAGCAACGGCGTCTCACCCTGCACCGAACCTTGGTCGATCACCCGCGCGGTTTGCAACTGCGCCACCCGCGCGAGGCTGCGCACGGTTTGATGCTGGAACAACGCCTTGGCGGTGAAATGAATACCGGCGGCACGTGCGCGACTGACCACCTGAATCGAGATGATCGAGTCACCTCCGCGCTCAAAGAAATTGTCATTCAACCCCACCTGCTCGATGCCCAGCACGTCGGCCCAGATGGCGGCGATCTGCTGCTCCAGCGCGCTTTGCGGGGCTTCATATTGCTGTGTGGCTTCGGGCTTTGGCAGCGCCTTGCGGTCAAGCTTGCCGTTGGGGCTCAGCGGCATCTGCTCCAGCAGCATCCATTGTGCGGGCACCATGTAATCCGGCAGGGTTTCGGCCAGATGAGCGCTGAGCACGTCGCGCCAATCATCCGCTGCGTTTTGCAGCACCAGGTAGCCCACCAGGTATTGACTGTCCGGTGCCAACACGGCCGCTTCGCGGACGTAATCGTGTTCCAGCAAACGCGCTTCGATTTCGCCCAATTCGATACGCAGGCCACGCAACTTGACCTGATGATCGGCACGCCCGGCATATTCAATCACGCCGTCTGCGCGATACCGCGCCAGGTCGCCGCTGCGGTACAGACGCTCACCGCTGACAAAGGGATGGGCGATAAAACGCTCGGCGGTCAATGCAGGACGTCGGTGATAACCTCGGGCCAGGCCGACACCGCCCAGGTAAAGCTCGCCCAGCACGCCAATCGGTACCGGTTCGAAATGGCTGTCGAGGATGTAGCAGCCCAGATTGGCAATCGGGCGACCAATCGGCACGGCGTCACGCCCTTCATCGACACAGGTCCAGTGGGTCACGT
Organism: Pseudomonas sp. IPO3747; assembly: GCF_013385245.1. Lineage (NCBI taxonomy): Bacteria > Pseudomonadati > Pseudomonadota > Gammaproteobacteria > Pseudomonadales > Pseudomonadaceae > Pseudomonas > Pseudomonas sp. IPO3747. Next base: position 85,188 of record NZ_JACAQL010000001.1, read on the forward strand.
CGATGGCGGCTTCGGTTGGACCGTAGAGGTTATAGAGCCCGGCTTGCGGCAGTTTGGCCATGACTTGCTGTTGCGCATCCACCGGCAGCGCCTCGCCGCTGCACACGATGCGCTGCACGCTGTGGCAGGTCGAAACCGCCGGGTCTTGCAGGAACGCCTGCAACATCGAGGGTACAAAGTGCAGCGTGGTGATCTGTTCGGCAGTGATCAGGCTGACCAACCGGGCCGGATCACGGTGATCGCCCGGTGCTGCAACGACCAGGCGCGCGCCGGTTATCAGTGGCCAGAAGAACTCCCACACCGACACGTCGAAGCTGAACGGGGTCTTTTGCAGCACGCTGTCGCTGGCGCCCAGGCCATAGGCCTCCTGCATCCATTGCAGGCGATTGAGCAGCGCTGAATGGCGGTTGCCGGCGCCTTTGGGTTGGCCGGTGGAGCCGGAGGTGTAGATCATGTAGGCGAGGTTTTCGCCGTCCAGCGTGATATCCGGGTTTGCGTCGCTGTAGCTGTCGAAGCCGGACTCACCCAGCACCAGGGTTTCCAATCCTTGTGGGATCGGCAACTGTTCGAGCAAATGCGCCTGAGTCAGCAGCAGCTTCACGCCGCTGTCTTCAAGCATGTAGGCCAGGCGCTCACGCGGGTATTCCGGGTCCAGCGGCACATAGGCGCCACCGGCCTTGAGCACGGCCAGCAGCCCCACCACCATCTCGATGGAGCGCTCCACGGCCAGCCCCACCAGCGAATCCGGGCCAACGCCGGCTTCGATCAAGCGATGGGCCAGGCGATTGGCGCGCTGGTTCAGCTCGGCGTAACTCAGCGACACGTCACCAAAGCGCAATGCCGGTGCATCCTGTTGCGCCAGCACCTGCGCTTCAATCGACTGATGCACCCACTGGCCTTGCGGGTAGGCGCGCTCGGTGGCATTCCACTGGTAGAGGAGTTGTTGGCGCTCCGTGGTATCCAGCATGGCCAGGTCCTGCAAGGCCAATGCAGGGTTGGCCACGGCGGCGCGTAACAGGTTCAGCCAATGGCCCAGCATGCGAGAGGCCGTCGCCGCGCTGAACAAGTCGGTGGCATAGGTCAGGGAGGCCCAGAGGCCGTCGCCGCTCTCCTGGGTATCCAGGCTCAGGTCAAACTGGGCGCTTTGGGTTTCCAGTTCGAGGCTGGCCACACGCAGGCCCGGCAGTTGCTGCTCTGCGGATGGGGTCTTGGCCTGGTGATTGAACATCACCTGAAACAGCGGGTTATGGCTAAGGCTGCGTTCGGGTTGCAGCGCTTCGACCAGTTGCTCGAAGGGCAAATCCTGATGGGCCTGGGCTTCCAACGCGCGGCGCTTGGTGTGTTGCAGCAGCTGGGCGAAGGTCATCTGGCCGTCGAGATCGGCCTTGAGCACCTGCGTGTTGACGAAAAAGCCGATCAGCGATTCGGTCTCGACGCGGTTGCGATTGGCGATCGGCACGCCGACGCGAATGTCCGACTGCCCGCTGTAGCGATACAGAAATACCTGAAACGACGCCAACAGCAGCATGAATAGCGTCACCCCTTCGCGCTGGGCCAAGGCCTTGAGACCGGCGACCAGGGCGGGTTCCAGGGCAATGTCCTGGCGTGCGCCAAGGAAACTCTGCTGTGCCGGGCGCGGGTGATCGAGCGGCAGTTCCAGCACCGGCTGCGTGCCACTGAGCAGCTCACGCCAGTAATCCAGTTGACGGGCCTTCTCCCCCGCCTCCATCCAGCGGCGTTGCCACAACGCGTAATCGGCATACTGGATCGGCAGCGGTGCCAACGTGCACTCCTGGCCCTGGCTGTAGGCGGCATAAAGCTGCATCAGCTCTTGCACCATCACGCCCATCGACCAACCGTCAGAGACGATATGGTGCTGAACCAGCACCAGCACATGCTCTTCTTCGCTCAGGCCGAGCAAGCTGACCCGCAATAATGGACCTTGCTGCAAATCGAAAGGCCGGGCGATTTCAGCTTCGACGTACGCCTTGAGCCGGGCCTCGTCGACCGAGCTTTCGTCAATCTCGATCACAGCCTGGGCCAACACTTGCTGGGCACGCTGCTCGCCCTCCAGGTGCAAACGGGTGCGCAGGCTTTCATGGCGTGTCACCAGCGTGTCGAAGCTGCGCTGCAGCGCGGCCTTGTCCAGGCGCCCGCTCAGGCGCAAGGCGCCGGGGACGTGATAGGCCGCGCTGTCCGGGTCCAGTTGCCAGAGAAACCACTGGCGCTCCTGGGCATAAGACAGCGGTGCGTGCTGGCCGTCCTCGCGAATCGAGGCGATCGGCAGTTGCGCGAAACTCATGCCACGGCTTTGCAGGCGTTGGTAGAACTGTTGACGCTGTTCCAGAGGCAGGCGAAGAAAGCGCGAAACCAGATCGATATTAGGGTTGGAAAGCATGGTTCAAATCGCCTCTAGTTCGCTCAAAAAGTCACGAAGATCATCAAAGTCTTCCGCGCTGCCGGCGCGGAAGGTGGCAGCGGCCTGGGCATAGGCGCGCAACGTTTCAGTCTGGAACACTTCCACCAGCGGCACTTCCAGCCCCAGTTCGGCCTGCACCCGCGAAGTGATCTGGATCGCCAGCAAGGAGTGGCCGCCCACTTCGAAGAAGTTGTCGTCCAGGCCCACGCGGGGCAGGTGCAGAATCTCGGCCCAGATTGCGGCGAGCTGCTGCTCAAGCTCGGTTTGCGGGGCGACGTAGTGCTGCTGCATCAGGCTCGCATCCGGCTCGGGCAAGCCCTTGCGGTCGAGTTTGCCGTTGGGGGTCAATGGCATTTGGTCCAGGAACATGAAGTGCGTGGGCACCATGTAATCCGGTAGCCGGGTTTTCAGGGCCCGGCGCAGGCTGTCGCGGAACGCGGTGTGGTCGAGCTGCACGGTGGCGGGCACTACATAGGCGACCAATTGCTTACCGGCCAGGCCTTCCTGGGCCACGACGACGGTTTCGCCGACGCTGTCCTGCTCGCGCAGGCGTGCTTCGATCTCGCCCAACTCAATACGGAAACCACGAATTTTCACCTGATGGTCGACACGCCCGAGGTAATCCACCACGCCGTCCGCACGGCCACGGGTCAGGTCGCCGCTGCGGTAAACGCGGCTGCCAGGCTTGCCGAACGGGTCCGGCACAAAACGCTCGGCGGTGAGTGCCGGGCGCTCCAGATAACCACGGGCCACGCCTTCGCCGCCGAGGTACAGCTCACCAGCCACGCCGATGGGTTGCAGGTTGAGTTGTGAGTCCAACACGTAGCCGCTGCGGTTGCCCAACAGTGTGCCGATCGGCGCGTAGACGGCGCCGCAGGGATCGCCTCGGCGGGCTTTCCACAGCAATGGCGTGACCACGGTTTCGGTCGGGCCGTAGCCGTTGAACAGGTATGTTGGTTTCAGTGCGCGCCAAGCCAGGTCGTAACTGGCCTGCGCCACCGCATCACCGCCGAAGCAGTACACGCGCACATTGGGCGGGTTGCCATCGCGCTCGGCATGCTCGGCCAATTGTTGCAGGTACACCGGCGGGAACACGGCCATGGTCACGTGGTGACGGTGCATTTGCGCGTAGGTGTATTCGGGCAGCCACAGGCTGTCGTCGCGGATCAGCACGCTGGCGCCATTGATCAGCGGGTGCATCCAGCCTTCGTGGGAGCCGTCAAAGGCAAATGACATGAAATGCAATTCGCAATCGGCCGGGCTGGTTTCGTAGCGTTCCCCGGTGGCGATGATGTGCGCCACCAGTGGCCCGTGGGAAACGGCCACGCCCTTGGGCATGCCGGTGGAGCCGGAGGTGTAGATCACGTAGGCGAGGTTATCGCCATCCAGATTTACCTGCGGCGCGGTATCGCTGTAGCCGGTCCAGTCTTCGGTGCGGTCAATGGCCAGTGTGTCCAGACCCTCGGCGAGCGGCAATTGCGGCAAGGCGCTGGTGTGGCTCAGCAGCAACTTGGCGCGGCTGTCTTGCATCATGTACAGCAAACGATCACGCGGGTATTCGATGTCCAGCGGCACATACACGCCACCGGCTTTCATCACTGCGAGGAACGCCACCATGATTTCCGCACTGCGCGGCATGGCAATCGCCACCCGCACTTCCGGGCCGACGCCACGAGCGATCAGCGCATGGGCCAGGCGGTTGGCCTGGCGGTCCAGCTCGTCATAAGTCAGGGTTTGTGCATCGAACTTGACCGCCACCGCATCCGGGGTTTCCCGGGCGCGATCGGCGAACAGTTCGTGTACCAGGCGCTCGGCCGAGAAACCGGCGTCGGCCTGGTTCCACAGCTGCAGGATGTGCTGTTGCTCATCCTGGCTGAGCAGGTTCAACTGGCTGATGGGCTGCTGCTGGTCGGCAACCATCGCCTGCAACAGGTTCTGCCAGTGGCGTGCCATGCGTTCAATGGTCGACGCTACGAACAGGTCGGTCGCATAGCTCAGGGACGCACTCAACTGGTCACGGGACTCCTCGATATCCAGGGTAAGGTCGAAATGCGCGGCCGTTTCATCCCAGCTCACCGGGCTCATGTCCAACTGCGCCAGGCGCTGTAAATGCTCGCTGGCCTGGCTGATGTGGTGGTTGAACGCCACCTGGAACAACGGGCTCAAACTCAGGCTGCGCTCAGGTTGCAGGGCCTCGACCAGTTGCTCGAACGGCAGGTCCTGATGGGCCTGGGCTTCCAGGGCGCGCTGTTTGACCTGCTGCAGCAACTGGGCAACGGTGGTTTGCGCGTCGATCTCGGCCTTGAGCACCTGGGTGTTGACGAAGAAGCCGATCAGCCGTTCGGTTTCTACGCGGTTGCGGTTGGCGATTGGCACGCCGACACGGATGTCCTGCTGGCCGCTGTAGCGATGCAACAGCGCGTGGTAGGAGGCCAGCAACAGCATGAACAGCGTCACACCTTCGCGCTGGGCCAACGACTTGAGGCCATCGAGCAACGGGGTCGGCAGCGCCATATACAAACGCGCGCCGCGATGGGACGGTACCGCAGGGCGCTGGTGATCAAAAGGCAACTCCAGCACCGGTTGCTCGCCGCCGAGCAGTTCACGCCAGTAGTCGAGCTGGCGCGCCTTTTCACCGGCTTCCATCCAATCGCGCTGCCATTTTGCGTAGTCGGCGTATTGGATCGGCATCGCCGGCAATTGCAGGGCCTGGTCTTGGCTGTAGGCCGTATACAACTGCACCAGTTCGTCGACCATCACTTGCATCGACCAGCCGTCGGAGATGATGTGATGTTGCACCAGGACCAGCACATGCTCGTCTTCAGCCAGGCGCAAGAGGCTCACACGCATCAGCGGCCCCTGGCGCAGATCGAACGGTTGCGCCACCAGCGCTTGCACCCTGGATTTGAGCTGCGCTTGGTCGGTGAGCGCGAATGCGAGTTCGATCCGCGCCTGTGGGCTGACCACTTGCACCGTGCGGTCGGTTTCTTGCTGAAAATGCGTGCGCAGGCTGTCGTGACGCGCCACCAGGGTATCGAAGGCACGTTGCAGGGCGCAGCGGTCCAGCGGACCTTTCAAGCGCAGCGCACTCGGCACGTGATAGGCCGAACTGTGCGGGTCCAGTTGCCAGAGGAACCACTGCCGTTCCTGGGCATAGGACAGCAACAATGGCTGATCGCGATCCGCCGCCACCATCGCCGGCGCCGAAGCGCTGACCGCGGCCAGAGTGTTGACCCCAGCCAGAGTGTTAACAAAGTCGCCCAGCACGGGCTGCTCAAACAGCGTGCGCAGTGCAACTTCGAGCCCCAGGCCATGGCGCAAGCGGGACACCACTTGCGTGGCGAGCAACGAATGCCCGCCCATCTCGAAGAAGTGATCGTTGAGCCCTACCCGTACGGCGCCCAGCACCTGGGCCCAGATGGCCGCGACACGTTGCTGGGTCTCGGTGACCGGTGCAACCCAATCGACCAGAGCTTGGCTGGTATCCGGCTTGGGCAGCGCGGCACGGTCGAGCTTGCCGTTGGGGCTCAGCGGCAGGCGCTCCAGCACCAGCAGATGCGCCGGCACCATGTAGTCCGGCAGCTCTTGGCGCAACGCGGCCTTGAGCTGCGTGCGCAACTGGGCCTGCTCGGTGTCGGACAATGACTGGCTGGCCACGATATAGCCGACCAACTGGTTGTCCGCCGCGATCACCAGCGCCTCGCGCACACTGGCCTGGACCAGCAGGCGCGCTTCGATTTCACCCAACTCGATACGGAAACCTCGCACCTTGACCTGATGGTCGATTCGCCCCACGTACTCGATCATCCCATCGGCGCGATAGCGCGCCAGGTCACCGGTGCGGTACAAACGGCCGACGCCGTCAGCACAGAAAGGATCGGGAATGAAGCGGTGGGCCGTCAGGTCCGCACGCTTGAAATAACCCCGCGCCAGCAGCGGCCCGCCGATCACCAACTCGCCGGCGACACCTACCGGCACCGGGTTGAGGTTGGCATCCAGCAGGTAAATGGCACGGCCATCCAGCACGCGGCCAATCGGCATCATCGACGGCAAGGCTTCACGGCCCTCGACATACGCGGCGCAGTCCAGGGCAGTGGCGGTCACGGTGGCTTCGGTAGGCCCGTAGGTATTGAGCAGCCGCACATGCTGCAAGCCTGCTGCGCGCCAGGCATTCAGCCCTTCAGGCGGCATGGCTTCGCCGCCAATGTGCAGTTGGCGCAGGCGCCCATAATCACGTGGGCCTAGGTCTGCAAAGTCGCGCACCAGAGACAGCCAATAGGCCGTGGTCAGGTCGACCACGGAAATATCGTGTTCAATCAGTTGCTGGTAGAAGGTGTCGCTGTCCCACAGTTCGCCACCGCGTACCACCACCGCCGCACCGCAGCACAGCGCCGGGTAGAGCTGCTCGACAAAACCGTCGAAGTTGAAGGTGCCAAATTGCAGCACGCGGTCATGGGCCTGCAGCGCAAACAGTTCGGTGAACACCTCCACATGCCGGGCCAGGGACGCCAGGTCGATGCCCACGCCTTTTGGCCTGCCGGTCGAGCCGGAAGTGAACATCACGTAGGCCAGGTTGGCCGGCTGCGCCCTCGACACGGGGTTTTCAGCACTGTAATCGGCCAACCAGTCTGCGCCGGACTCCAGGCACACAAGCGTCAGGTTCGCGCTGATCGGCAGATGCGCCACCAACGGCTGCTGAGTCAGCAGTAATTGCAGACCGCTGTCCTCGATCATGCATTGCAGGCGTTCGGCCGGGTATTTCGGGTCCAGCGGCACATAAGCGCCACCGGACTTGAGCACCGCCAGCAAGCCAACGATCATTTCCAGGGAACGGTCCACCGCCACGCCCACCAGGGTGTCGGCGCTGACGTCCAACGTGATCAGACGATGGGCCAGGCGATTGGCGCGCAGGTTGAGGTCGGCGTAGGTCATACGCTGCTGGTCCAGGATCAGTGCGATGTTTTGCGGGTGCAGCGCGGCTTGTTGTTGGAAGCGCTGCAATACGCTTGCCTTGGCCGTTTGAGCAACACTGCGCGGGTTCCAGTCTTGCAGCACGCGGGTGTATTCAGGGTCCAACAGCAAGGGGATGGCGCCCACGGCTTGCTCCGGCGCCTGGATAAATTGCTGCAGCAAGCCCTGCAAGTAGTTGCCAATGTGCTGCACGGTGTCGGTGGCAAACTGCGCACGCAGGTATTCCAGGTGCAGGCTCAGGCGCTCGCCGCCGTGCACGGTCAGTGTCAACGGGTAGTTGGTGCGCTCCTGATGACTGACGCCACTGAAACGCAAACCGCCCTCGCCCGACTGTTCCAGCGTCTTGGCCACCGGGAAGTTTTCGAACACCACCAGCGTGTCGAATAATGCCTCACCGGCCGAACCGGCCCAGCGCTGGATATCAAACAGCGGCGTGTGTTCATGCTCGCGCATTTCCAGGTTCAGTGCCTGTACGCATCGCACCCAATCGCTGACGCTTTGCGCCGGGCTGGCGGCGGCAATCAGCGGCAAGGTGTTGATGAACAGGCCGACTTGCTGCTCGACATCCGCCAACTGCGCCGGGCGCCCGGACACCGTCACCCCACAGGCGACGCTGGACTGGCCGGTGTAGCGTTGCAGCAGCAACAGCCACGCCGATTGCACCAGGGTATTGAGGGTCACTTGGTGTGCACGGGCGAAGGCCGTCAGGCGCTGAGTCTGGATAGCATCCCACTCACACAGGACTTCACCGTATTCACCCGCACTCTGCGCTGGGCTCTTGGCCACACTGCGCGCCAGGTGCGTCGGCTCGTCCAACTGCGCCAGGCGCTGGCGCCAAAAGGCCTCGCCCAACGCCGGATCCTGCTGCTGCAACCAGGCGATGTGCTGGGAAAACCCCGCGCCCACCGGCGCCAATGCCTGGCCCTTGCAGGCCTGCAGCACTTCATTGAGCACCAGTGCGTTACTCCAGCCATCCATCAGGATGTGATGGCTGGTGTAGATCAAGTGCCAGCAGTCTTCAGCCGTACGTACCAACGCCACTCGCAGCAACGGCGGACGCGCCAGCTCGAAGCCCTCGCGGTGGTGCTCGGCGGCCAGGCTACCCAGGGCGGCGGGAAGGTCCTGACGGCCACGCCAGTCGAGATCGGTGAACGGCAAGCTGACCTGTCGATACACCACTTGCAGGGCCTGGCCCTGGTCGTCCTGCCAGACAAACCCGGTGCGCAACATGTCATGCCGTGCCAGCACTTGCGCCCAGGCGCGCTGGAAGACTGCCACGTCCAGCCCGTGCACATCGGCGCGCAGCTGGCTGACGTAAATATCATCCTCGCCCTGTTGGTAGAGGCTGTGAAACAGCATGCCCTGTTGCATCGGCGACAGCGGGTACAGGTCCTGCACGTCCCTTGCCGGCAGTGCCAACTCGTCGAGCTGGGGCTGGGTCAAATGCGCCAGGGTCACGTCGGCCGGTGTCAGGCCGCCCTGTTTAGGGTCGACGCAATGCGCGATCAGGGCCAGCAGTTCCTGCTGGTAATCATCCGCCAGCTGCTGGATAGTCGCGACCTCGAACATTTCACGGCTGAACCCCCACTGCAGGGCCAATTCACCGCCGTACACCTGCCCCTCCACCGTCAGCCAGTTAGCCAGCGGCGCCTCCGGGTCTTGAGCCTGCCCACTGCCCTGGGTGGCGGGAACGAACAGCGCCGACTCGTTGAACTGGCGGTCGAACTGCCCCAGGTAGTTGAACGTGATGCGTGGCGCGGCCAGGTTCGAGAGGGCTTGACGGGCGTCAGGCGTGCCGAGGTAGCGCAGCTGGCCGTAGCCAATGCCTTTGTGCGGCACGGCGCGCAGTTGCTCCTTCACCGACTTGATCGCCGCCGACAGCTCGCCATCAGCTTGCAGGCGCACCGGGAACAGGCTGGTGAACCAGCCCACGGTGCGGCTCAAGTCAAGCGTGTCGAACAGGTCTTCACGGCCATGGCCTTCCAGCTGGATCAGCGCGGCAGGCTGCTCGCTCCAGCGGCTGACCACTCGCGCCAGCGCGGTTAGCAGCAAGTCATTGACCTGGGTGCGGTAGGCCGCCGGGGCGTCTTGCAGCAGTTGACGGGTGTGTTCGGCGCTCAAGCGGATTTCGAGCTTGCTGCCCAGGCGATTCTGCAGGCCGCCCTGGGGGTTGTCGCAGGGCAGATCGGCGCTCGCGGTCTGGGCCTGCCAATACGGCAGTTGGTTGCCCAGCGTCAGCGCATGGGCCTGCAACTGCTGCGCCCAGTCTTGGTAGGCACTGGTCTTGGCCGGCAGCGCAGCGTTGCGGTAAGCCTGCTGCAGGTCTTCGAGCAGGATGCGCCACGACACGCCATCGACCACCAGGTGATGCACCACCAGCAGCAGGCGCTGGGCGCCGTCTGCCATCGAGACCAGTACCGCGCGCAGCAGCGGACCCTGTTCAAGGTTGAGGCTGCCGTGTGCCTTGTCGCAAAGTGCGGCCAGCTCAGCCTCGTCAGCGACTTGGGCCTGCCACACTGAAGCACTTGCAACCGGCTCGGCGTGGGCCTGCTGCCAACCGTCTGCCTGGCGCACAAAACGCAGGCGCAGGGCGTCATGGTGGTTAATCAAACGGGTCAAGGCCGCGTCAATGCGCGCGGGCTCCAGGGCTTCACGCGGGGCCAACAGCAGCGACTGGTTCCAATGCTGGCGCGCCGGGATCACCTGCTCGAAAAAGCTGTGTTGCACGGGCGTGAGGATCACCTCGCCGCTGACTGGCCCCTGATCGATAACCGCCGCCTGTTCAAAGCTCGCCACCAGCGCCAGGCTGCGCACGCTCTGGTACTGGAACAGGTCACGCGGGCTGAGGCGAATCCCCGCCTGACGGGCGCGGCTGACCACTTGGATGGAGATAATCGAGTCGCCACCCAGCTCGAAGAAGTTGTCGTCCAGACCGACTTGCGCGGCGCCGAGCACATCACTCCAGATTGCCGCCAGGGCTTTTTGCAGGGCGTTTTCAGGCGCGATAAAGGCTTGCTGCGGCGCAGCATCCGGCAACGGCAGCGCCTTGCGGTCGAGCTTGCCGTTGGCAGTGACCGGCAGTTTGGCCAGGGTGACGAAGTGCGTGGGCACCATGTATTCCGGCAGGCTGCTGAGCAACCAGGCCTTGAGGTCGCTCGGCGCTTCACCCTCGTTAACCAGGTAGGCAACCAGCTGTTTGCCGCCCTGCACCAGCACCACCGCTTCTCGCACCTGCGGGTGTTGGATCAGGCGGGTTTCGATTTCGCCCAGCTCGATACGCAAGCCGCGCAGCTTGACCTGATGGTCGAGGCGGCCGAGGTACTCGATCACGCCATCGGCACGCTGGCGCACGCGGTCGCCGGTGCGATAGAGGCGCTCTCCGTCAACAAAAGGGCTCGGCACAAAGCGTTCGGCGGTCAAGCCCGGGCGGCGGTGATAGCTGCGCGCGAGGCCGACACCGCCCAGGTACAACTCGCCAGAGACACCGGCGGGCACCGGGTTGAGCTGGGCGTCGAGGACATAGGTAGCCAGGTTGGCAATCGGACGACCGATGGGCACGCTGTCGGCGCCTTCGTCGACGCATGTCCAATGGGTGACGTCGATGGCGGCTTCGGTGGGGCCGTAGAGGTTGAACAAACCCGTCGCTGGCAGTTTGGCGAACACCTGCAACTGCGCGTCCAACGGCAAGGCTTCGCCGCTGCACACGATGCGTTTGAGGCTCGTACAAGCCTGCACGCCCGCCTCATGGATAAACGCCTGAAGCATCGACGGCACGAAGTGCAAGGTGGTAATGGCGTGACGGCCGATGGTCTCGATCAGTCGCGCCGGCTCGCGATGTTCGCCAGGAGCGGCGACCACCAGCCGAGCGCCGGTCATCAATGGCCAGAAAAATTCCCACACCGACACATCAAAGCTGAACGGGGTTTTCTGCAAGACCGCATCGCTGGCGTCCAAACCGTAAGCCTGCTGCATCCAGCACAAACGGTTGACCAGCGCGCGATGGCTGTTGCCGGCGCCCTTGGGTTTGCCGGTGGAACCGGAGGTGTAAATCACGTAGGCCAAGTTGAGCGCCTGGATGGCCACGGCCGGTGATTCACTGCTATAGCCGGCAAGCCAACCCGGCGCCTGGTCCAGAACGATCACTTGCACGCCATTAATCGGCAGCGAAGCCTGCAGGCTTTGCTGGCTGAGCAACAGCGTGATGCCGCTGTCTTCGATCATGTAGGCGAGGCGTTCCTGGGGGTATTCGGGGTCCAACGGCACATAGGCACCGCCGGCCTTGAGGATCGCCAACAGGCCCACCACCATCTCGACCGAACGCTCCACACAGATACCCACCAGCACGTCAGGGCCAACGCCCTGCTCGCGCAAGGCATGGGCCAACTGGTTGGCGCGGGCGTCGAGCTGGGCATAGCTCAACGTGGTCGCACCAAACACCAGCGCCGGAGCATCCGGGGTGCGCTGTACCTGCTCTTCAATGAGCCGATGCACTCCTTGCGCGGTCGGGTACGCCTGGGCCGTCTGGTTCCATGCCTGGACCAGCACCTGCTGCTCATCGGCGGCCAGCATCGGCAACTCACCGATGCGGTGTTCGTCGCCGGAAACCATGGCCTGCAGCAGGCTGACCCAGTGCTCGGCCATGCGTGCAATAGAGGGCGCGTCAAACAGGTCGTTGGCGTAGGTCAACGCAGCGTGCAAGGTGCCGGACTTTTCATAGGTATCCAGGGTCAGGTCGAACTGGGTGGTACGGCCTTGCCACTCCACCAGCGCCAGTTCCAGACCGGAGGCGGTGCTCACCGAGGCAATGTCCGCTACCACCGGCTGGTGGTTGTACATCACCTGAAACAGCGGCGTATGGCTCAGGCTGCGCTCGACCTTGAGGGCTTCCACCAGACGCTCGAACGGCAGCTCCTGATGGGCCTGGGCGCCGAGGGCGTGCTCCTTGATGCCCTGCAACAGTTCGGCGACACGGGTTTGCCCGGTTAACTCGGTACGCAGAACCTGAGTGTTGACGAAAAAACCGATCAGCCCTTCGACCTCACTGCGATTACGATTGGCGATCGGCACACCGACGCGGATATCGCCCTGCCCCGTGTAGCGATGCAACAACACGTTGAAAGCGCCCAGCAGCAACATGAACAGGGTGACGTTGTGCTTTTGCGCGCAACTACGCAGCTGCGCGGCGAGGCCTGAATCGATGGCGAAATTATGCCGGGTGCCCTGGTAGCTGGGCATGGCCGGACGCGGGCGATCGGTGGGCAGTTCCAGAACCGGATGCTCATCACCCAGACGTGCCTGCCAGTATTCAAGCTGGCGTGCCTGCTCCCCCGCTTCCAGCCAACGGCGCTGCCACAGGGCGTAGTCGCTGTACTGGATCGGCAGCGCCGGCAATTGCGGCGTCTCGTGGCGTTCGTGGGCGTCGTAGCAGCGAATGAACTCGTCGATCAGCACATTCATCGACCAGCCATCGGAGACGATGTGGTGCAGGGTCAGCAGCAGCACATGCTCTTGCGCATCGAGCTTGAGCAATTGCACGCGCAGCAGTGGGCCGTTTTCCAGATCGAACGGCAGCAGTGATTGACGGGTCGCCGCCTGGTTGACGGCCTGCTCGCGTTCGTCAAAGCCCAGCGCACTGAAGTCCAGAGGCTCGACGGCAACCGACGGCTCGATGGCAACTTGCAGCAAACGATCGTCGGCCTGGCGCTGGAACACCGTGCGCAGGGTTTCATGACGTGCCACCAGGCTTGCGAATGCCTGCTCCAGTGCGCGCAGGCTGAGGGCGCCTTTTAACCGCACCGCGCCGGGTAGGTTATAGGCACCACTGGCCGGGTCCAGTTGCCACAGAAACCACATGCGCTGCTGCGCGTAGGACAGCGCCTGGCGGTCCTCCACGTCCACGCCCGCCGGAATCGGAAACCGGGAAAAATCCACGCCTTCTTTCTGCAGGGCTTGCAGGAAAACCTGGCGTTTCTCCAGGGGCAACCCGATAAACCGGCGAGCAAGTTTCAAGGAGTCTTCAGCATTCATTTCTTGGAGTCCGGAACAATAGGCAGGAAGCACAAAGGCACGTCGTCCCTATAAAACGAACCGGACAAGGAAAAATTAGCGGGGCGTAAGCGGCGTGAAGCGCGGTGTCATCAAGGGTTACATCAATCTCAGCCAAGGCTCGCAAACTCAGGCTAGCATTGACGAACACCACTTTTTGCAACTACATTTAGTTACACGCAGGGAACGCCGTGTCCAAAAATGAAAAGCTGCTCGCCAAACTGCTCAATGAGCACATGGCTTTTACCTGGCCTGAGCTGGTAACGCTGCTGCACCAGCTCGGCTACAGACAGATTGAAGGGGCTGGAAGCCGCGTAAAATTCGATATCGGCAACCCCAGTGCAATGATCACCTTGCACAGGCCCCATCCCGGCAACGAACTGAAACACTACATTCGGCGCCAGATCATCGAACAATTGAAATCAGGAGAACTGATTCAGTGGACAACCAACTGAAACACCAAGGCTACATCGGCTCTATCGAAGCCAGCCTCGAAGACAACTGCCTGTTCGGCAAGGTGCTGTTCATCAAGGCACTGCTGAGCTACGAAGGCAAAACCGTGGCCGAGCTGGACGCGGCGTTCCGTGAGGCCGTGGATGACTACCTCGTGACCTGCCAGACGCTGGGGCAAACCCCGGAGAAGCCTTGCAAGGGTTCATTCAACGTGCGAGTGGGGCATGACCTGCATTTGGCAGCGGCCCTGGCAGCGACGCGCAAGAAAGTGACGCTCAATGACCTGACGCGGCAGGCGTTGAATGAGTTTTTGCAACATCACTGCGCAGAACCACTCCCGGCGGTAGGCTGACGCCCCAACCGCCGATACCCAAACGCGGCTGAACCCAACACCACCGCCCCCGCCGCCAATGCCACCCAGAACCCGCTGGCAGCGCCAAAGTGGTCGATCATCCAACCGGAGCTGGCTGCACCAATGGCCACGCCGATGCTCAGGCCGGTGATCAGCCAGGTCATGCCTTCAGTCAGGCGGCTGGGCGGCACCACCTGCTCCACCAGGGCCATGGAGACGATCAACGTTGGGGCAAAGAACAGCCCGGAGATAAAAATCGCCGCCGCCAGACCGGGGATGTTGGTCACCAGCAGTAGCGGTAATGTGGTCAACGCCGTGGCTACGCCGCAAAACAGAAACTGCCGAGGCAACGGCGCCTTGAGCTTGAGCATGCCAAAGGCCAAACCCGCCAGGCACGAGCCGATGGCATACACCGACAGCACGATACTGGCCGCCGCCGGTTGGCCCTGGTGTTGGGCAAAGGCTACGCTGACCACGTCCACCACACCCACGATCACGCCCATGGCGAGCAGCAGGATCATCAGGATCAATACCGACGGTGAGGCGATCAACCAGCGGCCGTGGTGGTCTTGTTGCGCGTGCACCGGCGGTTCTGTCGCGCGCTGCAGCACAAACGTGGTGACGCCAACCGCCAACAGCAACGCCGCCACCAACGGCCCCGCTTCCGGGAACAGCACCACGCACAGCCCCACCGAAATTGGCGGGCCAATAATAAAACACACCTCATCAAGCACTGACTCCAGAGCAAACGCGGTTTGCAGCCTGGGCTGGCCGCGGTACAGCTCGGTCCAGCGCGCCCGTACCATGGCCGACATGTTCGGCATGCAACCAGCCAGTGCGGCGAACACAAACAGCGTCCAGGCTGGCGCCTGCAAGCGTGTGCACAGCAACAGCAGCAACAACGCTCCGCCGCCGATCAGCGCCGCAACCGGCAGCACCCGACCCTGGCCATAGCGGTCCACCAGGCGGGACACCTGCGGCGCGCAGAATGCCGTCGCCAGGGCAAACACTGCCGCCACCGAGCCTGCCAGGCCATAACCGCCATGCACTTGCGAGAGCATGGTGATCAGGCCGATGCCGGTCATCGAAATCGGCATGCGCGCAAGCATGCCCGCCAGTACAAACGCCCGGCTGCCTGGGGCCTGGAATAACTCGGCGTAGGGATTTGCCATCCTGCTTAACCTCTTCCTCAACCCTTGAAACTTGCGATTTGCAGGTATCAAGGCAAAATACATACGGTGCGTATGTGACAAATCATGCGTAACATACGCAGCGTATGTCAATCACTCACTGAGATAACGCGAGCCTTACCCATGAGCCGAGTCCGTACCGAAATGATCGACGCCACCCGTGCCCGGCTGATCGCCAGCGCTCGCCAAGCCTTCGCTACCCAAGGCTACGCCAACACTTCGATGGATGATTTTACCGCGCGCGCCGGCCTCACCCGCGGTGCGTTGTACCATCACTTCGGCGACAAGAAAGGTTTATTGGCGGCGGTGGTCGCCGAGATCGACGCGGAGATGGACGCGCGCCTGCAAGGCATCAGCGATCAGGCGCAGGAGCCCTGGAGCGGCTTTTGTGAGCGCTGCCGCGCCTATTTGCGCATGGCCCAGGATGGCGAGATCCAACGCATCGTGTTGCAGGATGCGCCTGCGGTACTCGGTGATACCGGTTCCCAGCAACAATGCGTGGAATCCCTGCGCCAGTTGCTGGAGGCGATGATGCAGGCCGGTGTCATCGCGCGAGCCCCCAGCGTCGCGCTGGCTCAGTTGATCAATGGCAGCCTGGTCAACACGGCCCTGTGGATCGCCCGTGACGAACACCCACACGTGCGTCTGCAAGAAGGTTTGCAGGGCCTGGAGCTGTTACTGCAAGGCCTGAAGCAACCTGTCACACCAGCCGTTTGATCTGCTTGTGGCGCCACACCAAGCGGTAATAGGCGGTCTGCAACACCAGCATCGCCAGGTAGGTCACCGGAAACGCCATCCACACGCCTTCCAGGCCGAAGTGCGCGTTGAACAGATACGCCATTGGCAACTCGACACACAGCACACAGAAGATCGAAATCGCCACCGGCATCAACACCACGCCGCTGGCGCGCATGATCCCGCCGATCACCGCCTGGAACCCGAACACCAGGATGCTCCACAGCATGATATGCAGCAGGTGCTCGGCATTGAGCCGCGCCGCGTCGTCCGTGATGAACAAACCCAGCAACCAGTGGGACAACAAGTAACCCAACAGGATCAAGCCACCGGTGAGACACAGATTGATCACAAGCCCGGTGCGCAGGATCGGCCCGATACGCTCCAGGCGCCCGGCACCAATCGCCTGGGCACCGAGGATCGAGGCCGTGATCGCAATCGACAGCGCCGGGAACTGCACATAGTTGACGATCTGCGTCACCGCGCCATAGGCCGCCGTAGCTTGTGAGCCGTGACCGTTGACCAGCGCCAGAATCACCAGCTCCGACAGCGACAACACCACCATCTGCAAGCCGGTTGGCAAGCCGATGCGCAGGACCTTGCCGAGGATGGCCCGGTCCAGGCGCAAGGCCGCGAGCAGTTCACGGTCCGGCGCCATCACATGGTTTTTATGCCGCAGGCGCAAAATCAGAAACAGCATGGCCGCCGCGTTGCCCACCAAGCCTGCATACACCGCACTCTGAATCCCCATGGGTGGCAAGCCGATCCAGCCGCGAATCAGCGCCGGGGTCAGCAGCAGGCCGACCAGGGTCGAGACCATCAACGCCAGCAACGGCGAAACCGTATCACTCACTCCCCGTAACAGCTGGGTGTAGAGGATAAACACCAGCAGCAGCGGCATGATCAACATCATCATCTGGGCATAACCCACTGCGTCGTCGAGCACATCGATTGGCGTACCCAACGCCTGCAACGCCGGGCGCGCGAACAGGCTGCCCAGCACTGCCGCGATCAAGCCCACCAACGCGCCAAGTGTCAGGGTGGCGCCGGTAATCACCTTGACCATCGCAGTTTCCTGGGCGCCCCAGGCTTGCCCTATCAACACTGAAGCGCCCGCCCCCAGGCCGATCACCAACGCAATAAAGAAAAATACGATGGGGAACATCCCCGACACCGCCGCCAGCGCCTGGGTGCCGAGCATCTGCCCGACATAGATGCCGTTGAGGGTGCCGGAAAAGCTTTGCAGGAAGTTGGACAGCACCATGGGTGCCAAAAACATCAGGTAGATCTGCCACAACGGCCGCTTTGGGGTGACGTCCATGCTGGTTTGAATCCTTGAATTATTGTTATGCGGTAAAGGCATTGCGTGATAGCCAGGCCAGGTACGTCTGCACGTCTACCGGCCAATGCGCGATCTTATGGGAAAAGTCAGCACCATCATGGGCAAACAGCGCCCGTGACGCGTCTTCAAACCCTGGCAGGTCACCGCCGAGGGCGCTCATGAAACGATAGCTGGCTTCTTTGGCCTGGCGCATTTGATCATGAGCTGCGTGAACAGTGCGCGCTTCATCCACCAACCGGCGTAACGCCGCCGACGCGCCGCCACGTTGTTGGCCCAGCCATTCCCAGTGGCGCGGCAGCAGAGTGACTTCCCGCGCAACCACGCCCAGCTTGGGACGCCCGACCGAAGGCGTCGCGGGAGGGGCTTCATCGACTTGGGCCGGTGCCGCTTGGACAGGCGCATAATCCGCAGGCCACGGATAATCGACCTGGGTGCCGGTGGCATCGTCGAAGACCAGGAAACTGCCGGTGGGCAGGTCAAGGCCCGCCAGCGCTTCGGCCACCTGGGAATAGGCGCCGGCTGCCACGCGTTGGTGACGGACAAAGGCAGTGCAGACTGCTGTATTTTGAATAGGCATTTATTATTACCCGGGCGATATTTATTTTACCCGGATTATATTAACTATATTTCAATAATCCGCAAACCGATGCGGTAAAAACCGTCGGCGCGGCCACACACTTGTCGCGTTAGCTGCAACCTGAACCTGTGGGAGCTGGCTTGCCTGCGATTGCGATTTGGCAGCTTGCATCTTCGGCGACTGGTTTACCGCCATCGCAGGCAAGCCAGCTCCCACACAAAAGCGGATCTTCATTGCGTTGAGATGAGCTAGCCACCAAAGGTCTGCGACGGCCGACGCAACGTCGGATCAAACGGGTTGATCCGTGGCCCGATCGCCGCCGCTTCGCGCTTGAGCAACTCCACCACCATCGGCAACCGGCTCGGCCCCAAGCGGTCACTGATGGTCGCCACACTCAGCGCCGCCACCGCGTGCCCGTCGCGATTCAGAATCGGCACCGCCAACCCGGCCATGCCTTCGAGCACGCCGGTGTTACGCGCCGCATAACCCAGACGCCGCACATTCTCGACCTCGGAGCGCAACAACACCTCGTCATACAGGTGAAAATCCTTGAGGCGTGGCAGGTTGTAGCGAATCACCGTCTCACGCTCCTCCTCCGGCAAGAACGCCAGAATCGCCAGGCTGCCCTGCCCCACGCCGAGCGCCACGCGCCCGCCGATATCGCCAGTGAAGGTGCGAATCGGATACGGCCCTTCGCTGCGGTCCAGGCAGATCGCATCAAAGCCGCTGCGCGCCAGCAAAAACAGCGAATCGCCCAATGAAGCACTCAGGCGCAACATGCTCGGGCGCACCAGATCGCGCAAATTACCAGTCTTACCCGCGTTGGCCGCCAGGGCGAAGAACTCCAGGCTCAGGCGATAGCGCTTACTGCGCGCATCCTGCTCAACCATGCCCTCCTCCATCAGGCTGCGTAGCAGCCGGTGCGTGGTGGGTTGCGACAGCCCGACTTGCTGCGCGAGCTGAGTGACGCGCTCACCGCCTTCGGGCACTTCGCCCAACGTGCGCAATAACGCAAACAGCCGAGAGACGCTCCCAGCGCCGACTTCCTTACCGTTTTCATTCCGCTCAGTGGAATTCATAACACTTAATCTCGGCATACATTCTGGTGAATGAATAAAATTGAAAATAATAGTCCGTTCAGTGAAATTCTATCTTCCGCCCATCCTAGTCTTCGTCCTAATCTGCGTCCACAGGGGCGAAATGAACAACAACGAGCAGCCGACGTGAGATCGAGCGCCAACGCACCCGCAACACTCTTTTCGCATCTGCCCAAAACAAAAAAGCGCGTTTCGACGCGTCTCAAAAAAGGTGGAACGCAGACATGGCTTTTCTCCAACTCAACGCCTTGAGCAAACGCTACGGCGCCGTCGACGCTGTGGTCGCCACCGACCTTGCGGTGGAAAAAGGCGAGTTCGTTTCCCTGCTCGGCCCTTCGGGCTGCGGCAAAACCACCACGCTGCAAATGATCGCCGGTTTTGTGGACGTGAGCGGCGGGCAGATCCTGCTCGACGGCCGCGACATCACCCACGCCAAACCCGCCAGCCGTGGCTTGGGCGTGGTATTCCAGAGCTATGCGTTGTTCCCGCACATGAGCGTGCGTGACAACGTGGCCTTCGGCCTGAAGATGCGCAAAGTGCCGGCCGCCGAAATCGCCAGCAAAGTCAAAACCGTGTTGGAACTGGTACGCCTGGCCCCGCACGCCGAGCGCTACCCGCGTGAATTGTCCGGCGGCCAGCGCCAACGTGTGGCCCTGGCGCGTGCGCTGGTGATCGAGCCGCCCGTGCTGCTGCTCGATGAGCCACTGTCCAACCTCGATGCCAACCTGCGCGAAGAAATGCAGTTTGAAATCCGCCGCATCCAGTGCGCCGTGGGCATCACCACCTTGATGGTCACCCACGATCAGGCCGAAGCGCTGTCGATCAGCGACCGCGTGGTGGTGATGCAGGCCGGGCGCGTGACCCAGATCGACGCGCCCTACAAGCTCTACGAACACCCACGTACGCGGTTTATCTCGGACTTTGTCGGCAAGGCCAACCTGCTGGCCGGTGACTATGACGAATTCGGCACTGCGCAAGTGCGTCTTGTCGGCGGCAAAGGCGAACTGGTACTGAGCCTGCGCCCGGAAAAAATCCAGCTGGTGGATGCCGGCGCAGGCCGCCTGCAGGGCAAGGTTCTCGACAGTTATTTCTTCGGCAGCCAGTGGCTCTACCGCATCCAAACGTCTCTGGGCGAAATTACCGTGGTACGCAGCAATGACGGCAGCGCGCCGCTCGGCTGCGGCGCGCCGGTGGGCCTGGACTGGCACGCCGAATTGCTGCGTGTGCTGGCGGCCGATGAGGTGCGCGCATGAGCCGCGGTTATCTGTTGTCGCTGCCGGCGCTGCTGCTGTTCAGCGGCCTGCTGATCCTGCCGCTGTTCATGACCCTGGTGCTGTCGTTCAACGTGTTCGACTACCAGGTGGGCGTGAAGGCTGGTGAGTGGACCTTTGCCCACTACCTGTCGCTGTTCAGCGATGCGTACTTCTACGAGATCTTCTGGCGCACCTTCTGGATCAGCGCCCTGGTGACCCTGCTGTGCGTGGTGATCGGCGTACCCGAAGCCTACATCCTCAGCCGTATGGGCACGCCGTGGCGCTCAATCTTTTTGATTTTGATCCTCACGCCGCTGCTGATTTCGGTGGTGGTGCGCGCCTTCGGCTGGAGCTTGTTGCTCGGCGCCGATGGGCTGGTCAACCAAGTCATCCAATTCCTCGGCGGGCGCCCGGTGAAGCTGCTGTACACGCCGTTCGCCGTGGTGATTGCACTGGTGCACGTGATGCTGCCGTTCATGATCATCCCGGTATGGACCTCGCTGCAAAAGCTCGACCCGTCGGCGGAACAGGCGGCGTTGTCGCTGGGCGCAAGCCAGGCCACGGTGATGCGCAAGATCGTATTACCGCAAGTGATGCCGGGCGTGCTGTCCGGCACCTTGATCGTGTTCGGCTTGGCCGCCAGTTCGTTTGCGATCCCCGGCCTGCTCGGCGGACGCCGCCTGAAAATGGTCGCCACCGTGGTGTACGACCAGTACCTCTCGGAACTCAACTGGCCCATGGGCGCGACCATTGCGGTGGTGCTGCTGTTGGTCAATTTGCTGATCATGCTGAGCTGGAACCGCATGGTCGAAGGCCGCTACAAAAAGTCCCTGGGGGTTTAAGCGCATGTCCAGAAACGGTCCTTTGGCCCTCGGTTTTCATGGTGTGGTGGTGCTGTTCATGATGGCGCCGCTGGTGGTGGTGTGCCTGGTGGCCTTCACCCCGGAAAACACCTTGAGCCTGCCCACCTCGGGCTTCTCGCTGCGCTGGTTTCGCGCGGTGTTCGAGCGTGCCGACTTTATCCAGGCGTTCTACAACAGCCTGATCCTGGCGTTTACCGCCGCCACCTTGGCCACGTTGATTGCAGTGCCCGCCGCCTTGGCGATCAGCCGTTATCAGTTCCCGGGGCGCAACTTTTTCAGCGCGTTGTTCCTCTCGCCTATCATCATCCCGCACCTGGTGCTGGGCGTGGCGATGCTGCGCCTGTTTGCGCTGATGGGCGTCAATGGCAGCTTCACCTGGCTGATGCTGGCGCACGTGGTGATCATCACGCCGTATGTGCTGCGCCTGGTGTTGGCGTCGGCCATCGGCATTGATCGCAGTGCCGAGCAAGCCGCCGAATCGCTGGGTGCCGGGCGCTTCACGCTGTTCCGTCAAATCACCTTACCGATGATTCTGCCGGGCGTGGCCGGCGGCTGGTTGCTGGCGTTCATCAACAGTTTCGATGAAGTGACGCTGTCTATTTTTGTCAGCTCGCCAGCCACGCAAACCCTGCCGGTGCGCATGTACGTGTACGCCACCGAGTCCATCGACCCGATGATGGCGGCGGTCTCGGCGCTGGTCATTGCACTCACCGCAGCCACCATGATCCTGCTCGACCGGGTTTATGGCCTGGACCGCGTACTGGTGGGGAAACATTGATGGCCTTGTTCAAACGCTTGGCCGAAACCCGGCGCCCTGCCCTGGCCTTCACCCTCGACGGGCAACCGGCCACCGGTTTGCTGGGCGACACGTTGCTCACCGCCATATTGACCTACGCCGAGCACCTGCGCGGCAGCGATTTCAGCGCCGAACGCCGCGCCGGTTTCTGCCTGATGGGCGCGTGCCAGGACTGCTGGGTGCGGCTGGAGGATGGGCGCCGTGTGCGGGCTTGCTCGACGCTGCTGCAAGAGGGCCAGGCGATCAGCCGCGATCCGGGGCGTCAGGCATGAAACCGATCGTGATTGTGGGCGCAGGCCCGGCGGGCATCAGCGCGGCGCGCACCTTACTCGACCATGGCGTCAAGCCTTGCCTGGTGGATGAAAGCCTGCGCGGCGGCGGGCAGATTTACCGGCGCCAACCGGCTAATTTTCAGCGCTCGGCCAAGCAACTGTATGGCTTTGAGGCGGGCAAGGCTACGGCCGTACACCGCACACTGGATGAGTTGGCGCCGCTGATCGACTACCGGCCCGAAACCCTGGTGTGGAATGCCGAGGACGGTCGCCTGGATATGTTGACTAACGGCTACGCCGAAAGCGTGGAGTACGCGCAGATTATCGTCGCCACCGGCGCCACCGACCGCATTCTGCCGGTGCCCGGCTGGACCTTGCCTGGTGTCTACAGCCTTGGCGCTGCGCAAATCGCGTTGAAATACCAGGGCTGCGCCATCGGAGAACGCGTGGCGTTGTGTGGCAGCGGGCCGTTGCTGTATCTGGTCGCGTACCAATACGCCAAGGCCGGGGCCAAGGTGGTGGCGGTGCTCGACAGCGCGCCGTTCAGTGCCCAGTGCCGTGCTTTGCCGGCGCTGCTGGGGCAACCGGCGACCCTGGCCAAAGGCATTTATTACCGTGCCTGGCTCACTGCCTATGGGGTTCCCGTGTATCAGGGCGCGACGCTCCAGCAAATCGACGGCGAGCAACGGGTGCGTGGCATCCGCTGGGATAAGCACGTAGTGGAATGCGATGCCGTGGCGTTCGCCCATGCGCTGCGCAGCGAGACGCAACTGGCGGATTTGCTCGGCTGTGAATTTGCCTGGAACAGCTTGAATCGCGCCTGGCTGCCACAGCGCGACAGTGCCGGGCGCAGCAGCGTCAGCAGCGTGTACCTGGCCGGTGACGGGGCCGGGATCATGGGCGCCGATGCCGCGCAGATGGCCGGTGAACGTGCGGCGTTGGCGGTCCTGGAAGATTCAGGCATTGCCATCGATCCGCTTCGCCCAACGCTGCTTGAGCAGCAACTGGCGGGTATCCAGCGCTTTCGCCGTGGGCTGGAAACCGCGTTCCCTTTCCCCGAGCAATGGGCTGCACAGGCGCCGGATGAGTTAATCCTGTGCCGCTGCGAAGAAGTCAGCGTCGGCGACGTACGCGCCGTCGTCGATGAAGGCCACTGGGAAATCAACCGGGTCAAAGCCCACTGCCGGGTCGGCATGGGCCGCTGCCAGGGCCGCATGTGCGGCCTGGCGGCAGCAGAGATTGTGGCCGAGCGCAGCGGTCGCGCCATACAAGACGTTGGCCGCCTGCGCGGTCAGGCGCCGATCAAGCCGCTGCCGTTTGGTGTGCAGGTGCAGCCATGATCGACGTGATCGTGTTGGGTGGCGGCATCGTCGGCGCCTCGGCGGCGTTGATGCTCGCGCAAAAAGGCCAGCGTGTGGCCTTGGTGGAGCGAGACTTTTGTGGCTCGCACTCCAGCGGCGTGAATTACGGCGGTGTGCGCCGCCAGGGCCGCCCCTTGCATCAACTGCCACTGTCACAACGCGCCCATGAACTGTGGGCCGACCTGCCGGGGTTGATCGGCATCGACGGCGAGTATGTGCGGTCCGGGCATTTGAAACTGGCGCGCAGCCATGGGGATTTCGCCGCGCTGCAAGCCTATGCCGAACAGACCCGTGGCTTTGGCCTGGGCTTGCAGTTGTTGGATTACACCGAACTGCGCGCTCGCTTCCCTTGGGTCGGGGATATCGCGGTGGGCGCCTCGCTGTGCCCTGAAGACGGGCATGCCAACCCGCGCCTGGTGTCGCCCGCTTTCGCCCGTGCGGCGCAGCGCCTTGGCGCGGCGGTGCACGAGCAGGCCGAAGTGACTCAGATCGATCATAACGGCCAGTGCTTCCAGGTGCGCTGCGCCAATGGCCTGCACCTGCACGCGCCGTGGTTGCTGAACTGCGCGGGGGCCTGGGCCGGTACGGTTGCCGCGCAATTTGGCGAGCCGGTGCCGATTACCTCGGCACACCCGGCGATGCTGGTGACCGAGCCGCTGCCGGTGGTGATGAACGTGAGCACCGGCGTTGAAGGCGGCGGGATTTATGCGCGGCAGGTCGCCCGTGGCAATTGCATCCTCGGCGGCGGCCGTGGTTTTGCCCTTGGCCCGCTGACGGCGCGCCCTGGGCAAGCGGCAGTTTTGGAGATTCTGCGCAATGCCGGCGAACTGTACCCGTTTCTCAAGGGTGCCCAGGCGATTCGTACCTGGAGCGGCACCGAAGGTTACTTACCCGATCAAGAACCGGTGATCGGCCCCAGCAGCACCCAACCTGGCCTGCTCCACGGTTTCGGCTTTGCCGGCGCCGGGTTCCAGCTCGGCCCCGCCGTCGGTGAAGCCCTGGCAGAGATCGTCTGCACAGGCGCCAGCCGCCAACCCATCGAAGCGTTTTCCATTCGTCGTTTCCAAGCCTGAGAGGAAAAACCCATGAACCCACGTATCGCGCTGTCCTGCTTGCCCCTCGCCTTGCTCACCGCCACCGCCCATGCCGCGCCAACGCTATACTTGGGCATGAACGGCGGCACCATGGAACGGGTGTACGCCGACAAGGTGCTGCCCGCGTTCGAGAAGGCCAATAACGTCAAGGTGGTGATTGTGCCCGGCACCTCGTCGGACATCCTCGCCAAGGTCCAGGCCAACAAAGACAACCCGCAGATGCACGTGATGTTCCTCGACGACGGCATCATGTACCGCGCCATTTCCATGGGCCTGTGCGACAAACTCACACCCAACCCGACCCTGGACCAGATCCCGGCCAAGGCCAAAATCAAGGATGAAGCGGTTGCCGTGACCCTGGGCGTCACGGGCCTGGGCTACAACGCCAAGATGTTCAAGGAAAAAGGCTGGGCCGCGCCCACCTCATGGATGGACCTGGCCGATCCGCGATTCAAGGACAAAGTGGTGTTCCAATCGCTGGCCTCCTCCACCTTCGGCCTGCACGGTTTCTTGATGTTCAACCGCATCCAGGGCGGCTCCGAAACCAACGTGGAGCCAGGCTTCAAGGCCTGGCCAAAGACCATCGGCCCCAACGTTCTGGAATACATCGCCAGCTCCGCGAAGATTTCCGAGATGGTACAGACCGACGAAGCGGCGATCTTCCCGCTCACCCCGACTCAAGTGACCACGCAGCAATTGCTCGGCATCCCGATGGAATACGCCCAGCCCAAGGAAGGCGCAGTGGTGCTCAACGTGGCCGAATGCGTGATTGCGCGTAATGACCAGCCGGAACTGGCACAGAAACTTGCGGCCTTCTTGCTGACCGCCCAAGCCCAGGCGCCGGCGCTGGAAGAAGGTGACCAGATCCCGTCGAATCCGACTACGCCAACCACCGACAAAACCCGCGCGCGGGTGGAGGCCATGCAAGGTTACTTGCAGACAGCGATTTCGATTGATTGGGACCAGGTGAACCAGGCGCGGCCGGAGTGGAATGCGCGGTGGAGCCGCTCGATCGAGCGGTAGCGGGCAGGCCTGGTGTGCTCCCGCGTGACTGCGCGGGAGCTACGGGCAGCGAATGTTTGCCAGTTTCAGTCGCATGTCGTGATAGCGGTAAGTGTTTAGCAGAAGTATTCCCAGCAGTGGAAACACAACCCCCAACAGATAAGCCAGCGCGTGGGGCCGGTATTGAATGGTCGGGGTCACCACTATCAAGCAGAGGACAAAATAGCCGGTATGCCATCCAGTGGAAGCAACGCGCCCGCGTGCCAGCATCCAATGGCCAAGGCCAGATAAAATCATCAAGCCCAGCAACAGCGCAACGGTACATCCGGTTTGCATCGCCGGGCCAAGGCGGCGCAAATAGGTGGTGCTCGCCAGAAAGGTAGCGGCCCCGCCTGAAAGCAGGCTTACAACGACCATAAGCATAAATTCCGGCAGGAACCGGGCAACACGGTTTGCAGTTGACTCCCTCACGCGATAGCGCCCCCCGGCCAGACAAGGCCGCTTGTGCAAAAGCGTAGAGGGTAATCAGTAACTCCCAGCGAGTGATGTAGGACGCGTCTCATTTTTTAACGCGCAGAACTACCGCTCTAGCCGCGAAACACCGGCACAGCACGTTACCGGGCCTGCAGTTAGCGCGTGGCCATCGCGCTCAGCTCTTCGCGACTACGGCTGATGACTGCACCGGCATTGAGCAACTCCTCTACCGCCGCCGCACCACCCGCCTCGCTGATGCCTCGGCACGCCGGCAGGTGCAGAACCACTTCCAAGCCAGCCTTGAGCAGTTGCAAGGCGGTGGTCTTGACGCAGAAGTCCAGGGCCAGGCCACCCACGATCACGCGACGCACGCCCTGGGCCTTGAGGTACTCGATAACCCCCGTGGACAGCTTGTCGTGCAGGTCGTGGTAACAGGCGCCATAGGGATGCAGGTCGGGTTCAACGCCCTTCCAGATGAAGTAGTCGTAGTCATACGGGGTGGGTAATTCGTCGAGCAAGGTGAAGCCTTCAGTGCCCGGCACACAATGACTGAGCCAGGTAAGGTCGGCATGCTCAAGGCCGGTGGGCTTGAGCATGTCGCCAGGTTGCGTGACCACCCACGGTGCTTGCGGGGTATGTGCGTCTTTGCTGCCGACACGGTAACCGGCAAGACTGGCCATGTAGTTGAGTTCGGCACCGATCTGGTCGCCACCGGCCACCGGCAGTTCATTGGGGCACAGCGGCGTGAAACTCTTTTGAGGGTCGACGTCGAATGAGGCAATGGCAGTTTTCGCAAGGGGCATGGCGGCACTCCTGTGAGGTGCAGGTAAAAGTAGACATGAGGGACGGCTGCCTCCACAAACACTTTGTTTACTTTTTTGAGCACAGTGTTGCCGTCCAAGAAGCTCAAAGATCAAAGGTGGGAGCTGGCTTGCCTGCGAAAGCGGTGGGTCAGGCAGCAAGACTGCAACTGATAGACCGCCATCGCAGGCAAGCCAGGCCCACACTTGACCTAGTTCATCCAGTTACCGCCGTCGACGTTGTAGGTCTGGGCCACGATGTAATCGGCATCTTTGGAGGCCAGGAAGATCGCCATGCCGGTCAAATCCTCAGCCGTGCCCATGCGCCCGAACGGCACTTCGGCCCCAACC
This sequence comes from Pseudomonas sp. IPO3747, assembly GCF_013385245.1. NCBI lineage: Bacteria > Pseudomonadati > Pseudomonadota > Gammaproteobacteria > Pseudomonadales > Pseudomonadaceae > Pseudomonas > Pseudomonas sp. IPO3747. The sequence goes on from NZ_JACAQL010000001.1 coordinate 112,635, forward strand.
CTTTGTTTCTTCTCGCCAGGCGCCAGCCCTTCATGCCTGGCAAACAGCGCATCCACGCCATCCCAGTGCTCGCCATCCACCACGCCCGGCGCGATGGCATTGACGTTGATACCCTGCTTGATCAGGTTCAAACCCGCCGACTGCGTGAGGCTGATCACCGCCGCCTTGGTCGCACAATACACCGCCACCAATGCCTCGCCGCGCCGCCCCGCCTGGCTGGCCATGTTGATGATCTTGCCGCCGTGGCCCTGGCGGATCATCTGGCGGGCCGCGGCCTGCAAGGTGAACAACGTGCCGCCGACGTTGATCGAAAACAGCCGGTCAAAGCTGTCGCGAGTGATATCGACGATGGGCGCCAAGTCGAACAGTGCGGCGTTGTTGATCAGGATATCGAGTTTGCCGGCATGGGCCACCACGGTGGCAATCGCGCCGTCGATGGAGGCTTGATCCGTGACGTCCATCGCGACCGCGTAAGCCAGTGGCCCCAGTTCGGCGGCTGTGGCCTGCGCGCGTTGCAGGTTGATATCGGCAATGGCAACCGTTGCGCCTTCAGCGATATAAGCCTGGGCAAAGACGCGGCCAATACCGCGCGCCGATCCGGTGATCAGCGCGCTTTTACCTTCGAGTCGTTTCATAAGGAAGTCCTGTTTACTTAGGGTAACCGGCGCGTTTCATTTCGCGTTCGGTGGTGGACTGAGCCTCAAGCAGCGCCTGGTCAACCGTCATGCCGCCGGTAAGCGCCGCCGAGAACAGCTTGCCCACCGAGGTGCCGATGGCCTGGAACTCCGGGATGGTCACGTACTGAATGCCCACATACGGCACCGGCTGGGCCGACGGGTGCGCAGGGTCGGCGTGTTTCATCATTTCCAGCGTCACCTGGGCAAACGGCGCGGCCTTCAGGTAAGCCTCGCTGTAGGTGGACTGGCGAGTGCCCGGTGGTACGTTGGTGATGCCTTCTTTGTCGGCGACCAGTTGGATGTAGTCCTTGGAGGTGGCCCAGGCAATAAAGGCCTTGGCGGCGTCCTTGTGTTTGGACGTGGCCGGGATGGCCAGGGACCAGGCATAGAGCCAGGAGGAGCCTTTGTCGGTGACTTCGGTCGGCGCGGCGGCAAACCCTACACTGTCGGCCACTTTGCTCTGGGTTTTGTCGGTGGTGAACGAGCCGGCGACGCTGGCATCCACCCAGATCGCGCACTTGCCGCTGTTGAACAGCGCCAGGGTTTCGTTGAAGCCGTTGCTGGAGACGCCTGGCGGGCCGTAGTTTTTCAGGGTGTTGACGTAATAGTTGGCGGCGGCCGTCCATTCAGGGCTGGTCAGCTGCGGCTTCCACTGTTCGTCGAACCAGCGTGCGCCAAAAGCGTTGGCCATGGTGCTCAACAAGGCGATGTTCTCGCCCCAACCCGCTTTGCCACGCAGGCACATGCCGTATTGGTCTTTATCTTTTACCGTGAGTTTGGCGGCAAACTCACCGAGCTTAGTCCAGGTCGGGTGCGCAGGCATGCTCAGCCCCGCTTGCTTGAACAAGTCGGTGCGGTAGTAGGTGACCGTGCTTTCACCATAAAACGGCAACGCGTACAGGGTGTTGTTGACCGACAAGCCTTGGCGCACCGAAGGGAAAATATCCTCGGCGTCATAGTTGGCAGGCAGTTCGGTCAGCGGTTCCAGCCAGTGTTTGGCGCCCCACAATGGCGTCTCGTAGGTGCCGATGGTCAGCACATCGAATTGCCCGCCCTGGGTGGCGATATCGGTGGTGAGGCGTTGGCGCAGCACGTTTTCTTCGAGCACCACCCAATTGAGCTTGATGTCCGGGTGCTGCTGCTCGAACACCTTGGACAGGCGCTGCATGCGGATCATGTCACTGTTGTTGACTGTGGCGATGGTCACGGTGTCGGCGGCGTAGCTGGGCATGGCCAGCGCCAGGCCAGTCAGCAGGAACAGCGCGTGTGGGAGCTTGAGCATGGCGGTATCCACCTGTTGTTTTTGTTGTTGAGTTGCGATTACAGCAGCTTGGTCAAGGCCTCACAAACGAATGGCGAATGCGCTGCTGATACTTTTTTAACCCGCACTTGAAAGTCAAAAAAGTATCAGTGCCGGGCAAAACCGGGGGTAGCGCACTGATTGCCGCTACGCGTATTTTGGCGTTATCCAATGTATAAGAGGCATCACCGTGCCCGTCAGCCGCGACAAACTATTCGAACATCGCCCCGCCGAACTCGAAGTGATCCTGCCCGAGCCGGACCACTGTTTTCGCTGGTTCGAACATGACTACCCGTATGACCTGGCGCGCTGGAACCACCACCCCGAGTTTGAGATCCACCTGATCCGCCAAGGCAGTGGCAAGTTGGTAGCGGGCGACTATATCGGTGCGTTCAGCGCCGGGCATGTGGCGCTGATCGGTCCCGACCTGCCCCACGACTGGATCGGCGACCTGGCCCCTGGCGAATACCTGACTGGCCGCGACGTGGTGCTGCAATTCGACGGCGCCGCCCTGCTCGCGCTGCGCAAAACCCTGCCGGAACTCGGCGACTTGCAACCGCTGTTCGAACAGGCCCGGCGCGGCCTTGAATTTACTGGCGAGACCGCTGTACAGGCAGCCGGGTTGATGGAAGCCATCGGCAACGCCCAAGGCCTGCAACGGTTGATCCTGTTCCTGCAACTGCTCGACACGCTAAAGAATGCACCCCAGCCGCAGGTAAAGGCGCTGGCCAGCCCCTGCTACGCGCCAACCCTGGATGCGCGCAGCGCCGAACGCATCAACAAAGCCTTCGATTACCTGATGCGCGAGCTGACCGGCGACTTGCGCCTCTCGGTCATCGCCCAGCAACTGCAGATGAGCGAACCCGGCTTCTCACGCTTCTTCAAACGCAACACCGGCCACGGATTTATAGACCTGATGCGCAAGTTCCGCGTGCAACGCGCCTGCCGCCTGTTGCTGCAAAGCGACATGTCAGTGGCGGACATCTGCTTTGAAGTGGGCTACGCCAACCTGTCCAACTTCAACCGGCACTTTCGCATCGAGATGCACCAGACGCCGAGCGAGTATCGACGCGAAACCGCGATGCATTTATTCAACCGCATCGAGAAATTGACACCCAGCCAATTTTGACCAAAAGGTCGACTAATCCCTGTTTTTTCCATACTGCTCAACCCTTTGAGCAAAGTTGGTACGCCACGTGCAAACGTTTGCGGAACGAACTTGGCCGCCAAGTTCACCACTACCCGCAGAAACGGGTTCCAACCGCGTAAGAATAGGGATTTTCAATGCACCTCACCTCAAGGCGTCCCGCTTGTTTTGGTGTTTCCTTGCTACTGGCCGCCGTTACGGGAGTACTCAGCGCACCCATTTTGGCGCAGCAAAAACCCACCGATGACTCAGCACAGGGCGAAACCCTCAGCCCTGAAACCAAAAGCCCGGAAGCCAGCCCGGTAAAAAAAGGCGTGTACATGTCGGACTGGTTCAACCAGGACCTGACCCTGATCGGCAGCAAAGACATCAGCTTCGGCCCCAAGCCGCAGGATGATGTGTACCTGGAATACGAGTATTTCGGCCGCAAAGGCCCGTTCGAGCTGTATGGCTATATCGACGTGCCGAAAATCCTCGGCATCGGTAACAGTAATGACAAAGGCGCGTGGGACCATGGTTCGCCGGTATTTATGGAGCATGAGCCGCGTATCTCCATCGACTACCTGGCCGGCCGCAGTTTGGCCATCGGTCCGTTCAAGGAATGGTATGTAGCCTTTGACTGGATCTACGACCACGGCAGTAACAAGTCCAACCGCGCCAACACCTTGTACAGCGGCCTGGGCACCGACATCGACACTCATTCGCGGGTCAACCTGTCGGCCAACTTCTATGGGCGTTACCAATGGGAAAACTACGGCGCGAGCAACGAATACTCGTGGGACGGCTATCGTGCGCAAATGAAATACATCGTGCCCATCAGCAGCTTCGATAACGGTGCCTCGCTGACCTACATCGGCTTTACCAACTACGATTTCGGCTCGGACTTGCACAAGGACAACCCGGCGCGCACCGCCAATTCATTGGTGGCCACCAACGTGCTGTTGTATTCGTTCACCCACCTGCGCTTCACCCTGGTCGGTCGTTACTTCCACAACGGCGGCAACTGGGAGGATGGCAGCGAGCTGAATTTTGGCGAAGGCAACTTCCGCGCCCGCTCGGATGGCTGGGGCTACTACGCCGGTGTCGGTTACCAATTCTGATCAAGGAGCTATAGATGAACATGCTTACCCGTCTCTCGATGGCCATCGGCCTGGCCTTTTTGCCCCACGTGGTGCTGGCCGATGCTGCGGCGCCGATCAAACCCAAAGTGATGCTGATCACCATGTTCGCCCCCGAGGCGCAAACCTGGATCGACCGCCTGGAACTCAAGCAGGAAGTCCGTGTGCCAGGCCTGTCGGCCGAATACCCGGTGATCCGCTGCAACACCCAGGACGTGTGCCTGCTGGTGACCGGCATGGGCCAGACCAACGCCGCCGCGTCCACACTGGCCCTGGCGTTGTCGCCCAAGTTCGACCTGCGCCAGAGCTACTTCCTGATTGCCGGGATCGCCGGCATCAGCCCTAAACACGGAACCATCGGCACCGCAGCCTGGGCGCATTACCTGGTGGAGTTCGGTACTCAGTGGGAGCTGGATTCGCGCGATGCGCCCAAGGATTGGCCAACCGGTTACATCGGCATCAACACCAAAGGCCCCAACGAAAAACCACCGTTGGACTACAAGACCGAAGTATTCGAGCTGAACCCGAAGTTGCAGGCCAAGGCGTTTGCCCTGTCGCAAAAGGTAGAGCTGAGCGAAAGCAAGGAATCCAGCGCCTGGCGTAAACACTACCCGGCCGCGCCGGCCAACCAGCCGCCGCAAGTCACGCGCTGCGACACTTTGGCGGGCAACACCTGGTTCTCCGGCACACGCCTGAGCGAACGCGCCGAGGTCTGGACCAAGTTGCTCACCGACAATAAAGGCGAATACTGCACCACCCAGCAGGAAGACAACTCCACCTATGAAGCCTTGCTGCGCGCCAGCCGTGAAGGGTTGGTGGATATTCAGCGCTTGGCGGTGGTGCGTGCCGGCTCTGATTTCGACCGGCCGTATCCGGGCTACAGCGAGGTGGACAACTTGCTGAAGTATGCCGACCAGGGTGGGTTTGTACCGGCGTTGGAGAACCTGTACCGCACGGGCAATCCGCTGGTACAGGCGATCCTGAAGAACTGGTCGGCCTGGGAAAAAGGCGTCCCTGAAGCCTAGTAAAAATCAAAATGTGGGAGCTGGCTTGCCTGCGATAGCAGTGGATCAGTCAATCATTCTCTGACTGACAGACCGCCATCGCAGGCAAGCCAGCTCCCACACTTTTAAGTCACGGGGTGGGCTACATTCAGCGCCTTGTCGACCAGCAGTTGCAAACCTTCCAGCATCCGACAGATACCCAGCGCGACCTTGTGTTGAGATCGTTCCCACGCTCCGCGTGGGAATGCCGCCCCGGACGCTCCGCGTCCCGCCATAGAGGATGCAAGGTGACGCGGAGCGTCACTGGATGCATTCCCACGCAGAGCGTGGGAACGATCTTAGCCCCCCATTCAAGCTACGGGGTGGGCCACATTCAGCGCCTTGTCGACTAGCAGTTGCACACCTTCCAGCATTCGGCAGATACCCAGCGCGACATTGCGTTGCGAACCCTCGATTTCAAACGCGAGGTGGTTGGCGATATCACTGATGGAAGCCAGATCCTGGGAAGCATTGACCAGCAAGGTTTCCGTACCCAAGTCTGCGCGCACGGTGAAGATGCCTTCGCTGGGTTCAGGAATGGGTTTGCCGGGGTTGAGATAGTGGTTGATCGCGCGGTAGGCGACTTCGTGCAGGGTGCTGGTGTCGTAGTCTTGATGGACTGGGGGGTTGGGGCTGTCTTTGATCATGGTGGAATCCTTCGGGAGTGGAGCCGCCACGTTTCGCGGTCAAGCGAAATAGGGTGGCAGCTATACGCGGGTTGACCGACCGGTCCCAAAGTAGCCCGGCATACCCTAAGGTATCCCGCGTACAGCTGCCGCGACACGATACAGCAGACGTAAAAAAAACGCCTGATTCGATGCGGCACATACATTTGGGGGGCAGACGGTCAAATCCGGCCGCTGAATTGGCAGCGACGCCAGTGAGGTTAGTCAGCCCGCTTCCGAGCGACAACCTGAAACCTTTGTGGGAAACGTCCGATCGAGAACACACCCTCAAGCCTGGTGAAGATCAAAATGTGGGAGCTGGCTTGCCTGCGATAGAGGTGGATCAGTCAATAACTCTCTGACTGACAGACCGCCATCGCAGGCAAGCCAGCTCCCACACTTTTTAACCGCATTAAGGCAGGAAGATGACCTTGTCCGCGCTGCCTTTGTTGACTTCCTCGTAGCACTGCACCCCATCTGCCAACGCCACCTCACGCAACCCTGTCGGCAACGGCAGCGAACCCTCATCAAAAAACCGCCCAAACTGCTCCAGCATCACCGCACATTGCTCGCAGTTGTAGAGCAATGAATTGATGCCCACCACCGAGCCGCCCTTGCGGTACAACGCCAGCGCCGGCAGCTGCACATGCCCATCAACCGGCGCCGCGATGATCGCTATGCGACCGAACGGGGCCAAACCGGCGACAGCCGCCGGCAGCCAGAAACCGGTGGTGTCGAAGATCACATCGGCGCCGCCCTTGAACACCGCATTCACCTGCCCGCCCAATGCGTCCGGTTGGCCCAGGGCAATCGCGTCGAAGCCCTGCGCCTGCAACGCCTCGACCTGATCCGCTTTGCGCACCGCCGCCAGCACCTGCGCACCGCGAATTTTCGCCAGCGCCAACGCCGCGCTGCCTACAGCACCATTGGCGCCAATCACCAGCAGCCGCGTGCCTTTGCCGACACCGCTGCGCTCCAGCGCATCCCAGGCGGTGGTGTACGGCACGCCGAGGCTGGCGGCTTGGGCAAAGCTTAGATGCGTCGGTTTATGCGCCACGCCTTTCGCCGACACCGTGAGGTACTGCGCGTGGGAGCCGTCGGCAAAAAAACCGAGGTCACGGCCGGTGCCCCACACTGCCTGGCCAACCAATTGCTGCGGGCCTTCCACCACCACACCGGCAAAGTCCCGGCCGGGAATACGCGGCAACGTCGTGTAGGGAAACCGGCCAAGTACGTTTTTAACGTCGCTGGGGTTCAAACCCGCCGCTTTAACCTGGACCAACACTTCACCGGCAGCCGGCAGCGGCTTGTCGACTTCAACGAAACTGAGGGCGGCGAGGTCGCCGGTGGCGGAAAATTGCAGTGCTTTCATGGCCAATATCCATCGAAGTGAAAAAAGAAATCAGGACAACCAACCGCTGACCAGCTCACGGCCCATGGGCCAGAGCTTCTCGCCGATCAACATCCCCATCAGCCCCACCAGGGCAATGGCAGGCGGCGCGGGTGAGCGAAAGTCCAGGGCACCATAGATCACGCCGACAAACAGGCCGATGGCGAGGGAAATGAGATAGTTCATAGGGGATAGTTCATAGGGTTTACGCCGGGTGGGTTGATGCGCTCAGTGTAGTGAGCACACCCCCGAAGCATCGGCCAAGTGCTTCAGGATTTCGGCCAAAGCCTCAACCGACGTATTGCGACGGTGCCACACCCAGTTCACGGCGGAACATGTCGCTGAAGCTGCTCGGCGAATAGCCCAAAGAGCGGGCAATGCCGCTCACCGACTGGCCCTGGATCAGTTCCGCCACCGCCGTGGCTAGCTGCACCTGACGGCGCCATTCGGCAAAGCCCATACCGAGGTTGTTCTGGAACAACCGCGCCAGGGTGCGCACGCTGGCACCCGCCGCTTCGGCATGTTGCTCAAAGGGGATTTCCAGCGAGGGCGCCGCCATCACTGCCTGGCAGGCATTTATCAAACGGCGGTCCGCCCCCAGTGGCATGGCAATGCGGATCTGCGAGCGCCGCGCGCGTTGCAACTCTAACAGCGCCAGACCGACTACGGCGTCGTAATAGGCGGTATCACCGTAATCGCCTTGATCAACCAGCGTGACGATCAGCTCACGCAGCAGCCCGCCGACTTCAATCACCTGCACCTGGCTGTCCAGCGTCGCCGCCAAGGCTGGGCGCAGGTAGATATTGCGCATCTGCAAGTCCGAGACCACGCGAATCCCGTGCTCCACACCCGGTGGCAACCACACGGCGCGCTGCGGCGGTACTACCAGAGCTTCGCGCGGTGTTTCAACCCACATCACCCCGCTCATGGCGTAGAGCAACTGGCCCCAGTCGTGGCTGTGTGGCTCCACATACAACCCACGGGGGTAGGTGCGCGCCAGTGGTTGCACGGGGACGGCATGATCAGTGAGGTCGGGAGGCGCGGCCAGGGCCATGAAGCACACATCAATCAAGGGTGAGCGGCCATGGTAATGACCGCCACCCGATAAGCCGAGCGGATTTTTAGCCGTGGGCAGACTTGGCGCACTCGCAACCGGTCGACGAGGCACACGGTTCGCCATGCGCATGGTGCTCGGCGCAGCCTTGGCAGCAGTAGCCCTTGCCGTCTTTCATCACCGCGTTGGTGCCCAGTACGCATTTGCAGTGTGGGCAGGCACAGGTTTTATCAGCCATGTTCAGACTCCTTTTGCATGGTCGTCCAGGTGCAACGGGCGCTGCACCTTAAGCAGTGACTACCGGCAAGGTTTCAAGGTTCACCGCCGTTAATCGGCCAGTCGGCTGTTGCTGCGGTACATGAACACCAGCGCCACTGCCAACAGCAGCATTGCCACGATACGGCTGCCCGACAGCTCGATGGCCGGGTTGCCCAGCCAGCCGAAGTTATCGATTAGCATGCCCATGCCCAACTGCCCGACGATCACCGCCACCGTGGCCACTGCCGTCCCCACCACGGGCACTGCGCCGACCATGACCATCATGTACACCACGCCAAACAACGCGCCGGTCAACTGCCATTTGGGCACGTCCAGCAAGCTCACGGCCTGTGCGGGTTCGAAGAAGAAAATCAACAACGCCGTGCTGATTGCGCCCACCGCAAAGGTCAATAAACTGCTGCGCAACACGCCGACCGTCTGGCCCAGGCGGCCGTTGATCGCGGCTTGCACACTCAGCACCGCACCGGCGGCAATCACCAGTACCAACAACAGAATCAGATTCATCGCTTTAACCCCGTGCAATCAGAACAAGTGCCGCCACAATCAACGCCAGGGCAATCCAGCGTTCGCCATTGACCCGTTTACGCGCGGTGCCGAACCAGCCGAAATGGTCGATCAGCACGCTCTTGCCGACCTGGCCCGAGAGGATCGCGACCATGGTCATGGCGATGCCGATATGCGGCGTGGCCAAAGTCAGCACCACCACGTACATCGGCCCCAAAAAGCCGCCGATCAACTGCCAGCGCGGCAGGTCGGTGAGTGCCGGGCCTTTTTGCGCGCCGCTGAACAGCAGCAGCAAAAACAGAATCGCCGTACCGACGCCAAAGATGCTCAACGTTGCCCACAAATGCCCGACCTGTACACCCAATGGCCCGAGCAAGCCGGCCTCAACCGACAGGCCCATGCCCGCCAGAATCACCAGCGGCAACAGCAGCAATCGCAAAAGGTTTTTTTTCGGCCTGGCCTGCGCCACGCCTTCGATGGAACTTGCCTGCATACATCACCTGCGTATCAAAAAAGGAAACATGGTGTGCATTATCCGGTGGCCGTCTTGTGCGATAAATGGGAGCATGCAAATAACACCTTTGCGTATTACGCACAGCACGGAGCCACGATGCAGGGTTTGAATGAACTGAGTTTCAAGGCATTGCGCCTGTTTGTAGCCGTGCTGGATCACGGCAGCTTTTCCGAAGTGGCACGTCGCGAAGGGCTGGCGCCCTCCTCCATCTCACGGCAAATCCAATTGATGGAACAGGCTCTCGGCCAGCAATTGCTCTACCGCCATACGCGTGCGGTCAGCCCCACCGAAGCCGGGCGGCTACTGGGGCGTCATGCGCGCCTGATGCTGGAACAGTTGGAGGCCGCCGGCCAGGCCCTGCAAGAGCAGGAAAGCGAACCCAGCGGGCTGGTGCGCATCAACGCGCCGATGGTATTCGGCCAACGCCACCTGTCACCGTGGCTGGGCGAGTTGTGCCGTCGCTACCCCAAGCTACAGTTGGATATCCAGCAAACCGACACCTACGTCGACCCGCTGCAAGACGGCACCGACCTGCTGTTTCGCATCGGCGTGCTGAACGACTCCAGCATGCAGGCGCGCATCTTCGCGCCGCAGCGTTTTCGCCTCGCGGCCAGCCCCGCCTACCTGGCCCGGCATGGCACGCCGCGCCACCCCGAAGAACTGGCCAACCATCAATGCCTGGCCTACAAAGGCATCACCGGCCAGCAGCGCTGGTTCTTCCGCCGCGGCCAGGGCGACTGGACGCCTTACAGCGTCAAAGGCCCGATCACCGGCAACCACGCCGACACCCTCACCCACGCGGCGGAACAAGGCCTTGGGCTGGTGGTGTTTCCGTCCTGGCTGATCGGCGAAGGCTTGCGCGCCGGCACCTTGCAGGCGGTACTCACGGAGTACGACGTGGCCACCACCCTTGAACCGCAACAGATTGCCGCGCTGTGGCCAGGCAGCCGGCGGCTGTCGCTGAAGGTGCGCACGGTGATTGATTATTTTGTGGAGTGTTTTGGAGCGGTGCCGTATTGGGATCGGTGAGGCTCCTCCCTCTCACTGGAAAAGCATTGGAAGGTAAAAATTCCTCGTGGGAAAAGTAGGCTCGTTCTGATTTTTCGGGCCACTATTTCAGACACGGCATATGGCAGGCAGACTTTGGCTCAATCTTTTTTTGGAGAGGTGCCATGGGTTTCGTTTATCAAAAACAATCGCGCTCTGAACGCGCGGCTAAAGCCGGTCGTCATGCCGTCTTTGATAGCTCAGCTGATTTTGGCTATATTTGGCCAAAATATGGAGATCGCCACATGATTACCGTACCGCTGGGTGAAGCAAAAAATAATCTGTCAAAGCTGGTCGATGAGGCTGCTGCTGGCAAAGTGATCACCATCGCCAAGCATGGGCGTGCGATGGCACAGCTCGTCCCCGTAGGAAAGGCCAAAGGCCGCCGGATTGGCGCAATGAAAGGCAAGCTCATTATCCCCGAAGACTTTGATGCGCCTTTACCCGATGACCTGCTGGATGCGTTTGAGGTCAACCCTTTATGAGGGTGCTATTGGATACCCATATTCTGCTGTGGACACTGAGTGATGACCCCAGGCTATCCAATAAAGCCAAAAAATTGATTGAAGACGCTGCTGAGATTTACGTCAGCGCTGCAACCTTCTGGGAAATGGCGATCAAGGTAGGCTTGGGAAAGCTCGAGGTGCAGCTGGATGAAATTCGTGAATACTGCCTGGAGAGCGGTTTCACCGAATTGCCGATCACCCCAGAACACGCGATTGCAGTGAAGGATCTTGAGCACCACCATAAAGACCCGTTCGACCGGCTTATCGTTGCGGCAGCCATGAGCGAGCCGATGAAACTGCTGACGGCCGATCCGCAGGTTGCCCAGTACACATCCTTGGCAATTCTGGTGTAGACCGCGTTGGAGCGATCACACGTTTAAGTCAAAACAACCACTGCCCAATCAACCACGCATTCGCCCCACTGATCAGCGCAAACAGAAACCACGCCAGTAACCGCGTGGGCAAGCGGTTAACGAAGGGCCCCATCAGTTGCTTGTCGTCAGTCATGCGGATCAGCGGGTACAACGCGAAAGGCAGCTGCAGGCTGAGCACCACCTGGCTCAGAATCAGCAGTTTGCCGATGGCATCGTCGCCCATCAGCCACACCCCCAGGAACGCTGGGATCAGCGCCAGCCCGCGCGTGATCAGGCGCCGCTGCCAGCACGGGATGCGCAGGTTGAGGTAACCCTCCATGATCACTTGCCCGGCGATGGTGCCGGTAAAGGTCGAACTCTGCCCCGAAGCCAACAAGGCGATGCCGAACAGGATGCTGGCGAAGGCGCCTCCCACCAATGGGTCAAGCAGGTGATAGGCGTCCTGGATCTCGACCACTTCGGTGTGGCCGGTCTTGTAAAACGCGGCGGCGGCCAACACCAGGATCGCGGCGTTGACCAGCAACGCCAGGGCCAGGGAGCCGATGGTGTCGATACGCGCCAGCTTGACCGCGTCCTGTTTGCTGGCGAGGTCTTTGCCAATCAGGCGGGTCTGCACAATCGAGGTGTGCAAATAGAGGTTATGCGGCATCACCGTGGCGCCAAGGATACCGATAGCCAAATACAACGGCGCTGCATCGCTGATGGCCGCCAGTGACGGGGTAAAGCCACTGAGTACGTCCGGCCAGTAAGGTTTGATCAGCACCAGTTCGATAAAGAAACACACGCCAATGGTTGCAACCAGCGCCAGCATGATCGCTTCCAGGCGGCGGAAACCGCGGTTTTGCAGGGCCAGGATCAATAGTGTGTCGAACGCGGTGATCACGATACCGGTCGTCAGCGATACGCCGAGCAACAAGTGAAACGCCAAGGCGCAACCGAGGACTTCAGCCAGGTCGGTAGCGATAATGGAGATTTCCGCCAACACCCATTGCGTGCGCGCGGAGCGTTTGCTGTAGCGCTCACGGCACAGTTGCGCGAGGTCTTTGCCGGTGGCGATGCCCAGGCGCGAACACAGGCACTGCACCGCCATCCCGGCCAGGCTGGCCAGCAGCACCACGAATAGCAGGCTGTAGCCGTAACGAGAACCGGCTTCGATGGCGGTAGCCCAATTGCCGGGGTCCATGTAGCCGATGGAGATCAGCAGGCCGGGGCCGGCAAACATCAGCGCCCGTTTGAAAAACGAGGCCTTGGGGTCGACGATAACGGAGCCGGCCACTTCCGGCGGGCAGAACGGAGCAGTGGCGATTTTCGGCAGGCTGAATTTCACGCGGTATCCCAGGCAAACACACAAGTCAGGGCCGCAGCTTATCAGTCCGACGCGACCGTGCGCATCACCGTCTCCCGGGGCAAGTCGAACGCTTCGACGACTTGCACCACCAGGTCCATCTCCTGGTTCAACGCTTCGCGCTCCATGCGCTGGCGAATCACGCCAATCACCAAGACCGCCAAGGTGGTGATCGAATAGGCCGGGCCGGAAAACGCACGCACGCCCGTTACCAGCAACATCGCCGCCGCCAGCGCCTGGCCCACCACCGGAATTGCGGTGGCCGCGCCGCGCCGCAAGATAAACCCGGTGAGCCCCGCCAACGCCGTGCCGCTCAGGGCGGTGGTGGCCGAGCGGCCGATATCGATACGATTGAACAGGCCCTGCTCTTTTTGCGCGGCCGCCTTAAGCTCGGCGTCGAAGGCCTGGCGGTCGGCGCGACTGAGTTTGTCCTTGTACTGCTCGATGAGTTTTTCCGCGACCTGTGCCTCGATATCTGCCAGCACCACGGTTTCAAGCGGCCCATCGAACTTGATGCCCAGCCGCTGTGCGACATCTTCGGCGATCTGGCGATAACTCACGCCATGGCCACGGGCGATGTTCATAAAGCTGTCACCGCCCATGCGTTGCAGCTCGATGGCCAGTTTCAGCGGTTCACGTACATCGGCATCGATCGAGGCACTGCGTTTTTGTGCCATCAACTCAGCCAGAAACTTAAGCTCCTCCGGCCGCGCCTGCACCAGCGCGGGGAACAGTTCCACGTCCTCCTCGGCAAAACGCACTTCGCTGCTGCGCAGGTCAGCGCGGATAAGGCCACGCCGTTCCTGCAGCAGGTCGGTGTACTGCACCACCGTTTTCAACTGCGGCCAGTAGGCGGCGTGGTCGAAGGTGGCCAGGTGAACATTGGTGACCTTGGCCTTGAGCGAGGGCGTGACGTCGATCGCATACCGGCCTATGCAGCGCTCGGTGTCCGGCTTGATGGCAAGCGCCCAGTCCTTGCTGGAGTAGCAGTTGATCACGCGCCCTTTGAGCGGCGCCGACACTTCATCCCAGGGGCTGGACGTACTGATCGCGCCACCCATCAGCAACACATTGTTAAGCGGCAATTGGCGGGCGACCTCGGGGCTGGCCAGCAGACTCTTGACCAGGATACGCGCGCCCAGGGAATGCCCGATCAGGTTGATGCGCCGCACGGGCAGCGCTTCGCCGTGCAGGTAATGGGCAAGCTCAGGCAATAGCGTCTTGGCCACTTCATCGACACGCGCCTCGACACTTTTGTAATGGTCGAGAAAGTAGGCAATCGCACGGCCCACACCCACGGTTGCCGCGCCCAGGCCGCCACCGCCAAGCATTGCGGTAATCACATCTTTAAAGGGAGCAAAAAGGTTTTCCAGAAAGTGACCCGCCGGCCAGAACAGCATCAGGTTGGTCGAGCCTTCGATGCTTGCCAGTTGTTGCGTGAAATTGCCCAGTTGCTGGCGGTTGAAGAACGCCGAATAACCGTGAACATAGAGATTGAGCACATCCCCCTGAGGCTCGCCACACAACAGAAACGTGGGCTTGCGGGTGCGGTGCATTTCATCCCACTGGTGTTGCATGGGCCGGTGACTCCTGATGACGGTGGGCGGCGATAGTAACAAAGCAGGACCGCCTGCAAGGTGAATCCTGACCAGCGTGTGAGCTTTTTAGAACAACGACACGGCCTTGGACTTGGCCAGGTAGCGCGCCGGGGAATCGCCCAGGTGACGGCGGAACAGCGCGGTGAAGGCGCTGGGGCTGCTGAAGCCCAATGCAAATGCGACCTCGGTGATCGAGGCGCCGTGGCTGAGTTGCGCGGTGGCCTCCAGCAGGCAGACTTGCTGGCGCCACGCCACGAAGGTCATGCCGGTGCTTTCCAGGAAGTGACGAGTAAAGGTCCGCCGGCTCATGCTCGACCAACTCGCCATTTGATCGAGGGACACGGTTTGCGCAGGCGCGTCCAGAAAGCGCTGGCAAGCCCTCGCCAAACGCGGTTCAGAGGGCAGCGGCGCACTGAGGGGCAAGGCCGATAGCGTACTGATTTCGTCGATCAGCAGCGTCAATACACAGTGCCGCCGCACCTTGGACGTTGCCGATGAACCCACCGCCAACGCAGCTTCCAAAAGATGCCTGAGCAGCGGCGACACCTCGAAAACCTGGCAGTACCCCTGCAGCCCTGCGCGCTCGGCGGCTTGAGCATCGAGGTAGGTATTGAGCATCACCACATCGCCGCGCATGTGCATTTCATGGGCAATGCCACCGGGCACCCAGACGGCCCGCTGCGGCGGCACCACCCAGTTGCCCAGGTCGGTGAACATTCTTAAGGCACCGGTGGAAGCATAGGCAAACTGGCCGCGCGGGTGCGTATGCCGGGCAAACACACTGCCGCACGGGTATTCACGCAGGGTCACAAGCGCTTCGGGGTCGTTGTCGTCAAAGGTCGGAATCATGGCCCGATCTTGTCAAAGTATGACCTGGCATAGCAAGCGGGCCATACGCCCGAGCTCTAACCTTCACCCCTTTGAAGCAACCGGTTCGAAGGAACGTCCATGCACAAGAAACACCTGGCACTTGCCCTGTTGGTCACGCTGGCCTGGGGGCTGAATTTCCCCATCACCAAACTGGGCCTGCGGGCCATCGACCCGTTTGTACTCACCGGCCTGCGCTTCGCCCTCGCCGCCTTGCCCCTGGTGTTCGTCATCAAGCGCCCCGCCGTGCCATTCGGTTATGTAGCGGCCTATGGCGTGATCTTCGGGCTGGGCATGTGGGGTGTGATCAACTATGGCATCCAGCTTGGGGTGAGCCCGGGGATTGCCTCATTGCTCATCCAGCTCAGCGTGTTTTTCACCCTGGGTTGGGGCTGCGTGCTATTCAAGGAGAAAATTCGCGGCGCGCAGTGGGCCGGGGCTTTTCTGGCCTTGATCGGATTAACCGGGATCATCGCCAACCAGCAAGGCGAACACGCTGCGCTCGGCGTGCTGATGATCGTGTTCAGCGCACTGGCGTGGAGCATCGGCAACGTCATCATCAAGACGTCGGGGGTTAAAGAAATCTTTTCGTTCATGGTCTGGGCCAGCCTGTTTCCGCCAATCCCGCTGTTCCTGATGGCCTGGTGGGTGCACGGCGACGGTGCGTTCGTAAGCCTCCCCGCCAACCTCGACCTCACCGCCGTGTGGTCGCTGCTGTTTCAGGTTTACCTGGCCACGCACTTTGCTTACTGGGGCTGGAACACGTTGCTCAAGGCGTACCCCGTGTCCACGGTAGCGCCGCTGTCGCTATTGATCCCGGTGTTCGGGATTGCCAGTTCGATGTTGATACTGGGCGAGCGTGTTTCCACAGCCAATCTGGTCTTTATCGCAGTGATTATCAGCGGCTTGGCAGTCGGGCTTTATCGCAAACCGATTGTGCATACCGGTAGATAGTCATGACAGAAACTTGGGATATTGTTCGCGCATTCGCTCTATTAGCATTCGTCGGATCGTGTATTCAACCGAGGAAATACCATGAGCATGCCCGAATTTTTTGTCACCCCAGGCTATGGCGATACCATGCGCGAACACCTGCACTATTCCCAAGCAGTGAAAATCGGTAACCGCGTGGAAACGTCAGGCCAGGGCGGCTGGGACGATGAGTTCCAGATCCCCGCCGACCTCAGTGAAGAAATCGCCCAGGCGTTTCACAACCTGGACCGAACCCTGGCCACCGCCGGCGCGGGTTGGGAGCATGTGATTCACATAAACTCCTACCACGTCGGTGGGTTTGCACCTGAGGTCAACGAAGCGATGGTCCAGCAATACCGGCGCTACATGCCCCACCATGCGCCGATCTGGACGCAAGTCGGCGTCGAGGCCCTGGGACTGCCAACCATGCGCGTGGAGATACGCGTAACCGCGATTATTCCCTGACCCCAAACGTGCGGATCACCCACTCGGTAAAGACCTTGAGCCGCGCACTCTGATGACGGTTAGGTGGGTAGAGGATATGCAATGGCGTGGCCGGGCGCGACCAACCCGGCAGCACCTCAACCAACTGGCCGGTATCGAGGTAGTGCTGCACGATCGACTTGAAGTGCTGCCCCACACCAAGGCCCGCGAGCAGCATTTCCTTGAGGCCGTTGCCTTCGTTAGTCGAAAAAGCGCAGTCGTTGACCTCGATACGTTGCTGGCCCTGCTCAAAAATCAGCGGCTCCGGCTTGCCCGACCCAGCAAAAAAATACCCGGCCCTGAGGTGGTTGTTTACAAGGTCTTCGGGCGAAACCGGCAAACCCCGGCGCGCCACGTAACTGGGTGCCGCACAGGTCAGGTATTCAAGGTCCGCCACCTTGCGCCCGATCATCGCCATGTCTTCCAGCTTGCCAGCACGGATCACGCAATCGGCGCCCTCCCCGACAATATTCACCGCACGGTCGCTGATGCCCAAGGCGATGGTGATATCGGGGTACTCACGATGAAAGTCCACCAACGCCGGAATCAACAGGCAATTGGCAAACGAGGCCGGTGCATCCACGCGCAGGTGCCCGCCGGGCTTGAGGATCTGCCCGCGTGCGGCGCTGTCCACTTCATCCAGCTCAGCCACCAGCCGTCGCGCATGGCGGTAATACTCCAGCCCTTCAAGCGTGGGCGCCAGGGCGCGGGTGGTTCGGTGCATCAGCTGGGTACCCAGGTGTCTTTCCAGGTCAGTGATGAGTTTGCTGACGGTAGAGCGTGGCAGCGCCAACTGGTCGGATGCACGGCTGAATGAACCGGTATCGACAACACGGACGAAGGCGCGCATGGCCAGGAGCTGATTCATCGGGGTGGTCCACTGTGACTTAGTGAGCGAAGTTGTCGATCTTGACCTGGCCATCCGGGAAGGTCGCGATGATTTCCAACTCGCCGCCCATTGCCCGGATGTAGTCACGCAGCGTGCTGATGTACATGTCGGTACGCCGCTCCATCTTGGAAACCGCTGCCTGGTTGATATTCAACGCCTTGGCCAGGCTTTCCTGGCTCAGTTGCTGGGCCTTGCGCAGCTCATGCAGGGGCATTTCCTTGAGGTGCTGGCGGAACAGCTGCTCGGCTTCGGCACGCGACTGCGGGGTCATGCGCGCTTGAAGTTCAGCGAATTTTTTAGCCATGGTGACGGGCCTCTTTACGCAATGTTTGCAAATGGATGTCGTACACATTTTCGGCCAAGGGCACATGCACCTCGTACCACCTGGGGTGTGCGGCTTTATCGCCGCCGATCAGCAGGACAGCGCAGCGCCGGGGATCAAATGCATACAGCACTCGATAGGGCCGGCCGGCGTGCCGGACCCGCAGTTCCCGCAGGTTGCCATGCCGGGAACCCTTGATATCACTGGTATGGGGGAAGCCCAGGCCAGGCCCGAAAAGCCCCAGCAGATCTACGCTGGCGGACACGGAGACTTGCTCCTTTGCGCCCAGTTCATCCCACCATTCTGCGAATTCATCCGTGTATTCAACGTCCCAATCCATGCGAATATGCCACCTAAGGAATATAAACTCAAGGGCATACTTTAGATTCAGAAAAGACTGCATTACCAGCCGGGTTCCAGGGGAAATTGTTTGTACATCCTTCTGACCAGACGCTGAGCAACAACCCTGCCCTATTGGCAAACCATCGAATAGCGTTAAGAAATATTTCCAAAAAAAAACCGCCCTTTCGGGCGGTTAAAAATACTCGGCTTTGATCAGAAACCGAGGGAGAAGCTGATCGTCATCGCATGGTCTTTATCGTTGCGCGACAGTTGGCCGGAATAGCCCAGGCCCAACTTGCCATTCTGACTGATCTGGTAGTCCACGCCCGCCTCCACCACCGCGCTGTCCTTGGCGATCGGCACACCTTGGGTGCTGAACGATGCACCGCCGTTGATAAAGCTCAGGTCGGCATCCGGCTTGGTGTCGCCAAAGGCATGACGCCAGCCGATGCTGCCCCGTGGGGTGATTTTCGAGCCGTTACCCAAGGTGATGGTCTGGCCGATGCGCACGCCCAGGGTCGAGAAGGTCACGTCCTGATCGGCATCACCGCGCAGGGCCGCCGAACCGCCTTTCTCCTTGATCGTGTCGCTGTCGTAGTTGACGTAAGCCAGGCCGGCGAACGGTTCTACTACCACTTTGCCGGTTTCAATGGTGTAGCCCACTTCACCGAACACTTGCGCGCTGCGCGCTTTGTAGTCGGCTTTGAGGCGTTGCCCCACGCCGCCTACGGCCACATCGCGTTTGCTTTCGATGTCGTGCCAGCTGTATGCCACGCCCATGCGAGCGGCGAAGGCTTCCTGCTGGTACGCGGTGTAGGCCATCAAGTGGTAGCTGTCGACGTCGGCGCTGGAGCTGCGGCGCTTGGCGTCCAGGTCGCTGCGGGTGTAGCCGGCGGCCACACCGACGCGCCAGGCGTCATCCACTTGTTTGTCGGTGCCGAGCAGGAAGCCGCCGAGGTTGCGGTCCAGCTTGGCGGTGTTGCTGTCGCCGCCCATGTGGCCCCAGGTGCCCAACACACGCATCCAGCCGACCATCTCGCCGTGGCAACCGGCGCTGCTCAGGCGGTTTTCGCTGGGTGCCAGGCTGTTGCGTGGGTCATCTTCGCGGTAGCAGCCGGGCTGACGCAGGCGCTCGTTGACTGCGTCACGCACGTAACGCGAATCTTCGAGCATGGCGCTGGCGGTGCTGGCATGAATCTCCCCGGACAAGCTGTCGAACGCGGCGCGCGCCCCGGCAACATTGGAGTTGAGCAGCGCGTTCTGCACCGTTGCGCCACCCACCGCGGCACCGCTGTCCAACGCGGCGGCCACGCCACGTTGGTTACCAGTGGCTGCCACGCTGGCGTAGCTGACGTTGTTGCGGCTAACCGCCAGCGCCACCTGAGTAGGGCTGTAGTTCAACGCGGTATTGAGGAATGCCAGGTTCTCCAGATTGGTGGTGCCGAAGGTGCCGTTCACTGCACCCGCCGTGAGCAGCGTGTAGGTGGCCGGGCCGGCGTACGGCGCCAGGTTGACCACATTCAACGTGCCGCCCAGGTTCGCAGTACCCCCAACGGCCAGGGAGCCGGTCGACGATGGGGTGATGAGCAGGTTCAACGCGCCGGTACTGCCATTAGTGAAGTTACCGGCCACCGTCAGCTTACCGTTATCAGGTGTGACGCTGCCGTTGTTGACCAACGCGCCGACGCTGCCGTTGCCGGTCAGGCCTGCACCGTTGGCGACGATCACCTGCCCACCAAACACCGCGCCTGGGTTGGCCGCGTTGCCGACTTGCAGTACGCCCTGGTCCACCGCCACCGTGCCGCTGAATGGCTGGTTGCCGGTCAGCAACAGCGCGCCGGCGCCTTGTTTGGTAATGCTGCCGGTTCCGCTCAATACACCATTAAAGGTGCCGTTAGTGGGTTGGACAAACAACAGTTGCGCATTGTTGAGGATGCGACCCTGCAAGCTCAGCGTGTTACCGGCCAGCGTACCGCCACTGACGGTCGTGCCACCGGAATAGGTGTTGGCGCCGGTCAACAGCAAGGTGCCGGCGTCAAGTTTGTTGATCGACCCGGCCCCCACGATTGGCGCAGCCACTTCGGTAGTGACGCCCGAATTGACACGCACCACTGCGGCACCGGTTGGCGACAAGGTCCCACCTGCGCCTGCCGTCAGCGTGTAACCAGGGTCAAGGAATTGCAGGCCAGTGAAGCCTTGGTTGCCGACCACAGTGACAGTACCGCCCTGCCCGCCGAACACGGCAAACTGGTTATTTGACGCCTGGCCCTGGGTACCGGTTGGATCGGTCCAGTTGGTGCCTGGGCCCCAGGTACCACTGCCGCCGGTGATAGTGCCGTCAGGGTTGGTGGTGCCACCGTTCCAGAACTGGATTTGCCCCGGCGTGGTTTGCACCAGCAGGTTCAGTTGGTTGGCCAGCGCCGTTTGCAGGCTCAGATTACCCACGCCGACCGGCAGCGAGCCGAGAGTCAGGCCGTTGTCGGTCAACGCGCCGCCGTAGCGGAACAGTTGATAAACGCCGAGGCCGAAGCCCCCGGCATCGGTAACGTTGAGCGTGCCATCAAGGGTCAGGTTGCCCGCCACATTCACCGCCGTGGTGGATGCGCCAGGCGCGCCGAGGGCGAAGTCCAGGGCAGTGCCCGACGACAACGCCAGCGAACCCACCGACAGCGGCGTCGCCGCCCCGGCCTTGAGGGTCGAGCCATCGGCCATCGTCACAGCACCGCCCAGGCTGCCGCTGCCGCCAAGGGTCGCGCCGCTGGCTACCTGCACCGCTGCGCTGTTCAAGGTGCCGTTGACCAGCAAGCTGCCGGCGTTGACGTTGGTGTTGCCGGTCAAGGTGTTGTTGCCAGTCAACAGCAACGCGCCGGTGCCGGTTTTATTCAGCACGCCTGCGCCGGTAAGGTTGCCGGTGTAGGTGCCATCGGTGCCTTGCTCGAAGGTCAGGGCCGCATTGTTGGCAATCGCGCCTTGCAAGCTGTTGGTGTTGCCGGTGGTGGTGCCGCCGTTAAGGGTGGTGCCACCGCTGTAGGTGTTGGCGCCGGTCAACAGCAGCGCACCGTTGCCGTTTTTCACCAGGCTGCCGGTGCCGCTGACCACGCCGTTAAGCGCTAGTGCATTGCTGCCGACCAGGGTCAGCGGCCCACTCAGGCTGATGGCGTTGGCCAGTTGCAGGTCGGTGCTGCCATCCAGCGCCGCAGCGCCGCCGACGGTGAGCGCGCCGCTGCCCAATGCGGCGTTATTGCCCAGGGTCAGTTGCCCGGCGTTCAGGCCGGTGCCGCCACTGTAGGTGTTGGCGCCGTTGAGCGTCAGGGTTGCCGCGCCTTTTTTCAGCAGGCTGCCATTGCCGCTGATACTGCCGTTAAGCGTCAGCGCATTGCTGCCGCCGATGGCCAGTGCACCATTGAGTACCGCAGCGTTGCCGAGTGTGACGGCCGCGTTGCTGTCCAGGGTGGTGCCGTCGGCCGCCGTCAGTGCGCCACTGCCCAGCGCGCTGTTATTGCCGACTACCAGCGTGCCGCCATTGAGTGCAGTGCCGCCGGTGTAGGTGTTGGTGCCGTTAAGCACCAAGGTGCCAGTGTCGAGTTTGGCCAGGGTGCCAGCACCACCGAGCGTGACGCCCAACGTTGCGGTGGCGTTCGGGTCGACACGGATCGCCGTGTTGCCGGTGCCGCCATTCACCAGGTTGAGCACGCCCGCCGTGCCGGAGGCCAGGTTGTAGCCATCGGTGACGAACTGCATGCCGGTGAGGTTTTGCGTGCCCTCCACGGTCACGTTACCCGCCGCGCCCTGGAACACTGCAAAGCTGTTGTTCCAGTTCTGGTTGAGGGTGCCGTCAACGTTGGTCCAGTTGGTGGTGCCAGTGCCCCAGGTGCCGTTGCCGCCGTCGATGGCGCCGTTGCCGATCAGGTTGGCGCCGTCCCAGAACTGCACGGTGGTATTGGGCGCAGTCACCAGCAGGTTGACCTTGTTGCTGATGGCCGTCTGCACTTGCACATCGCCCGGAATCACACTGCCCGGCAAACTGCCAAGGGCCAGGCCATTATTGGTGAGTGCCCCGCCGTAGTTGATGATGTTGTAGACGCCGCTGCCAAAGCCGCCGATATCGGTGACGTTGAGTTTGCCGCCCAAGGTCAGATCACCGCCGACATTCAGCAGCCCGCTGCCACCGCCCACCACCGGCACGCCGAGGCCGACGTCCAGGTTGGCGTTATTACCCAGCACCAACGAGCCCACCGACAGCGTGCTGCCGGCGTTCAGGCCGATGTGCCCGCCATCAGCCACCGTCACCGCACCCGCTAATGAGCCAGTACCGGCCAGCGTCGCGCCGTTGTTCACCGCCACCGTGCCACTGGCCAGTGAGCCGCTCACATTTAAAGTGCCGCCATTGACGTTGGCCGCGCCGCTGATCCCATTGGTGCCGCTCAGGTTGAGCACGCCGGTGCCGTTTTTATCCAGGTTACCGGCACCGTTGAGCGTGCCTGCGAAGGTGTTGTCGAGGTTGCTGCCACCCACCGCCAGCGTGCTGCCGCCCGCCACTTGAATCGCGCCGGTACCGGTCAGGGTATTGAGGCTGGCATTGCCACCCAGGTTGAGGCTGGCACCGCTGCCGACGTTGACGCCGGTGGTGTTGCCCAAGGCCGCGTTACCTGTAGTGGTCACACTGCCGCCGAGCACATTGAGTGGACCGGTGAAGGTGTTGTTACCACTGAGCAGCAAGTCCGCCGCGCCATTTTTGATCAGCGCCGCATTGCCGGCCAACACACCCGCCAGGGTCAGGTTGTTGTTACCGGCCACACTGAGGTCGGCATTCAAGGTGACGGCGTTCGCCAATACCAGCGGCACGCTGTTGTCCAACGTACTTGCTCCATTGACGGTCAAGGCGCCGGAACCCAAGCCCGTGGCATTGCCGACAGTCAGCGTACCGGCCGCGAGGGTGGTGCCGCCGCTGTAGGTATTGGCGCCGTTGAGGGTCAGGTTGGCAGTGCCGTTCTTGATCAGCGATCCGGTGCCATCAACCACACCGCCAAGCGCCAGGTCGTTGCTGCCAACCACGGTCAGCGCAGCATTGAGCGTGGTGTTATTGGCCAGCGCCACTGCGGCACTGGTATCCAGCGTCGCTGCGCCGTTGACGGCCAGGCTGCCGGTGCCAAGTGCCGAACCATTGCCCAGTACCAAGCCACCTGCGTTCAACTGCGTACCGCCGAGGTAAGCATTGTTGCCGTTGAGTGTCAGGTTGCCCGCCCCACTTTTAGCCAGGCTGCCAGCCCCGGTGACCAACCCATCAAGGGTCAGGTCGGCGCTGCCGAGAATGCCCAGGTTGCCCGCCAGGTTCACGGCATTTGCCAAGGTGACTGCACTGCTGGTATCGAGCGTGGTGCCTGCCGCCGCATTCAGCGCGCCGGTGCCCAGCGCAGTGTTAGAGGCCAGGATCAACCCGCCGGCGTTCAATGCCGTCGGCCCTGCATAGGTGTTGTTGCCACTCAAGGTCAGGCTGGCGATGCCGTTTTTGATCAGGCTACCGGTGCCGGCCACGGTGCCGGCCAGGGTCAGCGCGTTGCTGCCGCCGACTGTCAGCGTGCCGTTGACGTTCACATCATTGGCCAGGCTGACAGCGGCATTGCTGTCCAGGGTGGTGCCATTGGACGCGGTCAACGCACCGCTGCCCAACGCACTGTTATTGCCGACCACCAACGTACCGCCATTGAGCGCGGTGCCGCCGGTGTAGGTGTTGGCGCCATTGAGCACCAAGGTGCCCGCATCCAGCTTGGCCAGAGTACCGCCGCCATTGAGGGTGACGCCCAGGGTCGCGGTGGCATTCGGATCAACGCGCACGGCGGTGTTGCCGCCGGTGCCGTTGAACAAGGTCAAGGCCCCCGCCGTGCCGCCGACCACGTTGTAGCCGTCGGTGACAAATTGCAGACCGGTAATCGCTTGGGCGCCGTCCACGCTGACAGTACCCGCCGCGCCCTGGAAGACCGCAAAGCTGTTTGGCGCCCAGGCGGCGTTGAACGAACCGTTGACGCCTGTCCAGTTGGTGGCGCCGCTTGTCCAGGTACCGCTGCCGCCCTCGATGCTGCCGTTACCGGTGGTCTGGCTACCGTCCCAGAACTGCACGGTGGTGTTGCCGTTGACCAGCAGGTTGATCTGGTTGCCGATTGCTGTTTGCAGGTCCAGGTCGGTGGCCGGGATATTCACCGGCAAGCTGCCCAGCTGCAGGCCGTTATTGGTCAGGCCGCCGGTGTAGTCGATCAACCGGTAGATACCGGGGCCGAAGCCACCGATATCGCTGACATTCAGCGTGCCATCCAGGGTCAGGTTACCGCCCACATGAATCAGCGCCGTGCCGCCGGTAGACGGGGCACCGAGCCCGGCATCGAGGTTGGAGTTGGTATTGAGCACCAACGAGCCGACTGTCAGGGTGTTGCCCGAGTTGACGGCCAGGTGGCCACCGTCGGCAATGTTGACGGCCCCCACCAGGGTGCCGGTGCCGCCGAGGGTGGCGCCATTAGCCACGTTCACGTTGGTACTGGCCAGCGCGCCGTTGACCAGCAGGCTGCCGGCGTTGACCTGGGTGTCACCGGTCAACACGCTGAGGCCGCCGAGGGTCAAGGCACCGCTGCCGATTTTGTTGAGACCGCCCAACCCGGCGAGTACGCCGCCGAACGTGCTGTCGAGGTTATTGCTGCCGACACTCAAGGTGCTGCCGGTGCCAACAACGGCCACGCCGGTGCCGGTGAGTTCACCCAGGCTGGCCGAGCCACCCAGGTTCAATTGCGTACCACTCCCCAGGTTGACCCCGGCGCCTGCGCCCAGCGCGCCATTACCCACGGTGGTAAGGCTGCCTGCTTGCACATCGAACAGGCCGGAGAAGGTGTTGTTGCCAGTCAGGGCCAGGTCGCCAGTGCCGGTTTTGATCAGATTGGCGCTCCCCCCCACCACACCCGCCAGCGTCAGGTTGTTATTCAGGCTGCCCACCGTGAGGTTGGCGTTGACGTTGACCGCATTGGCCAGCACCAGTGGCGTGCCATTGTTTAGGTTGGCCGCGCCGCCCACCGTCAAGGCGCCCGTCCCGAGGGCTGTCGCGGTGCCCAGGGTCAAGGTACCCGCATTGAGGGTCGTTCCGCCGCTGTAGGCATTGAGGCCATTAAGGGTCAGGTTGGCCGCGCCATCCTTGACCAGCGCGCCGGTGCCCGTGAGCAGGCCACCCAGGGTCAGGTCATTGTTGCCAGCCACCGTCAACGCAGCGTTCAGCACAGCACCATTGCCGATGCTCAGCGCGCTGCTGTTATCGAGCGTCGAAGCACCCCCCACCGTCAGGTTGCCCAGGCCCAGCGCGAGGTTATTGCCCAGGGTCAATGTGCCCGCGTTCAGCGTCATGCCGCCGAGGTAGGTATTAGCACCATTGAGGATCAGGTTGGCTGCGCCATTTTTCGTCAGGCTGCCAGCACCATTGATTGCACCGCCCAAGGTCAGGTCAGCCGTGCCGCCTATACCCAGGTTGCCTGCCAGGTTGATCGCGTTATTGGCAGTGACCGCCGCACTGGCATCCAGTGTCGTGCCGCCAGCCGCATTCAACGCGCCAGCGCCCAAGGCATTGTTGGCGGCCAGGATCAGCCCACCCGCGTTCAAGGCCACAGGCCCGAGGAAAGTGTTACTTGCGCCCAGGGTCAAAGTGGCCGCGCCGTTTTTGATCAGGCCGCCAACGCCGCTGATCCCGCCATTAAGGGTCAGCGCGTTGCCGCCCGCGACAGTGGTGTCGCCGTTCAAGAGCACCGTGTTGCCCAAGGTGATGGCAGCATTACTGTCCAGTGTCGTCCCGGCCGCTGTCGTCAACAGGCCGCCGCCCAGTGCAGTGTTGCTACCGACGATAAGCGCGCCGCCATTGAGCAAGGTGCCACCGGTATAGGTGTTGGCGCCGTTGAGCACCAGGGTGCCGGTGTCGAGCTTGTTCAAGGTGCCGGCGCCATCGATATTGACCCCGACGGTCGCGGTTGCGCCCGGATCTACACGCATCGATACATTGCCACTGCCGCCATTGATCGCAGTCAATTGCCCGCCTGCGCCGCTGACCAGGCTGTAGCCGTCGGTGACAAACTGCAGGCCGGTAAAGGCTTGCGGGCCTTGCACGGTGACCGTACCGGCAGCACCGGTGAACACCGCAAAGCCACTGGACCAAGGAGAGTTGGTCAAGCCGTCGGCGGACGTCCAGTTGGTACCGCCGGCGGTCCAGGCGCCCGTGCCGCCATCCACCACGCCGTTGGCGATAGCTTGGCTGCCGTCCCAGAAGCGGATATTGGGCGCCGACACCACCAGGTTGACCTGGTTGCCGACCGAGGTTTGTACCAGCAGATCGCCGAGGCCATAACCCACGGGAACACCCGCTACCGTCAGGCCACCGGTCAGGCCGCCGGTGTAGTTGATCAGGCGATAAGTGCCCGCGCCAAAACCACCGGCATCGGTGACGTTCAGGTTGCCGGCGAGCGCCACGTTACCGCCGACATTGAGCAAGGAAGTGAGGGATGGCGCACCGAGGGCAACATCCAGGTTGCCACCCGCGACCATGTTCAGTGCACCGGCTGACAAGGTATTGCCGCTGCTCAAGGCCAAATGGCCGCCGTTATTGACGTTCAGCGCACCCAATAGCGAACCGGTACCGGTCAGCGTACCGCCGTTGTTGACATTGACCTGGGCGCTGGCCAGGGAACCACTGAGGTTCAAGGTGCCTGCATTGATCGCCGTGTTGCCAGTGACGCCATTGATGCCGGTAAGGTTGAGAGTGCCGGTGCCGACCTTGATCAGCCCGCCAGCGCCACTCAAATCACCATCAAAGGTACTGGTGGTGTTGACCCCGCCAACGGTCAAGCTGTTGGCGCCACTCAGTTGCACGCTACCGCTGCCGCTCAAGCCGGCCAGGCTGACGTCAGTGGCCAGGTTGACCCCGGCGCCCGCACTCACGTTAACCCCGGAAGTGCTGCCCAAGGCATTGGCATTGAGCAACGTCAGGCTGCCGGAGACCACGTTCACGGCGCCGGTGAAGGTGTTGTTGCCGGCCAGGGTCAGGTCGGACAAGCCATTTTTGATCAGGTTGCCAGCGCCGCTGACCACGCCGTTCAGGCTCAGGTCGTTGTTGCCGGCGACCGTAAGGTCAGCATTCAGCGCAATGGCATTGCCGATGCCAAAGGACGCGCTGGTGTCCAGGGTCGCCGCACCGCCGACGGTCAAGGCGCCGCTGCCCAGGCCATTGGCGTTGCCCAGGGTCAAGGTCCCTGCATTGAGGTTGGTGTCGCCGCTGAAGGTGTTGTTGCCGTTGAGGGTCAGGTTGGCCAGGCCACTTTTGGTCAGCGGCCCTGCCCCACTGAGCACACCCGCCAGGGTCAGGTTATTGGTACCGCCGGCCGTCAACCCGGCGTTGAGCACAACGTTGTTGCCTAGGCTGAATGCCCCGCTGCTGTCCAGCGTCGACGCGCCGCCAACGGTCAAGTTACCCAGACCCAGGGCTGAGTTGGAGCCCGCCGTCAGGGTGCCCGAATTGAGCGTGGTGCCGCCCAGGAAGTTGTTGACG
The DNA here is from genome assembly GCF_013385245.1 of Pseudomonas sp. IPO3747. Lineage (NCBI taxonomy): Bacteria > Pseudomonadati > Pseudomonadota > Gammaproteobacteria > Pseudomonadales > Pseudomonadaceae > Pseudomonas > Pseudomonas sp. IPO3747. The sequence continues at coordinate 140,636 of NZ_JACAQL010000001.1, forward strand.
CCGTTGAGCACTAGATTGGCGGCGCCGTTTTTGGTCAGGCTGCCAGCGCCATTGATCGTACCGGCCAGCGTCAGGTCGGCGGTGCCGCCAATGCCCAGGTTGCCGGCCAGGTTGACCGCGTTGGCGAGGGTCACCGCCGTCGTGGCATCCAGCGAAGTGCCCGCAGCCGTATTCAGCGCGCCCGTCCCCAGGGCGGTGTTGGTGCTGAGCAACAAACCGCCGGCATTCAGCGACGTTACACCGCTGCGGGTGTTGTTACCGGCCAGGGTCAGCAGGCCCGCGCCGGTTTTGGTCAGGCCGCCGACGCCGGACATCACGCCGCTCAGGGTCAGTGGGTTGGCGTTGAGCAGGCTGAGATCGCCGGTCAAGACGACATTGTTGTTCAGTAATGAGGCGCCACTGGTGTCCAGGTTGGCAGTACCTGTCACATTCAGGTTGCCGCTGCCCAGGGCATTGTTATTGCCCAGCACCAGGGTGCCGGCGCCCAGGTTGGTGGCGCCGCTGAAGCCGGTGTTGACGCCATTGAGCGTCAGGCTGCCCGCGCCGCTCTGGGTAAGCCCACCGTTGCCGGTAATGGCGCCGTTCAGGCTCAACGTACCGGCCACATCGGTCGTCAGGTTGTCGTTAAGCGTGAACGTGTTGGCAAGGCTGACTGTGCCAGGCGCCTGCAAAGTCGATGCGGCGGTGACGGTGACAGCGCCGCTGCTCAGCGCCAGGTCATTGCCCAACTGCACCGAACCGCCGGACAGCGTGGTGGCGCCGGTGTAAGTGTTAGCGGCATTGAGGATCAGTTGACCCGTGCCCGTCTTGGTCAAGCCGCCGGTGCCCGAGAGCACGCCGCCCAGGGTCAGCCCGGTATTGGCGCCCTGGACGGTCAACCCGCCGGTGCCCAGCGTGAGCAGGTTAGCCAGCGTCAGGTTATTGGCCGTTGCCTCGATAACCCCGCCATTGGCGGTGATTGCCCCAGTACCGAACGTCGCACTGTTATCGAACTGCGAAATGCCACCATTGAGCGTTGTGCTGCCGCTGACCAACGGCCCCTGCAACGTCCAGGTGCCGCCATTGATGGTCAGGTTGTTGAAGTTGACATAGGTGGCGCTGGACGCCGTGCCAGTGCCGCTGCTGCCGGTGGCGCCGGGGTTTTGCAGGATCAAGGTGTTGCTGCCGTTTGCGCCGCCATCCACCTGGCCGGTGGGGGCAAACGTCAGGTTTACGCCCAACAGGCCGCCGAGGCTCAAGCCGATACCGCCACCCGAGGACACGCTCGACCCGGTCACCGCCGTAAAGGTGTTGGTGCTGTTTGCTCCCATCGACACGCCGCCGGAAATGGTCCCGCTGTTGACGAAGGTATTACCCAAAGTGGACGCCTCGAAGGCAACCCGCCCGGTGAGCGTGCCACTGTTGGTCATGTTGACCTGGCCGCCACCTTGCACGGCGACCACTGGCGTGTCAGAGGCAAACAACGTAAGACCCAGCAACGAACTGGAGCCGAGGGTGCCGGCGTTGGTGAGGGTGGTGGTGCCACCGACGCCATTCGTGACGTTCAGCGCCGCACCACCCAACGAAGTCAGATTGAGCCCCAGCAGTGCGCCGGTACCGCGGATGATCCCGGTGGCCGTGTTGGTGATATTCACCGTACTGGCCGCGGTATTGCCCACCACCACACCGCCACTGAGCACGGATACAAACCCGAGCAGCGCCGGGTCGATGGTGCCGGAGTTGTTCAGTGTGGTGTTGTTACCGGTCAGGTTCAACGCAATGCCGCCCAACGTTGCGTTGAGCTGCGCGCCAGGGTTGACGTTGACCGTCAGGTCATTCACCGCACTCGAGAAGGTGTTCAGAAACAGCGGTAACGACGGCACCCCCGTACACGTCACCGTGGCACCCGCCGTGGGGCTTGCGGGCGAGCAGGCCGCCATCGCTTCGGGGCTTGCAAGGCCCATCACCAGCCCCGCTACGCCGAGGCGAATAGCAAGAGAAAGCGCAGAAATACGAGGTACAACGGCAGTAGCAAGTCTTTTATCCACGCTCAACTCCTTGTGGTCCAAGCCTTTCATCCATGGGTGCGTAGAAGCTCAACTTTATTGACCCACACGCATCGAATTCGAGATACCTGACCGTGGTGACAATTGATCCAATTTGTCGAAACGGTAGTAGACCTACAGAAAAGTCATTGAATTAAATGGTATTAATACTTTCGTAAACTCCCTGTCAGAATGGGATTACAGCCAGCATCCATTGACTGTCGCGACATAAATACAAGTTTCCAAATGTAAAAAAGGCGCTAATAACGCCCTGTTGATTCGCTTTAAAGATCTGGGAGATCTCAATGCCCCATGAAGGCAACCTGTTACAAGCAGCCGTGGTGTTCCTGCTCGCCGCTGTGTTGACCGTGCCTTTGGCCAAGCGCCTGCAATTGGGCGCCGTGCTGGGCTATCTGTTTGCCGGTGTGATCATCGGCCCGTCGGTGCTGGGCCTGGTGGGCAACCCGCAGAGCGTGGCGCAATTTTCTGAACTGGGCGTGGTGTTGCTGCTGTTTATCATCGGCCTGGAGCTGTCGCCCAAACGTTTATGGGTGATGCGCAAGGCGGTGTTCGGCGTCGGCCTGGCCCAGGTGGTGCTCACCGGCGTGGTGATGGGCGTGGCGGCGCTGTGGCTATTTGGTCAGCCGTGGAACAGTGCAATCGTGCTGGGCCTGGGCCTGGCGCTGTCCTCCACTGCCTTTGGCCTGCAAAGCCTGGCCGAACGCAAGGAACTCAACCAGCCCCACGGGCGCCTGGCCTTTGCCATCCTGCTGTTCCAGGACATCGCGGCGATCCCGCTGATCGCCATGGTGCCGCTGCTGGCCGGCAGCGATCACCCGACGACCGAAGCCCAGGGCGTGCAACACGTGCTGCAGATACTGGGCAGCATCGCCGTGGTGATCATCGGTGGGCGCTACCTGTTGCGCCCGGTGTTTCGCATCGTCGCCAAGACCGGCCTGCGCGAAGTGTCCACCGCCACCGCGCTGCTGGTCGTTATCGGCACCGCGTGGCTGATGGAACTGGTGGGTGTGTCCATGGCCCTCGGTGCCTTCCTCGCCGGGCTGCTGCTGGCCGATTCGGAATATCGCCACGAGCTGGAATCCCAGATCGAGCCGTTCAAGGGCCTGCTGCTGGGCCTGTTTTTTATCAGCGTGGGCATGGGCGCCAACCTCAGCCTGCTGCTCAGCACGCCGTTGATGGTGATCGGGCTGACCTTGCTGCTGATCGGCCTGAAACTGCCGCTGCTGTACGCCGTGGGCCGGCTGGTGGGTGACCTCAACCGCGAAAGCGCCTTGCGCCTCGGTATCGTGCTGGCGGCGGGTGGTGAGTTTGCCTTTGTGGTGTTCAAGATCGGCCGCGACCAGGGCCTGTTCGAGCCGCACCTTTACGATGTGCTGGTGCTGACCATCACCTTGTCGATGGCGGTGACGCCGCTGCTGTTGCTGGTGTGCCCCAAGCTGTTCAAACACAAGGCCAAGACCGTGGAGGTGCCGGAGGAATACCGCACCATCGAAAGCGATGCGCCCCGCGTGGTGATCGCCGGCATGGGCCGTATGGGCCAGATCGTCGCGCGGATCCTGCGCGCGCAAAACATCTCGTTCATTGCCCTCGACACCTCGGTGGAAACCATCGAGCTGACCCGCAGCTTCGGCGGCATGCCGGTGTTCTACGGCGACCCGCAGCGCCCGGAAATCCTACATGCAGCCAAGGTCGACCAAGCCGAGTTTTTTGTGATAGCCATGGACGACCCGGAAATAAATATCAAGACCGCCGCCCTGGTGCGCAGCCTTTATCCGCACATGAAAATCATCGCCCGCGCACGTAACCGCCAGCACGTTCACCGCCTGGTCGACCTGGACGCCTCGCCGGTGCGCGAGACCTTCTACTCCAGCCTGGAAATGAGCCGTCGCACCCTGGTCGGCCTCGGCTTGAGCCAGGCCCAGGCCGATGCACGCATTGATCGATTCAAAAACCACGACCACCAGTTACTCGCCGCTCAACACGCGGTGTATGACGACGCGGCCAAAGTATTGCAATCGGCCCAGGAAGCCCGCACGGAACTGGCGCGGCTGTTCGAGATGGACCGGCTTCAAGAGGAGTCCGACAAGGTGTGAACTTAGGGATGAACGATATTGCGAAATTTCTGACAGAATATGCCGCAATTTCGTTCATCCCTGGAGCGTTTCATGGCCACTTTCACCAAGACCGCCGTCCTGCTGGCCCTTGCGCTTACCGCCGGTAGCGTGTTCGCCGCCAGCAAGTCCCCTGCCACCCAGACCATCTCGACCTTGGGCGGCAAGTTCACCTTCAACCTGCCCAAGGCTTTCGTCGCTGACACGTTGCCGACTGGCAAGGTCGAGGATGGCACCGCCGATACCCAAGGCACGCTGTACGCGAACTCGACCACGAAAAGTGTCGTGATCGTCGCCGAAACCGTGCGCAACGATGGGGCAACCATCAAGGACAATGACCCGCAGTTTCTCGATGGTGCCGTGGCGGACTTCGTCAAGGACCAGAGCGCTGCGCTGCCCGACTTCAAGAAGCAAAACGAGAAGAAGCTGACCTTCAAAGGCCTGGGCCTGCGCCAGGTGGACAGTACGGCGACCCAAGGCGGTGGCAAGACCCTGAACTCCACATTCCTCGGCGGTTCGGGCAACCATCTGCTGGTGATCCAGGCGATTTCGCGGGCGGATGACGTGAAGGGGCATGCTGAGCTGGTGAAGCAGATTACCGGCGGCAAGTAACCTGGTTTAACAAACAACACACATCAACTGTGGGAGCTGGCTTGCCTGCTCCCACATTGTTTAACCGCGTTTTTACTTCAAACTATTTTCCAGCCAGGCTTTGAGGTCCTGTATTTCAGCCGCGCTCACGGTATGCGGCATGCCCATATACCCATGAAACTCAGGCTTCAGCCCCAGCCCCAGCAACACCTCATTGGCGCGGGTGGCCGACGCATACGGCAGCGCCTGGTCCAAGGTGCCATGGCCGATAAAAATCGCCAGCTTATTCAATGACTCATCAGGCTTGAGCTCAGCCTTGAGCACCGGCAACACGCTGCCACTCAGCGCCGCAATCCCGCGCACCATGGCAGGCTTTCGCAAGCCCACCTCATACGCCATGATCGCGCCCTGGCTGAACCCCACCAGGAACACCCGATCGCTTTGAGTGTGGTACTTGGCCGTGGCCTTGCTGACAAAGTTTTCAATCAGCTGGGCGCTGCGCTGCAAATCCGCCGTCTCGCCGTCGTAATCACCCTCCCCGGGCTTCTTGGCAAACCAGCGATAACCACTGGGGTCCACCGGCATCGGCGCGCGGGCCGACAAATAGGTCCAGGTGGACGGCAACGCGTCCTTGATGCCAAACAAGTCTTCTTCGTTGCTGCCAAACCCGTGCAGGAAGATCACCAGGGGTTGGTTGCGCGCATCACTCTGCGTCTGCTCCAGGTAGGCCAACGGCAAGTCCGTGTGCAAGGCATCATCGGCGTGGGCGGCACCGGCGACTAACGCCAGCGCCAGGGCGAACAGTTTGAACATGGGCATCAACCTCAGGGTTTGCGCAACAGATACGTGTCCATGATCCAGCCATTCTCCAGGCGCGCAGCCTTGCGCACCCGTTGGATTTCGTCGGCCACTTCACTGACTTTGCCGCTGATCAGTATTTCATCCGGCGTGCCCAGGTAGGCTCCCCAGTAAATATCCATATCCTGGTCGGCCACAGTGCGGTAGGAGTCCTCGGCATCAAGCATCACCACCAAGGTATCGGCATCACTTGCCTGCCCCGCCGCCAGCCGGCGCCCGGTGGTGATCTCGATCGAGCGGCCGATACGGTTGAGCGCCACCTTATGCTGAGCCGCCAGGGCCTGCACGCTGGTGATGCCGGGGATCACTTCGAACTCAAACTCACAACGGCCGCTGGCCAGAATCGCCTGCAGGATGCGGATGGTGCTGTCGTACAGCGCAGGGTCGCCCCACGCCAGGAAAGCGCCCACTTCACCGTCGGCCATTTGCTCGTTGATCATGCGCTCGAAGGTCAGCTGCTTGTCGCGGTTCAGGTCCTGCACGGCGGTGGTGTAGTCGATATCACCGCGCACGCGCTCGGGGCAGTCGGCCTCGACGAAACGGTAACCGGGCTCGGTGATGTAGGTTTCGCAGATCTCACGGCGCAGGTCGATCAACTTGTCTTTGCTCTGGCCCTTGTCCATCAAAAAAAACACGTCGGTGCGGTTCAGCGCCTTTACGGCCTGCATCGTGATGTAGTCAGGGTTGCCGGCGCCAATGCCGATGATCAGGATGCGTTTCATGGGGTGCTCTCATTGCGGGGCGTGGATTTTGCCATGTTCATGGCACTCGGCGTGAGTTTCCAGGCGCAGGCGCCATACAGTGTTGAAGCGCAGCTCGGTGGCGGACAGCGGCTCGACGTCGATCAAGTAGAACTTCGAGAGGGGAAATTGCATGACGTACAGCAAGGCGGCACGGATCACGAAGGGGTGGGTGACGGCCACGACATGGCCGGCGTGGCTTTCGAGGGATTTGATCCAGTGCCCAACCCGCGTGCAGAGCTGCTCTACCGATTCACCGCCATGGGGTGCGGCGGCGCTGTCGGTCATCCAGGCCGCCAACGCATCGGGGGCCAATTGATCGATGGCCTGGCCTTTCCAGGCGCCGAAATCAACATCACGCAAAGCATTTTCGATCTGCGCGTCGGCACCGAACAGGCCCGCCGTCTGAAGGCTTCTGGCCTCGGGCGCGCTGACTAACCGCGTGGTTTTCTTGAAACGCCCGGCCAGGGATAACGCCGCTCGTTGCCAATCCATCGCGACAGACTCGTCATCGGGAAAACGCCCGCGCTTTTGCAGCGGCGTGACGGCATGGCAAATCAAGGTCAACCGGGTGGCCTGCATCACTCTTCACTCTGTTTCATGGCGCAGTCCGCGGAGACTGGCGAGGTTGTCTCGATATATTACAACACACATGAAACAGGATGCCTCTCGGTACTCAGCAGCCCGTCAATCAAACCACTCCCGCCGCCCTTCAAACGTCCCCACAATCAGCTCCACCACCATCCGCACCGCTTCAGCATCATGCGCCTGTGCATTCACCGCCAGCCACACCTGACGCTGCATGGTCTCGCCCATCAACCCGGGCAACGCCACCAACCCACGGTCGAAGCTGCCCATGTAGTGCGGCAGCAGGCCAATGCACGCGCCGCAACGAATCATCTCCAGCATCAGCGAATAGGCCTGCACTTTCACCACCGCCGCCAAGCGCTGTTCGACCACGCTGTTCCAGGGTTGCAAGGCCTCGACCTGCACATCCGGCTGCCACTGCACCAGCATGTAGTCATCCAGGTCTTCCACACTGTCCGGGCGCGTGGTCAACCGCGAATAGCGCTTGGCGATATGCGGCAAATACTGCAAAAGCGCCAGGCGCCGCGGCGGCTCGGTGGCAAAACTCGGCCCAGGTACCGGCCCGTCGGCATCCGACAGCCATAACACCACGTCCACATCCACCGCCTGCAACGACAATTGGCTGTCGATGGAGATGATCTCCAGACGCACACTGGCATTGCGGCGCAACAACGCGATCAGGTCGCGGCCGAGGATGTCATGCAGGATCGGCTCAGCAACGGCCAGGCGTATCAGCGGCTGTTGCACCATCACCGGCAGGCGCCGCTCGCGAGCCAGGCTCACCAGTTGCGCTTGCAGTTGCAAGCCGTCGCGGCTCAGCGCCAAGCCATTGCCTTGATAGCTGAACAGTGAACGGCGCAGTTGCTCTTCCAACTGCGCCAGGCGCTTGCGCAACAGCGTGGCCTTGATATTCAAACTGCGCGCGGCTTGCATAAAACAGCCACACCGCGCGCTGACCAAAAAGTAGCGCACCACCTCCGGCTCGATCTCCTCTGCCAGGGCCAGCCAGGCGCTGCGCGGCTCGTTTGGCGCGCGATAGGCTGCAGCCCCCTGAGGGCCGGACGGTTCTAAATATGCCATGGGAGACTCCCTGTCGTGTCGGTCGATACATCCAGTGCCAAGCCAGGCCGGTGTTATTCCAGCACCTTGTTCAGCTCGGCACCGTCAATGCTCAAGGTCGCGGTATTGAGCATGCCTTCCAGGTAGGCCTTGGCGATCTGTTCCTGGCGTTGGGCGCGCAAGGCTTGGGTGAGGCGTTCGCGCAGCTCATCTAGGCTGGCGGTGCGTGCCGGTTGCTGGCCGGTCAGTTTGAGCACATGAAAACCGGCCGCGCTTTGCAGCGCATCCGACACCGCGCCGACTTTGAGGCGCGAAACCACGCCACGTACTTCCGGTACCAGTTGCTGCAACGGTTGCAACCCGGAGTCACCGCCTTGTTGAGCGGTGCCAGGGTCCTGGGAATATTGTGTGGCCAGGGCGGCAAATTCAGCCGGTGCAGCCTGGGCCTTGCGGCTCAGTTCCTGGGCCTGGCGGCGCACGCTGTCGAGGTTTTGCGGGTCATTGACGGCGAGGAAAATCTGGCTGACCCGGTACAACGGCGGCGTCACCCATTGGGCCTTGCCGCTGTCGTAGGCCTGCTGCAATTCAGCTGCGCTGGGGTAGTCGGCCGGCACTTGGCTGACCGACAGCATGTAGTCACGGAACACTATCTGCTCAGTGGCGGCGCGGGTCTGCTGCTCCACCTCCGGGCGCTGGCGCCAGCCCTGGGCATCCGCCTGTTCGAGCACGGCTTTTTGCGCCAGGCGTGAACGAATCCAGGCTTCCAGTGCGCCACGGTTGCCGCGCAGTTGTTCGCGGGTTTCAGCCGGCAAGCCGGCCAATACGCGTTGCAGTTCAGGCAGGTCGATCTGCTGGTTACCCAGGCGCGCCACCGCCGGGCCTGCGCCTTCGGTGTTCACGCCCGGCGCCGGCTGCTGAGCGGCGACCGGGTCAGCACCCGGTCGCAGACTCAACCCTACCGCCACGACCAGCAATGTCAGCGCACCGGCGCCGACCAGCAGGGTTGGTTTTTTCACAGGACAGGCGCCTCTTCATCCACTGGCGCAGCGCTAGCCTGGGCCTGCAATTGCGCGGCTTGCTGGCTGTAATCGCGCAGGTACACGATAAATTCCTGCAGCAGTCGGTCCCACAATTCCAGTTGGCTGCGCAGGTGCGCGGCGCCCACGCCGGCCACCACCACGTCCATTTCCATCAGCAAAAATTCACCCTGCAACGACAGGCGGGCAAAGCGCCGCGAGGCGTTCCACACCTCGGCCAGCCCCTTGGGCAGTTCACCTTGTACTCGCAGCGCGCAGCTGTAGGTGAAGTCCACGTAGCTGCCCTGCTCGGCCGCCGCGTTACCAAAACGCACGGCAAAACCGATGCCCTGGCTGGCGCTGAGCAGTTGCACGATGCCGTTCTGTTCGGTCTGGTTGACCCGGTAGCCGGCTTCCTGCAGCAACTCGGTGAGGCTTTGCGGGGTGACGCTGGAGATCAGTTGAACATCGCTCATAGTGTCTCTTCCTTGTTGATCATTGATTAAGGGCGGTGTGCGGAGCATCAAACCGATTAAGGTATAGCTCATCTCCAAAACCCTGGGCCAGTTCCTCGAACTTGACCCGCGCGCTGCTGGCGAACGGCTGGCGGATGCTCATCACCTCGGCCACGTCGATTTTTTCGTAAGCCGCCAGCAGTTGCCGGGCCACGCCGTACATCTGTTGATTCTTGGCTGAACATTGCTGCACTTGTGTGTCACGTTCGCTCAGTTGCGCCTGCAGGCGGGCACGTTCGGTTTCCTTGCCCTTGGCCAAAACCAAGAGTTCGTCATAGGCCTTCTTGAACTTGCCGATCTGTTCATTGCTCGCCGCCACCTGGGCTTGCGCCTGGCTGTGCAGGCTCTGTTGCTGGCCGGCCAATTGTTCGGCCGCACCCCGGGCCTTTTCCAGCTCGGCCGTCAATTGCTTGATCTGCGCCTGGGCTTGCTTGGCCTGTGCTTCGGCGGCGATACGCGCGGCACTGGCCTGGGCCTGCTCGCTTTGCAACGCCTGCAACTGTTGGGTGGTGCTACGCAGTTGAGTGCGCAGGCGCTCCTCCATGCCTTCGGCCGAAGCGCCCGTGGCCACCAGCACCAGCAACAGCCCGCCTAAGATTCGCGTGTTCATGTGGCATCTCCCTGCGCATCAAAAGCGCGTGTTGAGTTCCAGTTGCATCACATCCACTTCAAACGGCGCGCCATACACTTCGGAGGCGCTCAACCAACGGGCGCTGGCGTAAATGTTCTTGTCGATGCCGTAGTTGCCGCCCACGAAATAGCCCTTGGCGTTGGTGCCGCCCAGGTGAAACGAGGAATCATTGAAACCATCCGGCAAGGCGTCGGGCTGGATGTATTTGTAGCCGGCCAACAGGTTCCAGTCGCCGCGCTTGCGCATCTCGAACGCGTTGCCGAGGGTGAACTGCACCATCGCCGCATTGCCGCCGCTTTCAAACTGGCCCTTGCTGTTGATGTTGTTGACGATCTGGCCTTCGCTGCGCTTGAGCATCTCGCCCTTGTCGTAGGCCAGGTTGTGGATGTAGTTGCCTTGGGTGCGCAACTTGAAGTCGCTGGGCAGCTCGGCGTCCCAGGCCAGGTTCAGGTCGAGCACGTCGAACTTGGAGGCCAGGCCCACAAACTGCGGCTGCGGGGTCAACCCAGGTGTGGCCGGGTTGGGGGTGATATCGCGCAGCAGGAACACGCTGTTGCCCTTTTGCATAAAGGCCAAGCGCGAGCCGTCGCTGTCGCAGGCGGGTTGGCCGGCCCACGGCCTGCACGGGCTGGAGCGTTGGCCTTCGATATCGTCGAAGTGGTAGTACGCCATCGCACCCTTGAGGCTGTTGCTGCGGTTGATCTTCCAGTTGGCGCCAACCTGGCCGCCGAACAGCCATTTGGTGTCGCTGTCTTCCTTGTCGAAACCGTTGCTGCTGGACGCGTCGGAGGTGTACTCCACGGGGAATACGCCGAGGGTGCCGAATACGCCCCACTCGCTGTTCAGCGCATGGTTGAAGTTGGCCGCAATACCATCGAAGTTCAGGTCCGGCGAGTACAAAATGTCGGTGGAATAGAACGGGTTGGCGAAACGCCCAGCGGTGAGGGTCACGTCCGGGGTGGCTTTCCAGCTCAGGTAACCCTGGTCGAGCCAGATGTCCTTTTTACCGAAGCCGCCGCCCAGGGTCTGGGTGGTGGACACCGGGTTATTGTCCGAGCCGGTGCCGATGCGGATACCGGCGGTCCACTCCGGCGTAATCAGCGCTTTCATGCCCAGGCGAGCGCGCAGGCGAAACAGGTTTTCGCGGTCTTTATTGGCGTTAAGTAAGGGCGGCAACTTGGTGTTGGTGTCTTTGTTGACGTCATACGGGCCGCTTTCATTGAGCTTGGCGTAGTCGACGATTTCGTTGCTGTTGTTGCCCGAGAAGTAGCGCGACTCGTCACGCAGGCGAATATCGCCGTCGAAGCTGACACGCGACACCCACTCCGGGAAAGTATTGGGCTGCGCCCAGTTTTCCTGCTTGGCGGTGGCCATGACTTCGGCCTTGACCTGGTCACGGATCTGGTCACGCACCGCTTGCGGCACGTACTGCACGCGCACATCACCAGGCGCCGCCGTCGGGCCGCTGGCAACCACCGGCGCAGCAGCGGCTTGCCGGGCCTGCTGGGCTTGTTGTTCGGCCTGGGCGATCAGCCCGTTGGCGGCGTCCTGGGTCAGCACACCTTGCTGCACCAGCAGGCGGATCAGGTTGATCGTGACGTTTTCCGACGGTGCAACCGGGGCAGCCGTCGCTTGGCCAACCAGGGTCGCGATGACCATGCCGACCGCCAGGGTCAGTCGATTCACGGGGGAAATCATGTATACGCAACTCCTGTAAAAACCTGCAAGAAATGGGTGTGATCAATCCGGGCGTCGGCCCTTGAGCGACAGGCGCACCGGCATCGTCACGGCTGCTGGAACGCGTTGTGTGGCATGGGTTGCGCGCAAGGCGGCGAGCACTTGCGCGTCGGTCTCGGCATCGCCGCTGGACTTCACCAGCTCTGCACGCACAACCTCGCCTGCGGCGCTCAGCCACAAATCGGCCTGCACCGCATACGCCTTTTTGCGTAACTCGGGGTCATCCCTCAGCAGCCGTTGAAACAGCCCCGCCAGGTACTGCTTGTAAGTACCGGTGCCCAAGCCGCCGCCACCGGAACCGGCCATGCCGCCGCCCTTGCCGGCGCCGATGTTGAACGCGTCGTTGCCGGACTGCGCATCGCCATCGATCTGCATCGGATTGGCCAAGTCATCGGCGGGCGAAGGCGGTGCTTCTTGCGCCGGCTTGACCTCTTCGGGCTCAGGCGTGGGCACCGGCTCCGGGATTTTTTCTTCAACCTTGGGCTCGGGCTCCTTGGGTTTTTCCGGTGGTGGCGGCGGCGGTGGCGGCAACGGGATAATGGTCGGCACCTTCGGCGCTTCGCGGCGCACGCCACTCATGTCATTGGCCCACTGCCACAGGAACCAGGCCGCCAGGGCGGCCAGCAGCAGGCCAGCGCCCCACTTCAGCGGGCGCAGCAGCTTGTTCTTCACGGGCATGGGCGGGATCGGCATCTGTGCGGTCATGGTTCAACCCTGGCTCGGCTTGCCGGTGACCAGCCCGACCTGGGACAGCTCCAGCCGGCGCAGCAAGTCGAGCACCTCGATCACCTTCTGGTACTGCACCATGGCGTCGCCGCGCACGATCACCGGGAAGTCCGGGTTCTGCGCCTTCTCGATGCGCAGGCGCTCCTCCAGCTCGCCCAGCGTCACCGGGTAGGCGTCGAGAAACACCTGGCCGCCGTCGTTGACGGAGATGGCCTTGGTCTTGGCCTCGGACAGCGACACCGAAGCACTCGCCTTGGGCAAGTGGATCTGGATACCCGACACCTGGGCGGTGGCGGTGAGGATAAACATCACCAGCACCACCATCAGCACGTCCACCAGGGGCGTGATGTTAATAGTGTCGACGGCGGCGTCATCATCATCGTCGTGGGCGGCATTTACGGAAGCCATGCTGATTCTCCTCAGGCCGGAACGGAGGCGTGGTGGCCGCGCGAGTGGGCGGCTTCACTGAACTGGCTCTCGCCGTGCATTTCCGCCAGGCGGGTGATGAACTCGTCGACAAATACGCGCATGTCGGCGCTGACTTCCTTGTTGCGCGTGATCAGGCGGTTGTAGCCAAACAGCGCCGGGATCGCCACGAACAGGCCCATGGCCGTGGCCAGCAAGGCGGCCGCCATGCCGGGGGCGATGGCATTGATGTTCACGTCACCGGCCATGGCCGTGCCGAGGAACACCACCATGATCCCCAGCACCGTACCCAGCAGACCGATGTAAGGGCCGCCGGCGATGGCATTGGAAAGGGTCGACAATTTGGAGCTCAGGGCCTGGTTTTCGCGGGTACGCACGCCGTCCATGGAGCAGCGGATGGCTTCGATGGTGGCCGCCGAAACCGATGAGGTATCTGCGCCCTGGGCACGGCGGGTGCGGATCTCCTTGACCGCCACCAGGTACAGGCGCCAGAGCGAAGAGTGGCCCAGGCGCTCGGCCAGTTGGGCGTCATCGGCATACATTTCCAGGCGGGTGCCGATCTGCGCAAAGTGCTCACGGAAGATCTCGTTGGCACTGCTCACGCGGCCGACCTGACGGTTCTTGCGCAGCATGATGAACCACGACTGAATCATCATCGCCACCAGCACCAGGATGATCACCCAGGCGTCAATCGGCACGGCCTTGAGCAAAAAGCCCAGGCTGCCGAAACCGAAGCCCGACTGTTCTTCATCCACGCCATACGCCACCAGCTTGGATTCGGCGCCCTGGGCGCTCGCATCGGCCAGCAGCAACGCGGCCGGGCGCGACACTTTCGACAGGCGCAACTCATCCATGGCGCCAGCAAACGGCAGGTGCGTACTGCCCGCCTCCGGCACATCGGCACCGATCGCCGTCTGTGTAGTGAAGGCCGGCAGGGCCACGGCCAGGTTCGCGGTTTCGCGGCCATTGACGTACAGCGCGACTTTTTCACCCTCGGCGGTGAACGCCAGGTGTTGCCACTGGCCCGGGTTCAACGGTTGGGTGGAGACCGCGCGCTGGCCGTCGATTTCCACAAACGGCGTGCCTTGGTTCAAGCCCAGCAACAGGCTGTGTGGGCCATCGCGACGGGCCAGGACGATTTGCTCGCCACTGGCCTGGTCCAGGCGCAGCCAGGCACTGAAGGTCAATGCACTGCCGGCGGCGTGTTGCAGGGATGGGCTGGCCGGCAGCATCAGCGGCTGGCCGCCAAACTGCAGGGCGCGGCCGATCACGCCATCGATGCTGGCGCCGGTGGCATTCAGCGCGGTGTTGCTGTAGGCCGTGGTGTCCCGGGCCGGGGTGCCGTTGGCCCCGTCAAAATGGTAGACGCCGGTGTAGTTCGGATCGAAGGTGAGTTGGCCGTTGGCGATGGCCGGGGCTTTCTGATTGCCGTAGTACATCCAGATTTCCTGGCGCTGGCCGCCTTCGACCTTGGGCACGTCGACCCAGATCAGCGCCATGCCCATCAGCGGGTCGAAGCTTTCGACCTGGTGATTGAACACGGTCTTGTCATCGGCGCTGACAAAGCGCAAATCGCTGCCATCGTCCTTCACCCCATCAAAGGTGAAATTACCGGTGTGCAGGCGCACCAGCAGCGCAGTGCGGCCCAGGGCTTGATTGATGGCCGCGCCTTGGGCGGTAGTGTCCACGGTAATCTGTTTGCGGTAGTGCCAATCGTCCTGCCACCAGGCATGGGCGGTGGCCGGGAGCGCGAAGCCCAGGCAGATCAACAGGCTCAGAAATAGGCGTTGCATGGTGAAATCTCCGGGAGAAAGGGTCAGAAAGTCGCCTGCACACTGAAGTGCAGTCGCGAGTCCTGTTTCTGGGTGTTCGGTCCATCGAGCAGCGGGTAGCCCCAGTCCAGGCTGCCGGATAACCATTTGCTCAAACTGGCGCGGGTGCCGAGGCCGACACTGGCCAGGCTGTATTCGTCTTCTTGCTCGGCCAACGGCTTTTGCAGGCGCAGGCGCGCGCCTTCGGCGAACGCGTAGAAGCGCCATTCCTGCACGTAGCTGCCAAGAAACTTGGCCAATGAGGGCGTGCGCATTTCCTGGGAGAACAGGAGGCCCTCGTCCCCCGTGCGCTCTGCCGCCAGGTAGCCGCGCACCGAAGTGGCGCCACCGGCGGAATACTGCTCGTTGGACACCAGCGGCCCGGAGGCCAGTTGGAAACCGCCCTTGGTTGCCGATTGCCAATCACTGGCGAAGGTGTAGGTGTACGTCGTGTCGCCTTTAAGCACCGCAAAACTCGGGCTGGCCTTGTAGCGCTTGTATTCGAATTCCTGGGCATCGCTGCCGTAGCCGAAGAACGCACGGGTGCCGACCACCAGGTTCAGGCCCAGGCTGAGGGCCGATTGCTCGCTGTAGCGATAGCCGTTATAGCCGAAGGTGAACGGCGCATATTTGAGCGGCACCTTGTCGGCATTGCTGCCCAATTTGAGCTGCTCGTCGAAGTCCTTGAAGTCCACGCCGAAGGAGAACGAATTGGCCCAGTTATCACTGGCCGGCAGGTTGTAGATCGCCGACACACCGTAGGAATGGCCTTTGCCCAAGACGTTGCTGCCGCCGATGGTGGCGATGTTGCTGTCGGACTGGTAGCCGGAGAACTGCAAGGTCCAGCGCTCATCCAGCGGCGCGCTGTAGGAACCCGACCAGACCTTGGCATTGCTGCTGTCCTGGGGCGCGGTGAAGTAGGTCAGCGAGATGCTGTGGCCCAGTTGCCAGAGATTGTCGTAGCCCAGGGTCGCCACCGTGCGCAGCTTCTCGGTGTCGGCGCTGTAGTCGTTGTTCAGGCCGATGCTGGCGTGCCAGGGGTTCTGGTCTTCCACTTGCAGGTCCACGTCCATGGTGCCTGGCCGCGCGCCTTCGCGTACCAGCGGCGTGACCTGGCGCCCGACGCCCCGGTTAAGCCCGGCGAGCTGGGTTTGCACACTGGCAAAATCCGGCACCGCGCCTTCCTTGAGCGCCGGCACGTCTTCGCGAATTTCCACCGGCGAATAGTGTTTGGCGCCGACCACGCGCACGCGGCCGACCTTGGTTTCGCTGACTTGCAGGTAGACGATGCCGTCATCGACCTTCTGCTCCGGCAGCTCCACAAACACCGACTGATAGCCACGCGCCTGGTAGATCTTTTGCAGCGCATCGCGAGCGCCTTCGATATCACCGAGGGTCTTTTGCGGGCCCAGGAACGGGTACACTGCTTCCTCGATGGCCGCCGCATCCAGCACGGTATTGCCGCGCACGAAATATTCGTTGACGTCGACCCGCCGCGCTGCGCCCTCCTCCTCGGCCAGCGCGGGTTGGGCCAAGGCCCCCAGCGTCAGGCACAGCGCCAGCGTTGACTTGAACAGATGCTCCACACGGCCCCCTGGTTGTCTAAAAAAGTTGCGCGCCTTCACCGATTGCACGGCGTTCGGCCTGCTCAATTGCTGGTGGTCGAAAGATGGCTGTGCCGGGCCAGCCAGGTGTGCAACAAGGCGAAGTTCAGTGAGAACTCCGGCATGTGCAGCAAGGCGCCACAAAACACTTCACCGATGATTTTCTGGATCAATTGCACCGCCTGCGGGTTGTTCAGCAGGCTGGCGATGTCACGCTGCAGGGCGTGCAGGCTCCACACCTTCTGGGTCAGGTCGAGGCCGACAAACCAGCGAAACAGCAGGTTGTAATTGAGCTGCTCGTGCAGTTGCTGTTCGCTGGGCACCGAATACAGCAGTTGCAGCAACAGGATGTGCACCACGGTGTGCGGCGCGATCAACATGCCCGGCTCGGGCTGGAGCCAGTCGCGGTACTGTTCGAGCACGTCGTCGATCTGCGGGCGCAACAACACCAGCGAATGGCCCGCCGGGATGTAGCTGGAGACTTCCTTCAAAGCGCCTTGCCAATCGTCCTGGGAGACGATCCACACCCACGGCGCGCCGTAGCGGTATACCGAAACCGGCTTCTTGCGCGCGGCTTCGACGATCTTCGACAGGCGCTGATCGAGCTCCTGCATGCCGACTTTCGAATAACGTTCCATAGTTCCCATTGCCCCACTCCTGGCGTCCTGCTGACGGCTTTGGAGGCGACTTTTGATCGCCTGCAGCGCGTTACATAGGCAAGACGGGAGTGGGTGGGGGCTACCGAACTTTTGTCATGAAAGCTTCATTTTGGATTGGTTCGGGGGCAATTTTTGCTGAGAGATTGTAGGGGTGTATATCCGTTATTCAGGTAACGGCGGCTATTGGTTGCGCTCTTACAGCGGGTCACTTTTGCAAGGACCGGAATGCCGGCCCAGCCAAAAGTAACCAAAAGGTCCTCGCCCCAACACTCGGTGCCTCGCTATGGCTCGGCATGCCCGCAATCCGCCAGTGATTTGGGGGGCGATTTCAGATCAAGATCANNCAGCGAAAAGGATGTAAGAGCAACAGCAACAGCAGAGCCACACTCGATCAAAGGTGGGAGCTGGCTTGCCTGCGATGGCATCAACTCTGTGAACCTGATGTACCGAGGTGTCTGCATCGCAGGCAAGCCAGCTCCCACAGAAAAGCAGTTCTTCAGTGTATTCAGATTGGTTACTTTTGGCTGGGCCGGCATTCCGGGCGTTTGCCAAAAGTGACCCGCTGTAAGAGCAGAACCATAGGTCGCCATCACCCAAATAACGGATATACACGCAAAAAAAGGGGCAATCACCGATCGCCCCAAACCTACAACGAGAGGTCCCGCAAAAACCCTTACAAACTAATCTGCCTACGCTCCTCGTCAGTCAACCGCGCCCGCGCCTGTTCACTCAACGGCCCCGCGCCCAACACCTGCACCGGACTGCCGGGGTTATACCCCGAGGTCTTTTGCTGGCCCGCAGGCTGCGGTTCACGCTCCACCGGCTCAGCGCCAAAACCCAACACCTCCACCGTCACGATCGAAGCCCTGCCCTGCTTCGCCGCCGCCTGCTGACTGCGCGCCGCGTCCTCCGCCGCCTGGGACGCCGCCGCCCCCGCCGCACTCGCCGAGGTCATCGCCCCAGTGTTGACCGCCGCCGTCACCGGCACCCCGGACGACTTGCCCTGGGTCTGGATATTGGCCGCGTTCACCACGCGCAACGCCGCAATGTTGACGTTGCCCGAAACACGAATCCCCGCCTCGCCCGCATCAATGGTGCCCGCCGGCGCCAACAGGTCGATATCACCGGCCGGCACTTCGGCAATCGGCGCCAACGTCGCAATACCCGCCCCCGCGCTCGGCACGTTAGGCGACAAAGTCACATTGCCCCAGTTGTCATACACGCGTTTCGGCGGGGTATAGAGCACGGTGGTTTTCGATCCCCGACCGGCGTTGATATCACCGGCATCGGACCACGCCAGAATCGAGCCGCCAAAGGTGGTCATGATGCGGCTCTGGCCCAACAGGATGCTGCCCTGGGCATACAACTGAATATCCCCGGCACCTTGGGTCAGCACCCCGGCAGTCGCCGGCGGCGCAGTCCCTTCAATACCGAACACCTGCTGCCCGCCAGGGCTGAGCATCTGGATATCGCCGCCAAACCGGGTATGCACCCCGGCACCGCCATACAGGGTGATATCGCCGTCATACACGATCGGGTTGCCCGCCACGTCCTTGCTCGGCAACAACCCGTCGATCGCCGCGCGGCTGCGCAAAAAGCTGCCGGAACGCGGGCCTGCGCTCAGGTTGAATTCACGACCGCCCGCGCGCACTTCAGCGAAGTACACCGAGCGCGCAAAAATGCGTTGCTGCTCAGGCCCCAGGCCGGCGAAGTACGCCCGCGCCTGATCGGCATCACCACTGAAGGCATAGCGTTCCTTGAGCCATTGCAGCAGTTCGGTCTCGTAGGTTTTCACCACCTTGCCCGTCTGCCCGGCCAGGGGCACACCGTCGAGCGCTTGGTTGGCGCGGTCCAGGTAAGGCGTGACGAACTTCAGGTAATCCAGGCCGTTAGGCCCTACCCCGGCTTCCAGCACGATAGACGCACCTGGCCGGGAATCCCCCACCGCCACCGGGCCCAGGCTGGTGATGGAGGCTTTGTCTTCCATCAATAGATTACGCCCGGCACTGACTTCCAGGGTGCCGGGGCCGGCGACGTTGAAGCTGCTGTAGGTAATGTCGCGCCCGGCAGACACCACCGAGACATCCTCGGGACGGTTATGCACGAACAGGTTGCCGCGGCTTTCGCCTATGTAGTCGCCGTTGTCAGCAAGCAACGCCGGAAACACCGTGGATGTGCCCAGATACGTGCCTGAGCCGACAATATCGCGCCCCGCTCGCATCCACACCGGACCTGCGGATTCATAGCGGACCTGCCCTTGCCGACCGCTGCTGAACGTGATGATTTCACCACTGCGCAAGCCGACGATATCGCCTTGATTGGCATAAAACCTGGCCGGCTGTGTCTGGGCTGGCGGGCGCGCAAGATCGGTTGGGCTGCGCAAGGCAAACAAGGAAAGATCAGCCTGTATCGCGTCACCGCCCAGGTTGTCGATGACGCGATTGAACCCGTTCCTGCCAACAAAGGCTGGCGCCAAAGGCGTCGCTATGGAACTCAGGCTGTCACCCGACTGGTTGACTGCATAGCCACTGGCGTAGATGGAATCGCCGGCCAACATCGCCAGCCGCCCCTGGCTCGATGGCGCCAGCAATAACGAGTAAACGGGATTATTGGGCAGCGGGCCAACGCCCAACGCGGACGCACCGAGATAGATGCTGCCATTGGCTGCCACCACGCCCAGTTTGGAAGGGAAGATAAAACGCCCATCGGAGCTTGAGTAGTTCTGCCCTTGCAAAGGCGCAAGGATGCCTGACCTGGCAAGCGACATGCTCTGCACGCTAGGCGTCAAACTGCCACCTGCGGAAAAAAGGTCAATGGCCGTGCGATCGGTCCACAGCGAGAACCAGGTGGTCCCATTGCCATAGTCTGTGCCGTTGTAACTGAATGCCTGGGTATTTTCGGTAGAAACACGTCCTGGATCGCCTGTCCCCGCCAGCACCAAGTCACCTCGGGTCGACAGGTTGGCCGTGGCGTCCCCCAACATCAACGTGATACCGCCCGTGGCCGTGCCCAGGCTGGCGGTGTACGGTGAGTAAGCACGGCTGTCCTTGGCATCCTGAGATCCGGGCACTTCACCGTAGTTCAAGGCAATGCCCCCCAGGCTGCCTGCTTGCAGGTTCAATGCACCACGCAGGTTGGTCAGTACGCCGTTGAGGCTGAGCACCTGCGCTTTATAATCGGCTGACAACGTAGCGGATTTATCACGGCTCGCGCGGGCATCCAGCCCGGGGTTCAAATCACCGCCCATGCGCACATCCAGATCACCGCCACCGGTGAGCAGCAATTGCCCGTCGACCACCCGGCCAGTGCTGCCAACAGCCAGCACCAACCCTTCGCTGCGCGGTGCTCTGACTGCACCGGGATCGCCGCGACGAACGAGCATGCCGGCATCGCTGCCCAAGTCCAGGGTCAGGTTGCCACCGCCCAGGGTGCCTACACCTGTGAACCCCACCAGGCGTGGAAGCAGGTTTATCTGTGCGCGGTCTTCGAGTTCGATGTTGGCCCCACTGTCGCTTTTAACGTAAGTACCAAAATTGATCCACCAACTGGCAGGTGTCGGGGTCACACCCGCAGTGTTTCCGGTACCTTGGCGCCACAACCAATTGCCCAGGTTCGCACTGTTGAGTTGAGTGCGACCGTCATTGGGCATGATCGCGTCGGTGAGCGGCGTCCAAACATCGCCTGTCAGGCTACCACCCGTGCGCAACAACAAATTGCCGCCCCCATCGGGATACCAAGCGGCATAGGGGCTGCTTTTATCGACAAGCGCTTCATACGCCTTGGCCGCGCTGCCCAGCACCGTTCCATCCGCTGAGGTGGCGCGAGCGCGATCAAACTCAGCGGCGGCACTGCCTGCACGAGAAGCACTGGAGGCGCCGGCGGTATAAATACCATAGGGCGACTTCATCGCCACATTGCCCGCGGCTATCAAGTCCAGATCCCCGGTGCCGGTGCGCAGCACGCTAAAGTGCTGGCTCACGGGTGAGACCCGTTTCACCGGCCCGATGGTGACCTGCTCAGGTATTGCTGGAATCGGTTCGCCCAGGGAAACGCACAAATCAGGGTCGCAGGTGCCTTCGTCCTGAGGCGATACCGGCTGGCCCGGTACAAAGCCGAAGAGTTCCCCGAGGTCGCTCCATACGTACTTGACGCGAATACACATGTCGGGTTCATCACACAATCCCGACTCGGACTGCGACACTGGAGTCCCTGCCTCGTAACCGAACAGCTCGGCGGCCAAATCACTCCAGTACCATGCCCCACCCGGCCGCGCCGGTTGCGCCGGGATGATGATTTTGTCGTGGGTCTCATAGATTCCGTAGTGCGTGTCGGCCAGGGTCAGGTCGCCGGCGTAGGCTTGCTGGATCGCACGGGTATCAGCCGCCTGGGTATCGGCACCGGACACCAGGCGCAATGACCACGACTGCGAGCCCTCGGCCAGCATCGGTGCCACGGCCCAGTTCTGGCGCGCCGTGGCGCCGGTCACGGTGCGCAACGGTACCGACACCGCACCATTGGGCAACTTGACGTCTGTACCATACGGAATCAGCGCCCCGACCTTGAGGGCCATGTCACCGGCCAGCAACACACCGTCCGTTGCACTGCCCGTCACGCCCCCACGGCTGGGCAGTGGCACGCCCGCCGGCCAGGTCATGGCGCGCAGCGAAGCCGCGCCGGCCAAGACCGTGCCCGCCTCCAGTTGTGTTCCGGCCGCCAGCACCACAGGCTGCTGCAATAAGGTGCCCGCGGCGTACAACAGGTTGCCGCCACTGTCGCGCACCGTCGCGCTCAACACCGTGTTGGCCGGCAGGGTCAGTGGCGCGTCGAGTGTGCCTCGGGTCGGCAGCACAGTGCCTTGGGCCAATGCAGTGGCCTGGATCGGTAACGGGTAATTGAGGGTCTTGCCCGTGGGGAATGCGCTGCCGTTGGCGAGTACCACGCCAGGGCCGGGCACAATCACATCGGCACCGAACCCTTGCAGCCCCGGCGTCAGCACCCAGCCATTATCGTCGGGCGTCTTCGGTGGCGGCGCAAAGCCATCGTTGATGCTGCCGTAGACATCCAGGTTGCCACCGGCACGCACCACCAGGCTGCCCACCTCGCCCGAGCCGTACACCGAAGTCTTCGGCGTGTTGGGGTTGACGCTGGCGTAACGGTAGCCGGAAAGGTCCAGGTCGCCGCTCACCACCAGGTCGCCCTGGGTGACGATCTCCACACCTGGGCGCAAGTGGAACGCCTCGGTATAACGGCTGTTATTCAAGCCCGCGAGCTTGCCCTGCATCAGCCCGGCGTTGTTAAGGGCGTTGTTGATGAAAGCCTCGGCAAGCGCGTGCTTTTGCGTGAGGTAGTTCTGGTCAATCACCTGATACGGTCGGCCACTGGCCGACGGTTCTGTGCCCACCGGCGCATCGCTGTAACGGGCCACCGCGTTGACTGCAATGGCGCGGGCACCCTGGATGTTGACCTGCCCGCTGGCGTCGATGGCCACGTCATTGGCATTGAGCCGCGGTGCGTTCAATTCCAGCGTGCCCCGGGCCACGCCGTCAGAGTGTCCCGGACCACTGCCCGGGGCCGCAGCGGTGCCGTGGCGCAGGTCGATACGCGCGCCATCGGCCAAGGTCAATTGACCATCGCCGCTGTTGAGTTCCACCATCGCCCGGTTCGGCGCATCGATGATCTTGCCGTAGCTGTCGACCCGCAATACGCTGCCGTGCGCATCCAGCAGCGCGCTGCCGGCAAGGGTCAAGCCCTGCTTGCCGGCCAGGCGAATACTGCCGACCCGCTCGCCGCTGGCATCGATGGTGCCCAGCACCGTCAGGCTGCCGTTATCCACCGAGACATTGACTTGATTGGCCTTGAGTTCATCGCCAATCACCAGGTTGCCCTGCTTGAGCTGGAAGCTGCGCGAGCCAACGACCTGGCCCTGGTTCAAGCGCTGGTTCAAGGCGGCAAAGTCCCCTACCTGCTGCGCGCGGATATCCACCCCACCGGCTTTGTACGGCACCAGAGTGCCACCGGCATCGTAATAACCGCTGCTGGCGCCGCGAACCTGCCCTTGCAAGTCGACCTGCCCGGCACCGGCGTCCACCGCCACAGCCTTGAGCAAGCCGCCCTGATTGAATTGCGCAGACACGTCGATCAACGCGCCTGTCGCCTGGCGAATGTTGCCATGACGGCTTTCCAGGCTGACATCACCGCCCCAGCTGTATTTACTCACATCGCTGATTTGCACTTTGCGCCCACTGAGGTCCAGGCGTGAAGCCGCGCCAAGGGTCAGTTCTTCATCGGCGCTGAGGGTGAGCTTGCCGCTCGGCAGCACCACCGAGGTATCCAGCGCCACGCTGCGACCGGACAGCAGCAGCTCGGCGCCCAAGGCGTCGATGGCCGCCGCCTCTGCCGGCGCTGTGCCGCTGGCCGGGGCCCGCACAGTCAACGCGCCACCGACAGTGATGCGATTGACCGAGCCGGCTTCGCCGGTCAACAACGGCGTGCTGATGTTCAGGTTGCCGCCACTGTAGGCGAAGCCTTTGCCGGCCTCGTACGCACCCTGGGCCTGATGTACCGTCAGGCTGCCTTTGTGGTTGGCCGTGATACGTTCGCTGGCGTTGAGGTTGACCGTGGCAAAGCCCAGCGTCATGCGGCCATTGTTGGCCAGGCTGTCGGGCTGGGCATCGCGGCCATAACCGAACGCGATGCGCCGGGCCTGCAACGCCAGGGTGCCGCTGCCGGTACCCGCCCCATTGCTGATCACGGCTGGCGGTGTGCTGGTGGCGCCACCCCATACCAGGGTGCCGGTCTGGATCAGCGCCACATCACTGGCGCTGCCGTACCCATAGATCGCAGGCGTGGTCAGCAGCAGCTCATCGAGCAGCGACTTACCCGAACTGTCGAGGGTGCTCAGCGTGGTGTTGCCATAAAAATTCAACGATTGCCCGGCGGTCAGCGCCAGGCTTTGCAAGGCCGGTGCACCGCTGGAAGCATCGCCGCGCAGCAGGCGGTCCAGCACCTGCTGGTTGAGGGTCAGGCCCGACGGCAGCACACCCCGCGCAGCGGCGTCGGCCAGCGCTTGGGCACTGCCGACGTTGATCCCACCCACCGCCAGGGCCAGATGGCGGGTGCCATAGCGCACGCTGTCACTCAAGGCAAACCGGTTGGTGGTGGCAAAGGCTATCGAGCCTTCGGAATAGAGTGATGCGTCGCCGCTGCAGGCACTCAGGCTGCATTGGCCGATAAGAATGCTGCCCGGCCCACTGGGGCCGTCACCGTTTACCGGCGCCAGCATCTGCAAACGTCCATTGGAGACTGCCAACACGCTGCGGGTGCCCGGCCGGTAGATAAAACCATCATCGGAGTCATAGGCGGCCTTGCCGCGCCCCAAGGTATTGATCGACGCACCTTGCTCGATTTCAATCGCGCCCGATGACCTGCCCGACACCAGGAACACTTCCGGCGCCGCCAGGGTCGCGTCCTGGCGCACAACCACCGAGCTCGCGGTGATGGCTGCCAGGTCGGACCTGACGAAGTTGCCACCTTGGCCATACACCACCGTCAGTTCACCGCCCACCACCAAACGGGCAGCCCCCAAGGCATTCAAGTCGCTGGCCCGCACCGACGCCATCAATGCAGCGCTACTGGCCGTTGCGGTGTCAGAAACCACTTCTATGTCGCCACTGGACAGCACCGCAACAGTGGCGCCAAAACCGCCCTGTGCGGATTTGAAGCGCCCCTCACCATCAAAGCTGAACCCCAGGTCTTTTTGACCGCCCACCAGTCGCAATCTCAGGGTTTTGGCATCGGCTTCAAGCGCAGCACGTGGCACACCCAGGCGTGCCGCATCCGCGCGAATAAAGTCTGCGTAAGCGGTTTCGTTGTACTGGGAATAACGGCGCAATACCTCAGCCGGAGTGACAATCAACTGGCTCGATAAACTGTCACGAATGTGAGTACCGGCAACCGACAGCAAGCCTTCGGTTGACCAGGAACCGTTATTCATGGCCGCGGCGCTGTGCATCGCGCCGCTGGCGAACGGCGCGGCCAAGCCGTTGATCTCCAACCGAAACGCCCCTGGCAACAGGGCGTAAGTGGACGGCAGCAAGGTGTAGGTCCCCTGTGGCAGGCCAGGCACACCCGCACCGATATTGATTTGCTGGCCGACCAGAGGCTGGGTCGCGCCCGCTTCGCCGCCGCTCGGCGCTACCCAGGGCTGGCTGCCGGGGACAATCGCATAGATGGGGTTGGTGGCCAGGCCCGGTAAGGAAAAGCGTCCGTCCGCTCCGATTTGCACCAAGGGGTTGTAGCGCGCATCCGTGGAACCGCCGCGCCCGGAAACGAATGCCGCGCCAAGCAATTGGCCGCCACCGGAAAGGTCCAGCACTGCGTCCCGTTGCACATTCAGCGAGCCGCCCGCCAGTTGCACACCCACCGCCGCATTACCTGTACTGCGGGTGCCGCCAACGCCCAACAACTCTACCTGCTTGCCGTCGTAGCGCCACGTCACGCCGTCGACTGTTCCACCATAAGGCAGCACCAGGCCACCTGCGCTGACAGAGGTCAGGCTGCCCGGCAACAGATTGATCACTTTGGTAGCGCGCGTAATACCACCGTCCACACCCAAGCTGAGACTGCCCATAGGCGCGCGAAGCACACCGCCTTGCTCGATGGTCGAGGCGTTCAGCGATAGGCTGCCGAACACTGAGTAAGGCAGCGCCGGGTCCGTACTGCGCACCCGGCCAATGCGCAACGTACGCGCCGGGTCAAATTCACCGCCGGTGTTACCTGCCGTCACCTCGGCAACGGCCCCGGTCGCCGGGTAAATCTGCGCGGCGATCAGGTTCAGGTCGGCTTGGGTGGTCAGGGCGGTTTGGGTTTTGTCGGCGCTTCGGGCCAGAAAGCGCATATCCCCCTGGCTGACCAAATGAGCCTGGTCAAAGGCCCGCCGGTCAATACCGTTGGCCAACGCTTTGGAGCGCTCGGCATGGGCGCCGAAATTGACGCTATCACGCACATCCAGCACGTTCGACGCTTCGACGCTCAACAGGCCAGCCGTACCTTGAGTGGAAACGCCGCCCTGGACCGTCGGGCGCACCAGGCTGTCGGTGGCGCTGTTGTTGTTGCCCACCCCGGCAAGGCGCACATAGGGTGCGGTCAAAAACACCTGAGACGGCTTCGCGGCGCTATCGGTCAAAGCCATGGCCCCTGAATACAGGCTCAGGCTCTGCCCCAGACGCAAGGACACATCACCGTCAAAGCTGATCAGGCCGTTGCTCAGCAGCGACAGGTTGTCGAAACCGCCGGCGCTGACCTGGTTGGCCGTCAGCCGTCCGTACCCGTAGGTCAAGCCGCCCGCCACCGCTTCGGGCGTACTGCCGATCGGTAAAGGCGCGCCTGAATCGGCGGCACTGACGATCAATTCACGCGCCTGGCGCACACGGGCAGCGGCGGTATCGAGGTACAACGGCGCTTCCAGGGCCACGTTCAGGCTGCCACCCGCCGCACCGGCGCCGCCGCTGTTGGCGCTAAGCGTGCCGTCCAGATAAAGGCCATTGTTGGAAGCCAGGGAGATGGTGCCGCCACGGCTGGCGACCACTGTGGGGCCGGCACCGGACATGTCCAGTAGCGCCTGGCTACCAGAGGCGTCCAGGCGTGCGCCTTCGCGCACCACCACAAACAGGTTGGCCGCGCTGGCGATTCCGGTGGCCGGGTCGATCAGCCCGCCAATCACGATAGTGCCGCCCTGGCCCACCACGCCGTAGCGCCGCCCCAGGCTGTCGACAGCCGTGGCTGCGCGTGCGGCCACGTCCAGCACGGCGTGTTCGCCGACCCAGATCGAACGGTCGTGACCTTTGGCCTCAACACCATCGGCCACCGTGGGCTGCACGCTGACGCCACCCAGGGTGATAGTGCCGCCCCAGGCATTCAACGTGCCGTCCACGGTCAACTGGCCAATGCTGCGCACGCCGATGGACTGGCCCGGATCCACGTTGATCACCGCACCCTGGCCAATGCGCGCCTGCACCGCAGCCATCTGCGCCGCAGTGGACAATGCGGTACCTGCTTGCAAGCTCAGGCTCGCGCCTTTGCGCAGGGTCAACTGGCCCTTGGTGGGGGTTTCGCGGTATTGCGGCGGCGTCCAGATTTGCAATGCGCTGCGCGGGTCGGCGCCGCTCACCAGGTTTTGCGCGGTGTCATTGAGGCGGTAAACCGGCGCAGTCACGTCGACCTGAGTACCGTCGGCCACTAACAAACCTTCGTTGCCGGTGATGTCGTAGGCACCAAAGCCTTTGTTGAAGAACCCGCTGTCGAGTTGCAGCGTGCCCGCCTGGGGCGCGGCCGGCTGATCACTGATCAGCACCTTGCCGGCCTGCACACTCAAGCGCCCGCCGCCACTGACGCCATAGCCGAGCAACTCGCCGTTGAGGGCCAGGTTGCCGCGGCTGTCTGCACTGTTGGCGTTGGCCGCAAGCGTGACGTCGCCGCCCTTGCCACCGATCAGCTGGTTCCTGGCATCCAGGGCCGCGCCGGAAGACACGTCCACCCGGCTGCCGGCTGCCAGGCTCACATCGCCACTGCTGCGCAAGGCCACGTTGCCGCCGTTGAGGTAAGGCAACCGGCTGCTGTCGCTCACACTGAGCAACTGGTTGCTCCACAGACCGCTGGTATCCAGCGACACGCCAGCATTGACAACCAAGCTGCCGCGACCACCAAGGGTCACGTCGTTCTTGCCGGTCGGCGTAATCTGCGCCTGCACGTTGCCCAGCTGCAGGCTGCCGGAATGCGCGGTGAGGTTGGCATTGACCTCGATCCTGGGACCAAACAAGGTGATGTCACCGGCGGGCTCCACCTCCAGTGCGCCATTGACCAGAATCGAGCCGGTGCTGGCGACCTTGATCGATCCCAGTTTCGTCGCGCTCAACGCCTCACTGTCCAGATACAACGTCGACACTCGATCAGCCGGCAGTGCGCTGTTCAAGTCCAACCCGGCCGCGACGGCAGCGGCCCTTGGCCCCAGCACCACGTTCTTCGCCGTGTTGGCGTCCGCGCCCAAGGCATACTGCAACTGGGCACTGTCCTTGACGTAGTACGGCACATAGCTGCCCACCACCAGGGCGGCGCCACGGGCCACGGCTTTTTGCGATTGCAGGTAACCGTCCAGGCCTTTTTGCGCAGCCTGGGTCTGGCGCTCACCCTGGTAGGTGTCGCCGACAATTTGCCCTTCCAGCACGGCGCCGGCAGTACTGACGACCAGGCGCCCGGCATCGCGCCCGACGGTATAGCCGGCTTCGCTGCGCTCGCGCGGGGCGATCAGCGGGTTGTAGTAATAGTCGGTCACGCCCCAGCGCTGGCTGTGGTCTTCGTAACCCTTGTAGATCCCGGTATAAAGCAAATCCCCCGGCGCACTGGACAGCTCGTACAAGCGTCCATCAGGGCCTTTGAGCCAGGTTTGCTGGATCTTGCCGGCCTGCACATCAAGGGTGCCGCCCGACAGGTTGATCTGCGAACCCTGCCGGGTCACCACGTCCTTGCCGCTGAACGTCACGGTGCCACCCTGGGCCATCCATTCGCCAATGCCGTGGTTGCGCGTGCCCAGATAGCCGCCCACTTCCAGCAGGCCGCCCGCGGTGTACCAGCGGTCGGTGGCATAGCCATTGGTGCCGGCCGGGACAAAAATCAGGTCGCGGACATCCACCCACACATCGTTGTTGTTCAGCGCTTTGCCGTCACGGTTGACCGCCGCATCGCGCTGCTCGTTACCCTGGATATTGACCTTGACGCTGTTGGACTCCATCGCCAACTTGACCCCGATGGCGCCGGACACGTCGATCACTGCGCCGTCACGCAGCAAGGTGCGCTGCGCGGCCTTGACGCCGACCTGGCCACCCGTTGCCAGCGTCAGGGAGCCGCTGCGAAAGTCCACCGTGCCGTCGCTGGTGATTTCCACCAGGGATTGGTCGCGGCGGTACAGGTCAGCCGGCACGACGTTACCGGCCTGGTCAGCCGCCGGGGTGATCAACCCGGCGCGCTGGCTGTCGAGGGCGTTGCTGCTGTCGAGCACAATGGCGCTGAGGCTGCCCTCGCCCAGGCTTACGCTGGCGTTGCTGCCGGTGCCCTTCAAATGCACGGTGCCACGTGCTTCCACCGAGGAGCTTGAAAGCACCCCGCCGTTTTGCAGCACCTGCTGGCCGGTCAGGGTGATGTCCCCCGTAGAGGCCTGGATCAACCCCGTGTTGCTGGCCTTGCCACTGCCGGTGACGCTGACTTCGTTGCCGCGTGTAGTGGAGGTGACATTGCCGTCGGTGCTGTAGCCCTTCTTAATCACAAAACTGTCGCCCGCCGCCAGCACAGTCTGGCCGCGCGCGGTGGAAATGCTCCCGGCGTTTGCCACCTCTTTGCCCAGCAACAGCACATAACCGCCACCCGCCGTCGATGTCGCGGGCACCTGGGTCTGGATCTGCGCGCCGCGTTCGACGGTCACATTGCCGGCGGCCTGGGCAAAACTCGGCGCGCTGTTGCTGGCGCTGTACAGGCCCCTGGCGGTGAATTGCTCATCGCTGAACCCGGTGGCTGCCGCCACCAGGTTGCGCACATTGACCTGGCTGCTGCCGCTGAACACCACGCCGTTGCCGTTGACGATCATCACCGTGCCGTCGGCCTTGATCGCCCCCTGGATCTGGCTAGGCGCGGTGCTGTTATTGATCTTGTTGAGCACCGCCCAATCGCTGTTCTGCTGGAACTGCACGGTGGTGTCGCGGCCCACGTTGAAGGTTTGCCAATTGAGGATCGCCTTGTCGGCCGTCTGCTTGATCGACACCAGCGTCTTGCCGTTGGCATCGGTCTGCACCGGCCCTTCGGCGTTGACGAACAGCGGCTTGCCATCTGCGCCAATCACCACATTCAAGCCATTACCACCCAGGCCGTTGTGGATGCTCTGCGGCGCCGCGCCCGCGCTGCTTCTGGCAGCGGCCTGCACGGCCTGTTGCGCGGCAATCGCGGCGACGCTGGTATTGAGGTTCTGCAAGGAGCGCTGCAACTGCTCGTTGCCGCGCTGTTGCTGGGACAACGGCGGCGGCGTTCCCGGCATCACCACACCCGGTCGTGCGCTGCCGGCCGTTTGCGCTGCGCCCTTGGCCGAAAACCAGCCCGAACTGAACGCCTGAGGCTGCGCCGCGTGGGCACCACCGGCAAACACCAGCAGCGCAATGACCTGGGCCAGGGGTTTGAGCAGCAACACTTGACCTGAGGTGGCAGGCACCTTGTCGGCACGGGTAGCAGGCAGCTTCAGTCGGGAACGCATCACTTACAGGTCCTTTTGACGGGGCAGGCGAACGACGGGCACGCAAACACTGCGCGGCCACGTGTCGGGGTTATTGCTTAAGGCAGTTGCCGGGGGGCGCGACCGAACTGTTGTCACACAATGTTCACGCAGTGCGGTTCAACTGGCTGGTTGGGCGAGGAAACGACAAAACCGGCAATGACGCGAAGTCATTGCCGGTTGTGGGGCAAACCCTGTCGAGACGGGGCTTACTGCGGACGGCCAATACCGTTGCAGGTGTTGGTGTCGCCCAGGCGCAGGGCGCTGGTGGTGGCGTAGAAGTTGTCGTGGACAGCTTTCTGCCAAGTAGCGGACAACGGGATGAACGAGTGGCTGCTGGTGGTTGCGTTGTTCAAACCGGTGTAGTGACGGTTCAAGAACACACGGATACGCGCGGTGTCAGTGGTGTCTTTGTAGCACTGGCTGAAGACCAGGTTGGTGTAGCCCACAATGGGGTAGCCTGCGGTAGGGTTAGGAAACGTAGGGACCCAGTTCAAAGGATTTTTGGCTTCGTCGCTGCCAAGAACCGGAGGTACAACACCGTCAAGGCTGGCTTGAACGTTGACTTCAGTCGGCAGGAAACCGTTGACCGAAGCAACAGCGGCAGCGCTGTTGAACTGTGCATAGTCAGGGCTGACGTAACCGATGGCACCGTTGTTGTTGGTAATGGCAGTGGCAACACCTTGACTGCCGGTGACCGCGATGTAGCTTGAGCCGGCCGGAGCGCTGGTGGCTGGGTCAAAACCGATGGCGGTGACGAAGCTGTTGCTGACAGCCGGCACCGAAGCAGGTTTTACCGCCTTGAGGTGGTTGGTCAAGATCTCGGTAGTGCCGCTGGTTTCCTGGCGATAGACCACTTTAATCTGCAGGTTTGGACCCGCAGCCCCGTTGAATAGCACCTGGTTCCAGTTAGTGATTTTGCCGGCAAAGATATCAGCCAACTGGCCACTGCTGAGCTGCAGCGATGTCTTGCCGTCGATGTGGTAAGGCACTGTCACCGACGTGGCCTCGGCCGGGATTTGAATCAACGGGCCGTAGGCGGCACGGCCGTTCACGGCGTCAGCATTATAAGCCGCCAGTTCCGCAACGCTAACGATCGAGTCACTGCCCGCATAGTCAACGGTGATGCCGGCAGCCAGTTTCAGCTTGGTCGAATCATTACCGAAGAAGGCCTTTTTGCCGTCGCCGCTGCCTACACCGATATAGGGGTTAAAACCAGGGACGGTGGCAGAGAGGATGCCGGTAGCCGTGGTCGAAGTGGCCGTGCTGCCGTAGAGTTTTTCCGGCAGGGTGGCACCGCCACCGACCACTGCGGCCATGGATTGGGCGGAAGCCAGTGCTGCAACTACCAAAGAGGCTGCGATCATAGTGCGCTTAAACATGAAGAATCTCCTTTCGTCGTGTTTGTACGTTTGGGTAGAGGGCTCTTGCATGACGCTATGGCTTCGGTCCCGGGCCGTGTTCCGGGGGTGGCTGGGGTTGAGGCCATGGGTAGGCAATTTCGCAGCATCCGATGACAGCAAAAGGAAAAAACCTCGGGAGGAAGCGCTTGATTTTACGAAAGATTCTCGGGTGTTTCGGTCATGCTTTTGAGCGGTTTGGGGGCAAGTGACAGCGGGGTTTCAGCGGGGTTTTGCTGGATGTGGTGTGGGCTGTGTCGCGGTGGGTTGGATGTGACGGAATGAGGAACCCGAGGTTGCAGTGATGCATATAGGGAGCGAGCAGAATCAACTGAATAAAACCGACCCAGATGTGGGAGCTGGCTTGCCTGCGATGCAGATACCTCGGTACATCAGGCACACCGAGTTGATGCCATCGAAGGCAAGCCAGCTCCCACATTTGACCGGGTGCAATCAGGTCACCAGTTGGTTGATCTCGATGATCGGCAACAACACCGCCATCACAATCACCAGCACCACCGCCCCCATCACCACAATCATCAGCGGCTCCAGCAACGCCGTCATGCCCATCGCCCGGCGTTCGATATCGCGGGACAAGGTCTGCGCCGCACGTTCAAGCATCGGCGGCAGTGAACCGGTTTTTTCGCCGCTGGCAATCAGGTGAATCAACACCGGCGGGAAGACCTTTTCCACTGCCAATGCAGGCGCCAGGTTAACGCCTTCGCGAACCTTGGCGGTGGCATCGTTGACGCACTGGCTGAGGCGGTCATTGGACAAGGTCTGGCGCGCCGCCTCCAATGCCCGCAGCAACGGCACGCCGGCGCCGCCGAGAATCGCCAGGGTCGACGCAAACCGCGCAGTATTGAGCCCCAACACAAACCGCCCGATCAGCGGCAAGCGCAGCACCCGGCTATGCCAATTGAGCCGCGCCAGCGGGTTGCGCAGGTACAGGCGCCAGCCCCAAAACCCACCGACAATCAAGGCAAAACACAACCAGCCCCAGGCGCGGATAAAGTCGCTGGCATTGAGCATCGCCAGGGTCAGCCCCGGCAGGTCCTGGCGCGCCTGGGAAAACGCGCTGACCACCTGCGGCACCACATAGCTCAACAGGAAAATCACAATGCCAATGGACACCAACCCGACCACGCCGGGGTAGATGAACGCCGTCATGATCTTGCCGCGCAGGTTGTTACGCTCCTCAATGTAATCGGCCAGGCGCTCCATCACCTGGGCCAGGTCACCGGATTCCTCCCCCGCCGCAATCAAGGCACGGTAAATCGATGGAAAGTCCCGTGGCCGCGCCGCCAAGGCGTCGGCCAAACGCATGCCGCCGCGTACATCGCCGCGCACGGCGGCCAGGGTCTGGGCGATGTGTTTTTTCTCGGCCTGCTCCACCGTGGCACTCAGCGCCGCCTCCAACGGCAGGCTGGCGCCCAGCAAACTCGCGAGTTGCCGCGTGGCCCAGGCCAGATCGTTGTCTGACAGTTTGGGCGTGAACAGGCTGCCGCCGCCGGCCGCCGCTTGATTACCCTCAA
Organism: Pseudomonas sp. IPO3747; assembly: GCF_013385245.1. Lineage (NCBI taxonomy): Bacteria > Pseudomonadati > Pseudomonadota > Gammaproteobacteria > Pseudomonadales > Pseudomonadaceae > Pseudomonas > Pseudomonas sp. IPO3747. Next base: position 173,997 of record NZ_JACAQL010000001.1, read on the forward strand.
TCTGTACCTGCAACGCGGTCAAGCCACGGCTGCGCAACTGGGCAAACGCCGCGCTCTGGCTGTCGGCTTCCACGTGCCCGGCTTCGATTTTGCCGCTGGCATCGGCGGCTTCGTAACGATAGCGATTCATCAGGCGTCCCGTGTCACGCGCAGGATTTCTTCGACTGCGGTGGCGCCGCTGCGTACCCAGCGCTCGCCATCCTCGCGCATGCTGAACATGCCGGCGCGACGTGCAGCCAGGCGCAAATCCTGCTCGCCGGCGCCTTGGTGGATCAGGCTGCGCACATCGTCATCAACGCAGAACAATTCATGGATGCCGGTACGCCCGCTGTAACCGATCTGGTTGCACTGCGCACACCCCACCGGCCGCCAGGTGCCAGGCGCCGCCGGGTCTTCCTGCTTGCAATGCGGGCACAGGCGCCGCACCAGGCGCTGGGCCAATACGCCCAACAATGACGAGGCCAACAGGAACGGCTCGACGCCCATATCGATCAAGCGGTTGACCGCCGACACCGCGTCATTGGTGTGCAAGGTGGCGAGCACCAAATGCCCGGTCAACGAAGCCTGCACGGCGATTTGCGCGGTCTCCAGGTCGCGGATCTCACCAATCATGATGATGTCCGGGTCCTGGCGTAGAATCGCCCGCAGTGCCAGGCCGAAGGTCATGTCGATCTTGGCGTTGACCTGAATCTGGCTGATACCGGGTAAGTCGTATTCCACCGGGTCTTCGACGGTGAGAATATTGCTGGTGCTCGCATCCAGCCGCGCCAGGGCAGCGTACAGGCTGGTGGTCTTGCCGCTGCCGGTCGGCCCGGTGACCAGCACGATGCCGTGGGGCTGGCGGATCAAGGTATCCAGGCGCGCCAGCAGTTGCGGCTGCATGCCCAGGGTTTCCAGCTGCAAGCGCCCGGCCTGTTTGTCCAGCAGGCGCATCACGACCCTTTCGCCATGCCCCGTCGGCACGGTGGACACGCGAATATCAATCGGCCGCCCCGCCACCCGCAGGGCAATACGACCGTCCTGGGGCAAGCGTTTTTCGGCGATGTCGAGCTGGGCCATGATCTTGATCCGCGACACCAGCGCGCCATGCAGCGCCTTGCGCGGCGACACCACGTCACGCAGGGTGCCATCGACGCGATAGCGCACCACGGAATGGGTTTCGTAGGGTTCGATGTGAATATCGCTGGCTTCATCGCGCGCAGCCTGGGTGAGCAAGGCGTTGATCATGCGGATCACCGGCGCGCCGTCCTGGGTATCGAGCAGGTCGGTGATTTCGGGCATGTCCTGCATCAGGCGGTCGAGGTCGACTTCGTTCTCAGCCGCGCCAACCACCGCCGCCGCACTGCCGGTGTCGGCATAGGCGCTGGTGAGCAGGCCGTCGAGTTCGTCGTCGCGCACATGCTCCAGGCGTGATTGGCCGAATTGGCGCTGGACCTCGCTGATCGACCAGCCGGGGGTTGAGGGGCAAACCGTCAGCACCCTGCCTTCATCGCCGGGGCGCAGGAGGATGCGCTGGGATTTGGCCCAGACGTAGGGGAGCAAACTCATACACCACCGTACATGTGGGAGCTGGCTTGCCTGCGATAGCGGACTTTCAGCTGAAAAATGTTCAACTGACCCACCGCCATCGCAGGCAAGCCAGCTCCCACAGTTTGATCTTCATACTTCAGGTAGATCACGGCCGCACCTGCGAAACCGGCACTGCCCGAATCACCGCCCTTGGCCCCTGCTGCTGCGCCCCGGGAATCGCCTTCTCCACCGAAGGCAACTGCGGCGCCTGCACATCCGGCAGCGCCCAACTGTGCTCCGGCTGCAACCCGCCCTGGGCGCGGCGCATGAATTCATAGCGGTTCAAGGTGATACTGCGCCCAGCACCACTGTCGCGAATAATGTAGGGGCGTAAAAACACCATCAGATTGGTCTTGGTGACGCTGCGCTTTTCATTGCGAAACAGCGCCCCCAACCCAGGGATATCCGCCAGCCACGGTACCGCGTCATTGCTCTGGCTATAGCCGTCCTGCAGCAACCCGCCGAGCACCATGATTTGCCCGTCATCCAGCAAAATACTGGTGTCGATCGCGCGTTTTTGGGTCACCGTGCCCGCCTCCACCGAGGCGCGCGTGTCGACGCTGCTGACCTCCTGGTAAATATCCAGCTTCACCGTGCCGCCTTCGGAAATCTGCGGCCGCACGTTCAGCTTCAGCCCCACCTCTTCGCGCTGTACGGTCTGGAACGGGTTGTTGCTGGTGCCGCCGCCACCGGTGACATAACTGCCGGTGACAAACGGAATGGTCTGGCCGACAAAAATGCTCGCTGCTTCGTTGTCCAGGGTCAGCAGGTTCGGCGTGGACAGCACGTTGGTGCCGCCTTTGCTCTTGAGGGCGCGGGCCAGCACCTTGAGGTCGAGCACCTTGCCGATCCCCGGAATATCCACGCTGCCGTTGACCAAGCCGATATTCAGCCCTTTGGGCAACACATCAATGCTGGTCTTGCCGGTGGTGACCAGCCCACTGCCGCCCAGGTTAACGCCGCCAAAACCGCCCTTGCCGCCCAGGTTGCCAGCCTGCCATTGCACGCCGAACTCACTGGCGTCGTCTTCGCTGACTTCAACGATCAGGCTTTCGATAACCACCTGGGCGCGGCGCTGGTCGAGCATGTCGATCACTTCGCGCAGGTTGCGGTACAGCGGGTCGGGCGCGGAGATCAGCAAGGTGTTGGTGGTAGCGTCCGCCTGGATCGTCACACCACCGGCGCTGAACGCAGTGTTCTGATCGCTGGGGGTGCTGCTGTTGGCGCTGCTGCCCGAACTGCTCGACTGGCCGTAGCCCGACGACTGCACACCACTGCCGGTGGGCGTGTCGCTGCTGTTCTGAGTATTACTGCCCTGGTTGTTCTGGGAGCCGCCGCCCATCGAGCTGAGTTTGCCACGGGCCTCATCGCTGACCCCGGACTCGCTCTCACCGGTCAACAGCCCGCGCAACGACTGCGCCAGCTTGCCCGCCTGGGCGTTGCGCAGGTACACCACGTGCATATTGCTCGGGTTGCTCTGGGCATTGTCGAGTTTGTAGATCAGGTTACGCGCCAGCTCTGTGCGCTCGGGGCTGCCGGAACGAATGATGATCGAGTTGGAACGCGGGTCGCCCACCACGTTGATCTTTTGCGTCTGGTCGGCACCCTGGGTTTCCAGCAATTCAGCGACCATGGCCGCGATATCGACGGCGATGCCGTTCTGGATCTTCACCACATCGGTGTCGATGGCGCTGGGTGTGTCGATGCCGTCGATAATCTGCGCCACCCGCGCCAGGTTTTCAGCATAGTCAGTGATGACGATGCTGTTGTTGCCGGGGTAGGCGTTGATCGGGTTATTCGGCGACACAATGGGACGCAGCACCGGAATCAGGTTGACCGCATTTTCATATTGCAGCCGAAAGGTACGCGTCTGCATGCCGCTGCTGCCGGCGCTGTAGATCGGCCCGCCGAGCAACTTGGCATCGGCCTCGGGCACCACCTGGGCGACGCCGCCCACATCCACCACGCTGAAGCCCTGCATGCGCAGCGCCGCCAGCAACATCTCGTAGGCCTGATGCGCCGGCACCTGGCCTTCGCTGACCAACGTGAGGTTGCCCTTTACACGCGGGTCCACCAGAAATTGCTGGCCGGTGGCGCGGGACAAGGCACGCACCACCGCCTGGATATCGGCGTCCACAAAATTCAGCTGTACCGGCTGGTCACCCAGCGGGTTGCGCGCCTTGAGCACCGCCGGGGCATGGCCACGGGCGCTGTTGGTCACCGGGTGCTGCACGCGGGGGGCCGGCGCGGGTTCGCGCTGGCGGTCCAGCACGGTTTCGCCGCCGCGCCGCGTGTCGGCCAATGGCTGGCCCAGCTCGCTGTCCACCAGCAAAGGCTTGGGTGACTGCGGGTTACTGCACGCGCTCAGGGCCAGCAATAGCAGCGGCGCGACTTTGCGAAAAGGCGCGGAGTTGGGGACTGACCACTTCATGAAGCTTCCTTAGCGCCAAGCGCCTGATCCATGCGAACGGTCCCGGACACAGTGCCGGCCGAGTTGTCGACGGTATCCGGGGCGCGTTGCAAGCGTGCCTCGGACACTTCCAAAGAAAACGAACGGGGGTTACCCAGCAGCCAGTCCACCACAAGGTCGGCCGGGGCCTTCTCGAAGATCAGCCGCCAGCCACCAGGAGCCAGCGCCTGCAGTTGGTAATGACCTTGCAGGCCGGCGCCGTCGAGGGCTTGGCGCAGCGCGGTTTCATCCGCCTGACGCGGCGCCGCGACGCCCTGCAACAGCACCTGCAAGGCTTCGGCCTGGGAACGCAGCTTCGGGGTTTCGACCTGCCAATAGTCGATTTTTTTTAGCGCCGGCTGAACCAGCACCAGCCAGGTCAGCAGGCTCGCCAGGATCAGCCCGGCACCGGCCAACATGCGTCTTTCACGCACGGCCAGGCCAGTCCAGAACACATGGGACTGACTGCGCACCTGCTGCCACTTATTCATCGTCGTCCTCCTCCGGGGTGACGGTGTTGTCTGCCGGCCCCAGGGTCCAACCTTGCTCATCACGGGTCGCGGCAAAACCGGCTTCCGCCAACGCCGCCTGCCAGTCGCCTTGCGCCGCCGGGCTATGGCTGTCGGCCAACAGGCCCAGGTGCAAACGGCCCTGCTCAAAGCTCAGGCTGTCGACACTGCCGACCATAAACGGCAAGTGGCTGCCCGCCAGTTGCAGCAGGCTGGTAAAGCGTTGGCCGGGATCAGCCGCCGCCCCGCTTTGCCGCGCCGCCAACTGTTGGCGCACCTGCTGCAGAGGGTTGAGGATCACCGGCAGCTCGGGAAAGGCCTGGCGCACCTGTTGGCTCATCAGCGCCTTCAGCCGCTGGCCTTCTTCGGCCTGGCGGGCGGCGTACAGGTTCAGGCCAACGGTCCAGATAACGACGGCCAGCGCCGCACAGGCCAGCGCCCTGCCCCAGCCGCCGGTAGCACGTTGATTGAACTGCCCCTGCAAACCCCAGGCGGGCACTGCGCCGCTCCAGCGCTGCGCGGCCTCGACCAACTGCACATCAAGGGTTTGATCCAGGGCGTGTTGCCCCAGTGGATGCACGGTGGCTTGTTGCAGGCTATGTCGCGTGAGCAAATGCCCATCGTCCAGCGCCGCCGTGGCCACCGGCAAGGCATACGGCGCCGGGTACAGGCCGCGTAGCTTGAGCGGCACCTGCGCCAGTACCTGGCTCAGTTGCGCCAGCCCGGCCTTGGGCACCCAGGCCACCTGCACAAGACCGTCGCTGCCACGCGGGCCGTGAGCCACCTGCATCTGATCGATTGGCCCAAGAATCAATGCCTGCGCGGCGCAGGCCACGGCGGCAGCGGTTTTGGCGGCGGGTAATGGCGGCAACTCCAGGCTGGTCAACAGGCTGTCACGCGGGTGCAGGAAGCAGTCCACTGGCTGGCGGGGCTTGCCCAATTGCTTCAGGCTTTCGCGGCCCTCGGCGATCACCCTGCCAGCGTCCAGCCAGGCAAAGTTCACCGGGCTGTCGACCGTCAGTTGATCAAGTGGCGGCAAGCCAATGCGCAAACGCTTCATACACCCACCCGCGACCAGATCACCTGCGGCTGGCGGTCTTCGGGCCGGTGCAACAACGCCTCGATCGTCACTCGGCGTTGCTCGCGACGGGCCTGGCCCTGCAAACGGAACCACTCGCTGGTAATACCCACCTGCACCGAATCCATCGCCACTTGGGGCATGCGCAGACGGTTAACAAAGTCGCCACGGTTGATAAACCAGCGCCCGCTGTCGCGCTCGGCCACCAGCGCCTGGGCCTGGGCCAGGCTGAGCAGCGGCACCACCGCGCTGAGCACTTCGGCGCTGGCGGTATTGCCGTTGACCCAGGTGTTGCCGGGCAGCACGCTGACAAAAGCGTGCAGGCGCCGCAGCACCTGTGGGTCGATGCCTTCAATACCACTGAGGTCATCGAGGCTGCGCAGCATCGGGTATTTGGCCGGCAGCCGCTCATCCGACGCGCCTTTGTGTACAACGCGCTGGTCATAGGAGCCGATCACCCGCTGGCTGATGCGACGGCTCACGGCCGGGTCGACGCCGATCAGCCGACACAAGCGCTCGAAGTGCTGCAATTGCTCGTCATCTTGTTGCTGGCGATTGACTAGGTTGCGCAGGTTGAACTTGCCCTGTTCATCCTCCAGCCGCCCTTCAAACACACCGCCCTGGGCGCGTGCCCACGGCTGGTCGAGGCGGGTCAACACATCCTTTTTACGCGCGTCCCACAGTAACAGGCGGCTCTGTTCCAGCGCGCCCAGCAACAGCCACTGGCCCTGCACGCGCTGCTGCTCGGCCTCAAGGCTACGGGTGAAGACGGTCTGGCGTGTGAGCATGGCGCCGGCGATCACCGCCACCACCGCCGCGATCAGCAGCGCGCTGATAATCGCCATGCCGCGCTGCTTCGCCGCTGCGGGCGAATGCCTGTTCATGGCGGGCCTTACAACTGCCAGGAGCCGATATCGGCATTCACGCCGTCGCCATCCGGTTTGCCGTCGGCACCCAGGGAGAACACATCGACCTCACCATTGGCGCCGGGGTTGAGGTAGTGATAAGGGTTGCCCCACGGGTCGTTGGGCAGGCGCTCCAGGTAGGCGCGCCAGTTACTGTTCTTGGCGTCGGCCGGGCGTTCTACCAACACTTTCAAGCCCTGGTTCATGCTTGGGTAGCTGCCGTGGTCGAGCCGATAGAGTTTCAGCGCCTGCATCAACCCGCCGATATCCTGCTTGGCCGCCGTGGCCCGTGCCTGGTCGGGCCGATCGAGCACTTTGGGCACCACCATCGCCGCCAGAATCCCGAGGATGACCACCACCACCATGATCTCGATCAAGGTGAAGCCACGTTGGCCGCGCGGGCCTGGCAATGGGGACGTTAGGGGCGCGATTTCCATCTCGACATTCCTTGGCTTGGGTGCATTTCGTGGCGCAGTGTTGCAAGAACACATGTCAGTCGTATTGAAAATCCTCGGGAGGTTTGGTCGCTAATCGGTCAACTGCCGGCGCTAGTCTGCGGGCCTGTTTCCCGGCTTTGAGAGCGCCATGTACAGCCGCCGCAAGGAGCAAGGCTTTACCCTGATTGAAGTGCTGGTGGCGCTGGCGATCATTGCTGTGGCCATGGCGGCGGCCGTGCGCGTGGCCGGGTTGATGACCCAGAGCAACGGCCTGCTGCGCGACAAATCCATCGCGTTGCTGGCCGGACAAAGTCGGTTGGCGGAGCTGCGGTTGGGCGGACAGCTACGCAGCGGCAAAAAGACCTTCGACTGTGACCAGGGCCGACTGAAGCTGCGCTGTGAGCAGACCATCAACGCCGAGGGTCGCCTGTTTCAGGTCAGCCTGCTGGTGCTCGATGCCAGCCGCGAAGCGCCGCCGCTGGCGCGTCTGGCGACCCAGGTCATGGCCGAGTGAGTGACGGTAATGCGGGCGCGTCCGGCAACTTGTCGAGGTTGACGCGCAGCTTCTCGCCGCCGCGCTCGATCTCCACGCCATCACCTTCAATGGCCGTCAGCCGCACACCGGGGCCCAAACGCTCGCCGAGCAGGAAGCTGCGCGGCGGCCCATCGTTAAGGCTGAGGATCGCCACCGCGCCACGCGCGCCGGCGAGCACGCCCGAGACTTTGACCTGCAACGCCGAGGGCGCGCTGGCAAACCACTGCAACGCCGGGTTGTCACTGCGCGCCGCCAGCGTCTGGGGCGCGACCTGGGGCGTGTGGGACTCGGCGGATGTCAGCAGCAACGGCGTCCACACCGCCACCCCGGCCAGGGCCGCCAACAAGGCCAGCGCCTGCACAACGTGGGCGGGCGAAAATCGAAGAGCAAATGCCATGAGCGGGACCTCCTGTCTGTGCGTGCTTTCAGCCTACAGGCCAATTCGCACGTTTTTATTTCACAAGCTCACCAGTTGTTCAGGAGTCGGGCGATGAAACAGCAAGGCTTTACTCTGATCGAGTTAATGGTGGTGCTGGTGATCATCGGCATTGCCAGTGCCGCCATCAGCCTGACCATCAAGCCCGACCCGCTGCACCTGCTGCGCAAGGATGCCGAACGCCTGAGCCAACTGCTGCAAGTGGCCCAGGCTGAAGCCCGTGCGGACGGGCGCCCCATCACCTGGCGCGCCGACGCCAAGGGCTTTGGCTTCAACCGCCGCAGTGATGACGGTTCAGGTATCGAGACCTTCAAGGGCGACAGCCAACTGCGCCCGCGCCCGTGGGAACACACGCCGATGCAGGTCTCAATCGAACCCGGGCGGGTGCTCGTACTCGACGCCGAATGGATCAGCCCGCCGGTGCGCGTGGTGCTGTCCGATGGCCAATACAGCCTCAGCCTGCAGCGCGATGCGGCCGGGCTGATGCGTGTGGTGACTCAACCATGAACCCATCCCAGCAAGGCTTCACCCTGATCGAAGTAATGGTGGCGATCATGCTGATGGCGGTGGTCAGCCTGATCGCCTGGCGTGGGCTCGACAGCGTGACCCGCGCCGACCAGCACCTGCAGGCCAGCACGGAACAGACTGAAGCGCTGTTGCGGGCGTTGAACCAGCTGCAACGCGATGTCAGCCTGCGCGCCAGCGTGGAACTGAGCGCGCCTGGCCCAACCGAAGACGACACCGCCAAACCTGCCGGGTTGGCCGCCGTGACGGTGCGCAGCTCCGACAGCAAGGGTTTTACGCTGGAGGTGATTCGCAGTGCACCGGTGGCCGGAGATGGATTGCAACGCGTGCGCTGGTGGCTCAAGGGCGACAGCCTGTACCGTGCGGCGGCGCCTGCGCGGGAGCGCTTTCCGTTGCCGGCGGCCAAAGTCGGGGTTGTGGTGTTGAGCGGGGTCAGTGATGTGCAGGTGCGGGTGTGGGAGGCGGACAAGGGTTGGCGGCAGTTGAGTGGCAATCGGCGGGAGGATCCGTTGGGCATGGAGATCAGCCTGGTCAGGCAGACGCCCCAGGGGGTGGAGCGGTATCGGCAGGTGTTGGGGCCGTTGCGTTAGCTTTACTGCCTTGGCGCGGTGGGCGGTGGGCGGTGGGCGGTGTACATATCCGTTGCTGCGGTAACGGCGGCCTATGGTTCCCCTCTTACAGCGGGTCACTTTTGTAAAGACATGTACGGACCGGACACATGGTTGACGGGTGTGCGGGGACATGGTGGACACTTCTCGGCGAAGCCAGCTTCGCCGGGAGGCCATCATGCCCTGGAACACGAGAGACGCCATGAGCCTAAAACAAGAGTTTGTTTCCTTAGCAAAGAAACCCGGCAGTAATAAGCGAGAGCTGTGTCGACGATTTGGTATAAGTCCGCAAACCGCCTACAAGTGGCTAAAGCGTTACGAGGCCGGCGGCTCTGCGGGTTTGCAAGAGAAGTCACGCAGGCCCGCCAGCAGCCCCAAACTGACCCGGGCCGAGCTGGAGGCTGAGGTCGTTGCACTTCGCCAAGATCATCCGGCATGGGGCGGACGCACAATTAGCAGCATGCTGGACAAGCGAATTGCTCCCAGTACTGTCACTAATGTCCTGCACCGGCACAGCTTGATTAAGCCTTCAGAGAAAGAACCAGAGGCCCGGCTGAGATTTGAACATCCTGAGCCCAACGATCTTTGGCAGATGGATTTCAAAGGCCACTTTGCAATGCAGCAAGGCCGATGCCACCCCCTGACCATCCTGGACGATCATTCGCGGTTCAACCTGGCCATCCAAGCGTGTGATAACGAGCGAGGCACCACCGTAAAACAGAAGATGAGCGAGGTATTTGAAACTTACGGTTTACCGGCACGTATCAACGTCGACAATGGCGCGCCATGGGGCTCACCGCGTAATCCTGGCGAGATCACAGAGTTGAGTATTTGGCTGGTGCGTTTGGGAATTCGGATAAGTTTCAGTCGTCCCTACCATCCGCAAACAAATGGGAAAATCGAGCGTTTTCATCGATCACTCAAGGCAGAAGTCCTTAACGGGCGTCACTTTTCTACGCTAGCGGATGCTCAATCAGCATTCGATCAATGGCGTGAAATATACAACCTGCAACGTCCTCATCAGGCGCTGGAATACAAGGTGCCCATGGACCGCTATCGCAGCAGTCCTTGGGCTTATCCGCAAAAGCTACCTGAGTTTGAATACGGACCAGACGACGTGTTAGCCAAGGTTTATCACAGCCGTTTTCGCTTCCAAAAACGCTACTTCAGCATCGCAAAAGGCTTGGTAGGACAGCACATAGCAATCCGCCCGAACGCAGAAAGCGATGGTCTGTTCGACGTCTATTTCTGCCATCACTTTTTGCGAACAATCGACATTAGTAAGCCTGATTATGGTCAATAATGTGTCCACCATGTCCCCGCACATGTGTCAACCATGTGTCCGGTCCGTACAGGGCGTTTGCCAAAAGTGACCCGCTGTAAGAGCGGAACCATAGGCCGCCGTGACCGCAGCAACGGATATGTACTCAATCAACCCACTCACTCACTCACCAGCCATCTTTAAGCATCCGCAATTCCAGATGCTGCAACAGCATAATGGTCTTGCCATCGACAATCTCCCCACTCTGCACCATCGCCAGCGCCTGCTCAAACCCCAACTCCAGCACTTCAATATCCTCGCCCTCCTCCTCCAGCCCGCCCCCCGTACCAATCTGATCCGCCTGCGTATACTCACCGATAAAAAAGTGAATCCGCTCAGTCACCGAACCTGGACTCATAAACGCCGCATAGATTTTTTCCACATGACCGACGCGATACCCGGTCTCTTCCTCAGCCTCCAGGCGAATACGTTCTTCAGGACTGGCATTGTCCAGCAACCCGGCAGCCGTTTCGATCAAGTAGCCGGGGTAATCGTTGACAAACGTAGGCATGCGAAACTGCCGGATCAACAGCACCGTGCGCTGACCACGGTTGTACAACAGGATGGTCGCGCCATTGCCCCGGTCATACACCTCACGAGTCTGGGCCTGCCAGCTGCCATCCTGGCGACGCAGGTCGAAGCTGTACTTTTTCAAGTTGTACCAGCTGTCTGAAAGGGTTTCTTCAGCGGTGATGCGAATAGGGCTGTTGTCCATGGTCGGGCCTTTGCTCATAGAAGCCGGGAGCATGTCGCGCCAGCAATACCAGCGTCAAGCGGCCTGCTTACGGATACAATCGCCACCCAAGAAGGATCGCCAGGTTCACGCCAATGATGCTGCACATCCCGACGCTATTGATGGTAGCCATGTTCGTGTTCGGCCTCATGGGCCTGCTCACGGTACATGCCTGGAGTCGTGGCCGCGAACCGACCCTGGGCTATCTGGGCAGCATGCTGCTGCTCGCCGCCCTGGGCACCGGGCTGATTGTGGTGCGCGGCGTGGGCATGGACTTTGTCGCGCTGGTCATCGGCAACGTGGTGCTGCTGCTCAGCGCCGCCATGAACTGGACCGCCATGCGCACCTTCGTGCAACAAAAACCCAATGTACCGGGCATCCTCGCCGGCGCCGTCCTGTGGTTGCTGATGTGTTTGGTGCCGCCGTTCTATGGCTCGCTGTCGGCACGCGTCACCCTGTATTCACTATTGGCTGCCGGCTACGGAGTGCTGTCGGCGCTGGAGCTGTGGCGCAAGCGCAAAAGCCTGGAAGTGGCCTACGTGCCGGCCCTGGTGCTGACGTTGTGGCACACCGGTTTTTATGGCGTGCGCGCCTTTACCGACCCTGGCCTGCCGATCAACAGCGAACGGGCCTCGGAGAGTGAAAGCACGCCGTTTTTTGCATTCATGCTGTTTGAGTCGATGCTGTACGCCATCGGTATCGCCTACGTCACCTTGGCGATGGTCAAGGAGCGCGCCGAGTTGCGCTTCAAGGCCGCCGCCTTCAGTGACGCGCTGACCGGCATCGGCAACCGCCGCGCCTTTATGCTCAAGGGTGAACACCTGCTGCACCGCCATCAATGCGCGGCCCTGTTGCTTTGCGACCTGGACCACTTCAAACGCCTGAACGACAGCTTCGGCCATCCCATGGGCGACCAGGCGTTGATTGCCTTCAGCCAGGTGCTGCAGGACGCGTTACGCAACGAGGATGTGTTCGCACGCATTGGCGGCGAAGAGTTCGCCTGCCTGTTGGCAGGCAGCGATGAAACCGATGCGTTGGCAGTGGCCGAGCGAATCCGCCTGGCGTTTGCGCGGTTGGAGTTGCTGGCGCCGGGCTTTCTGAGCGTGAGTATCGGCATCGTCACCACCCAGGCAGCGGGCAGTGACTTATCGCATTTATTGTCCCAGGCCGACCAGGCGCTGTACCTGGCCAAGGCGCAGGGGCGTAATCGGGTTCAACTGGTCACGCCGGCCTGAGCCAGCGGCTGCTTGATGCGCGACCACGCGGCGGCGACTTCTTGCGCATTGGCCGCCTTGATGCGTGCGAGATTGCGCGGGTACTCCACGCCTGGGTTTTCGGTGAAGCGCGTGGCGGTGAATTGACCATTGCTGGCGCGCAGGATGTAGCCCGTGTCCTGACACTGCCCAGAGGCCAGGAACACTACGCCCGGCGTCACCCACTCTGGCTTGAGTTCATCCGGTTCGTCAGTCACGCCCCACATGCGCGTCTTGGCCACCGGCGAGATCGCGTTGACGTTGATGCCGGCCTCGGCGCCTTCATGGCTCAGTGCATTCATGATGCCCAATTGCGCCATCTTGCCGGCGCTGTAAGCCACCAGCCCGGCTTGCTCGTACTCCACGTACATGGCGCGGTCGGAGGTGGTCAGGATAATGCGCGGCGCCGCTGAGCGCAGCAGGTGCGGCCAGGCGTGCTTGCACAGCCAGAGCGGCGCGTAAAGGTTGATGTCCATGGTGCGCTGGAGGAACGCGGCGTCGAGGTCGGCGATGTTCTGGTAACCGACCCAACCGGCGTTATGGATCAGGATATCGAGCTGGCCGTAAGCCTCGATGGTGAAGCTGATCAGTTGTCGACAACCCTCGTCCGTAGACAGGTCGCCGCCATGCCCGAGCACCGCCAGCCCTTCGGCCTGCAAGGCTGCGGCCGCCGCGTGCACCACCGATGCATCAGTGCCGACGCCTACCTTGTCGGCGCCGATATCGCTGATCACCACCCGTGCGCCACCTTGGGCCAGCGCCCGTGCATAACTGAGGCCCAGCCCGCGCGCGCCGCCGGTGATGATTGCCGTTTTGCCGGTGAAATCCATGTCTGTGCTCTCCTGTTCGGCCGCCCACCCTAACAACCCGAGCAGAGGTTGTTCAAGGCAGCAACACTTTGCAAGCAATCCCCCTCTACGGCCGTCGAATTAATGCCTGCCGGCCCACGCCATCTGGTAAAACGCCTGCTTCGCCTTTGTCCTGGAACCTTCATGTCCTCTCGTTTTCTGTCCCGCCTGGGCCTGCGCTGGGTTCCCCTGCTGTGCATGGCCATCCTGATTGTCGGCCTGCCGGTGGGCTGCGCCGTGCTGCAACACAAGGAGCGTGAGCTGGTGTTTCGCATCGAGCCGGGCACCGCCGGCTGGTACACCGGCCTGCCCAAGGCGGTGCAGGAATTCGATATCAAGCCGGCCAGTTTCAAATCGGGGCAGAATCTGCACGGCTGGTGGTACCCGGCCGGCCACAAGGATGCGCCGGCGATCCTCTACCTGCACGGCGTGCGCTGGAACCTTACCGGGCAGTTGTTTCGCATTGAACAGCTGCACGCGCTGGGCTTCTCGGTGCTGGCCATCGACTATCGCGGGTTTGGCCAGAGCCACGGTGATTTGCCGTCGGAAACCAGTGTGTATGAGGACGCGCGCATTGCCTGGGAACGTTTCCAGATATTGCAGCCCGACCCCGGAAAACGCCTGATCTACGGGCATTCGCTGGGCGGCGCCGTGGCTATCGATCTCGCCGCTGAGCTGAGCAAACAAGCGCCTGTGCCGGTGCGCGGGCTGGTGATCGAGTCCACCTTTACTTCCCTGGGGGATGCGGCCACCGCCGTGGCCAATACCTCATTGCCGGTGCGTTGGCTGCTGTCGCAGAAATTCGATTCCATCGACAAGATTGCCGACGTGCACATGCCGTTGCTGGTGGTGCACGGCCTGGCCGACCAGTACGTGCCACCGCGTTTCAGCCAGCAGTTGTTTGAAGCCGCCCAGGAGCCCAAGCGGTTGCTGCTCGTACCCGGCGCCACCCACAACAACAGCATGAGCCTGGCGGGTCGCAGTTATGGCCAGGCATTGGAAAAACTCATGCAGGCGAAGATGCCAGCAACGACGCCAGCAACCATCGCCACGCACTCCACAGGTCGCGACGGCGAGTCGTAATAGCAGTTTTCGGCACTGGGTTCGCGCTTGGCTGTCAAGCGCCAACCCTGCCCATACTGGCCCAAAACAGAATCTGATCAAATATTAACCGAAGGTTAAATCGCCAACCCTGCCGGGCCTTCGCAAAGTTATCCACAGAGATACCCACGGTTTTCGTGGACAACTCTTTTTACTTTTTTACGATTTTTTTGCTCAGCAAACCCCTGTGGGAAAGCTACCCGGCAGCAAAATCTCGCGATTCACATCGCGTATATCGTTATAGCCACACAGTGCCATCGACACATCCAGCTCGCGGGCGATGATGTCAAGCGCCTTGGTCACACCGACTTCACCCAACGCGCCCAAACCATACAAATGCGCCCGGCCGATCATGGTGCCTTTGGCCCCCAATGCCATGGCCTTGAGCACGTCCTGGCCGGAGCGAATGCCGCCATCGAGCCACACTTCAATCTGCTCGCCCACAGCCTCTGCAATCGCCGCCAATTGGCTGATGCTCGACGGTGCGCCATCGAGCTGGCGCCCACCGTGGTTGCTCACCACCAGCGCATCCGCACCGCAATTGGCGGCCAGCCGCGCGTCTTCCACATCCAGGATGCCCTTGATAATCAGCTTGCCGCCCCAGCATTGCTTGATCCATTCCACATCGTCCCAGCTCAGGCGCGGGTCGAATTGCTGGCCGATCCAGGATGACAGCGAAGTGATATCGGCCACGCCTTTGACATGCCCGACAATATTGCCGAAGCCATGGCGCTTGGTGCCGAGCATGCCCGCCACCCAACGCGGCTTGGTCAGCATATTGAGGATATTCGGCACAGTCAGCTTGGGCGGCGCCGACAAGCCGTTGATCAAGTCTTTGTGGCGTTGGCCGAGGATCTGCAAATCCAGAGTCAGCACCAACGCGTCCACACCGGCAGCCTTGGCGCGCTCGATCAACTGCTGCATAAACGCGCGATCACGCATCACATACAACTGGAACCAGAACGGTTGGCCAACGTGGGCGGCGATGTCTTCCAGCGAACAAATGCTCATGGTCGACAAGGTATAACGCACGCCAAAAGCGGCAGCCGCGCGGGCGGTGAGGATCTCGCCATCGGCATGCTGCATGCCCGCCAGCCCAGTGGGCGCCAAAGCCACGGGCATGGCCATGTCCTGGCCGATCATGCTGGCGCGGATTGAACGCTCATCGATATTGCGCGCCACCCGCTGACGAAATTGGATGCGGGCAAAATCGCTTTCATTTGCCCGGTAAGTGCTTTCAGTCCAGGAGCCGGAGTCGGCGTAATCGTAGAACATCCGTGGGACACGTTTTTGCGCGAGCCTGCGTAAATCTTCGATGGTTGTGATCAACGGCATCTAGGTCACCTCTCCCTGAACTGAGCCTGGAGAGTAACCGCCCATCGGCTTGGTAACCAGCCATTGCGTTTGCGTGGACGGGTGATTAATCTTGCACAAACACGCAAAAAGACGCACAAACATGCATAACACACATCAAGCTATCGACCTGCCTTCGTTGCGCAAACAGAAGATTTTGCTGCTGCTGGAGCGCGACGGCAAAGTCACTGCGTCAGAATTGGTCGAGCACTTCGCCGTGTCCCAGGACACCATCCGCCGCGACCTCGGCGAACTCGCCGCCGCCGGGCTGCTGCAACGCGTACACGGCGGCGCCCTGCCCCGACCCAAAGACACCGGCAAGGATTTTTTCACCCGCGTCGGCGAGACCAACGAAGCCAAGCGCCACCTCGCGCAACTCGCGGCGGACCGCGTAGAAGACGGCCAGATTGTGCTGTTCGATTCGGGCTCAACCACGCTGCGTATTGCCCAGTCATTGCCGCACGCCATTCGCCTGACGGTGGTCACGCCGTCACCGATGATTGCCATCGCCTTGGCGGACCACCCAAATGTCAAAGTGATTTTGGCCGGTGGCCAGATCAACCCGGCGACCCTCTCCACCAGCGGCCACGAAGCTGTACGCCTGATTCAGAGCATCCAGGCAGACCTGTTGTTTACCGGTGTCTGTGCATTGCACCCGCAAGTGGGCATCACTTCGCTGCACTTCGATGAAGTAACGGTCAAACAAGCCCTGCTCGACAGCGCCTCCCACGTGGTGGCCGTGACCATGGCCGACAAGCTCGGCGCGGTAGAACCCTTTGTAGTGGCGCCGTGCAACCGTATTCATACGCTGATCACCGAGTGGCATGTGCCGAGTGTCGAGGCGTATGAGCAACTAGGCTTGGAAGTGCTGCGGGTAGAGGTCGAGTAGCAACAAGCCATCGGTCACGGCGTGATTGAATCAGCAGGCAGCCCAGTTGCTCCCCCAAGTTCAAGCACTGTTCAAGGAACTCATCCAGTACCGTCTCGCAGTGCTGCAAGCGCAGTTCATGGGTGATGCCCTGGGCGCCTTGACCGAAAACCGAACGCCCGCAAAGTCCGGCCAGTGTGCGCGCGGCAGACTCCAGCCGGCACAGCGCACGAATAGCGGTGCCATCAAAACAGAACCTTGGCCGCGTCACGCATGAAAATCTCGATGGTTTTTGGCCCCACGCCGTCGAATTCGGCCAGGCGTTTTTCGAAGGCCTCACGGTTTTCGCTGGCGCTGCGCATGTGGCTGATCTTGCCCGCGTACTCGGCATTCAACTTGGCGCTGAGGTCCAGCAGACGCTGCGCTGTGCTTTCGTCGTAACGCACGTAATGGGCACGCCCGAGCATCGAAACCAGCTCACGCGACGTGCAATGTTGCAACTTGCGTGCAGTGTCGCGGCCCTCTTGCTCCACGATCACCTTGTAAGCCTGCGCCGCGATGGGCGCCTGAATACGCTTGCCCATCAGGAAGCTGGCGATAAACCACTTGAACAGGCTGGCGTCATCGTCGGGCGCAAGCTCAATGCCCAGTTCAGACGCCGTGATCGAACGGGCCATGCTCAGTGGCCCAGCTTGCGCTCGGCCTTGGCGGCCTGCTCGTTGATGGCGTCAGTCTGGCGTTCAGTGTCCTTGATCGACGTGGGCGTCAACACTTTGTCCACGGCTTTGGTCTTCGGGTTGGGCTGTTCCAGCGTCTGCCCCTTGGCAGGTTGTTGACGGCCTTTCTGGGCATCTTCAGAGCTGATGGGTTCCGGGGTTTTGTCGACAGTCTTGGGATCGGTCATGGTGAGTCTCCAGGCAATAGAAGGCCCGCAAAAAGCAGCAGGCGTCTATGCAGCAGAGGCCAGCGATTTTCGATAGTTCAGGATTTTTGCAGGTCGGCCCTCCTCGAAAACCACCCAAGAAAAAAGTCCAAATTAATTTAAACCTTTGCCGCCCACGCTCGATCCACTCTCCCACACCGCATGATTAATCCATCCAGCAGGAGAGACTCGACCATGAGCTCACAACTCAACGGCAAGAACATCCTCATCATCACCTCCAACACCGGCATCGAGCGCGACGAGCTGCTCAAGCCTCTGCAAACATTGCGTGGCTATGGTGCGACGGTGACGCATGGCTCCAGCAAAGGCGGCACCGTGCAGACGTTCGTCGGCGACACCGAGAAGGACCAGACCGTGGAATCCGAGGTCAAGCTGTCGCAGGTGCTGAGCAGTGACTTCGACGCGCTGGTGATTCCCGGTGGCACCGTGAATGCCGACACCCTGCGTCAGGACGCGGCCGCATTGAAGCTGATCAACGACTTCGTCAAAGCCGGCAAAACCGTCGCCGCCATCTGCCACGGGCCATGGGCGCTGATCGATGCCGGCGTGATCGAAGGCAAGACGCTCACCGCATACAAGAGCGTGCGCATCGACCTTGAAAACGCCGGCGCTGCAGGCGTGGTAGATGCCCAGGTCAAGGAGTGCAAGGCCAATGGCTGGACCTTGATCACCTCGCGCACACCGGATGACCTGCCGGCATTCAACGAAGCGATTGCCAAGGCGGTCGCGGGATAACGGGCAGGCTTGAACGCAAACAGGCGCCCGGGGGCGCCTGTTTGCTGTGTGGCTTGTGTTCAGTGTTTACGGTGCTATTTATGGTGCTGGTTATTTACGGTGCTATTTATTTACGGTGCTGGGCCATCTCACGTTTTGGCCCGAACATGGCCCAGGCAATCAGCCCGAACAACGGCACAAAAATCAGAATGATCAACCACAACCCCTTGGTCTCCCAGCCGCCGGTGCTGCGCAACACGATGTTGATCGCCCACAATTCCAACGCCAGCAAAATCACCGCCAGCACGATCCAGATATAGTCTATTTGCATGCATCACCTCCTGAGGTCGTATGCATTAGGTCAAGGGATCGGCGTGAGGGTTCATTAAAAATGTCGGTTCATGGCCTTTCGTCGTGGCGGCGAAAAAAATCAAAACTTTGCCGGATCCCCTGCACTCCCAATTAATGCCTCCCTTCGGATTCAGAGCAAGGGCAGCTTTTGACAGGTGAAGCATGGAAAAGGATTCTCGTCATGAAGACCGGTATTTCCTGCAAGATCGTGTTAGTGATTTGCCTGACCGGGTGCTTGGCAACCCCCGCCTACGCAGCCTTCGGTGATGCCGTACCCGGTTCGGCCCTGCCTCCGGGCACATACCCCAGCAGCCCGTCGGACAGCAACAAAAAAGCTGAAACGCCGCAGAAGGAAAAGACCTCCTCCAGCGGCACGTCAACTCAGCAGCAAGGCGGGAAGAAAACCCAGAAAAAAGCCCCCAAAAAAGGCCGTTGACCTAGCGCCATAACCGGCGGGCGCCTCCCGTCATGCGTCGCAACACCTGCGGATTGCCGCGCAGAGAATGCACGATCACCATGCCGATATGACCGACGATCAACACCAGCATTGTCCAGCCCAGCAAGCTATGAAAATTGCGCCCCAGGTCAATCATCCACTGGATTTTATCGCCCTCGAAACCCGCCATTATCGGCAGGCCAAACGCCGAAAACTCACGACCGGAGCCGTACTGGCGTACCAGCCCGATAACAGGGATAAGGAACATCAGCGCATACAGCACAGCATGCCCGACAGCAGCCGCACGGTTGAAACTCGGCGGGCGGTTGTGCCGGTTCAGCAGGTTCCAGCCGGCTCGCAGTATCAGCAGCACCAGCAAAAGCAGGCCCGCCGACTTGTGATACGGCCATAGCCACTTGTCCAGCGCAGAATCGGAGGACAGGAAGTGGACAACCGCCGAGCAATAACTCCAGGCAAACACAATTGCCATCAACCAATGCAAGGCCCGACTGACCGGGTCGTAGCGGTCGCTCGCGCAGAAGGAATGGGGCATCTCATCAGAAGTTTTCGTCATCTCAGCCTCTTAATAGTCTGTGCATTACAAAGACCGTGAAGATGGCATTCCCGGCAAAAAAATAGAATTGTTGAGGATGCCCGCACGAAACATCAGGCCGTTTCCTACGAGATTTTGGGACGCTCTTAGGGTCTTACGGCACCGGCAACCAGCCGCTGAAACCGTTTTTAGCCAGCGGGCACCAGGCAAAGTCGCCTGCCGGGTCCGGCAGTATCTGATGCTCAACGCCCGCCAAGGCGCTGCCCTTCCAGTCGAACACCCTTGCGTCTCGCCAGGCCAGGACCACGCCCTGGGCCTGGCTTTCATCGGCATTGATCCAGCGTGCTGCCGCGGCCGCCATAAAGGCTTCGATCGGCTCCTCATCGATGCGCGTCCGATACGAGGACGCCAACAGCCAGCGGCACACATTCAGGTGATAGGTCCAATCCTGGGCGACCTGGTTGCGATAGGCCCAGGTCATAAAGCTGCGGAACAAGTTCAAGCCCTCCGGCGGGTCGAGCTTGAGCAGCGCCGGGCAGATATCGAACAAGGTGTGCCAATACGGCAACAGGCGTGCATCCAGGTGCACGAAGCAGCGCGAATTGCTTGGGTATTCGGGGCGCAAGGGTTCGGCGCGCAAACGCCGGGATGCCCTGCTGACCAGGCGGCTGGCGCCTGCTGGCAAAGGTGGGTTCATGAAACGCACTCACAGTCGTGACGATAGAACGCCTCCTGATCACAGGAAGCCCAAGGCACACGTCAGAAAGTGGGGGAAGCGCGAGGGTTGGCCGACGGCCAGCAATAGCGTGGCGGTGCCTTGTTGCGCCGTTCATGGGCCGGGCGCGGGGTTTGCCCAAGGCCGAGCAGCCAGGCCAGGCCGATCATGAACACGATGGCCACGGTCACGGCCGCGCACACCGGGCAGGCAAAGTAGTTCGAGATGTTGCTGGAGGCCGTGTTTCCTGACCCTTTGTCGGAAAGCGGCGCCTGGCTGCCGTCCACCGAACAGAACGCCCCGCCGATACCATTGAGCTGCAGGCCCATCATCTGCCCATGCCCCAAACCGCAGACGAACAGGTTCATCAGCACGCAGAAGTACAGGGCCCAGGCGATCAGTGAACGGTCGGGGTGGCTCAATTTCATGGCGGCGACTCTACCACCGAAGCCGCAAAAGGATGAAGCGCCACGCGCCCCTGTGGCAGAACGTCGCAGATTACGTGGGCTGGCCGGGGTTGGTAGACTGTGCGCCCGCATCATTACTCCTTTTCAAAGCCTGAACTGTAGATCCAGAGCAATGCAGGCGTTTCACAGGATGCACAGTTGATGAGTACGTTATTCACCCGCCGCAAAGTGCTGACCGGTATGGGCCTGCTGGGCCTGGGCAGCCTGCTGGGCGGCTGTGACTACAGCCCCAAGCTGAACTTCAAGTACGGCAAGGACCTCAGTGACAAGATCATGGGCCGCACCTTCAAGCTCAAGAACACCGACGGCGAAACCGTCACCCTGAGTTCGTACCGTGGCCTGATGCCGGTGGTGTTCTTCGGCTTCACCCAATGCCCGGCCGTGTGCCCCACCACCCTGGCCCGTGCCGCCCAGGCCAAGAAGCTGATGGGCCGCGATGGCAAAATCATGCAGGTGGTGTTTATCACCCTCGACCCCGAGCGTGACACACCCGAATTGCTCGACCGCTACGTCAAGGCCTTCGACCCCAGCTTCGAAGCGCTGTATGGCACCCCGGAAGAAATCGCCGTGGCCGCCAAGGAGTTCGGAATCTTTTATGAAAAGATCCCGGCCGGAGACACCTACACCCTGTCCCACACCTCCACCAGTTTCGTGTTCGACACCCGCAGCAATCTGCGCCTGGGCCTGTCGGCATCCCTTACCGCTAAAGAGTGCGCAGAAGACCTGCTCACCGTCATGGAGGTCTGCTAATGACTGCCGTTCAAACCCTCAAGCGCCTGACATTCGGCCTCACCTTGCTGGGCCTCGCGGCGCACGCCAGCGCCCAGGTTCAGGTCAGCGATGCATGGGTACGCGCGACCGTGGCGGGCCAGACCTCCAGCGGCGCGTTCATGACCGTCACCGCCGACAGCGACAGCAAATTGCTCAGCGTGAAGTCGCCTGTGGCCAAGGACGTGCAGATTCATGAGATGAGCATGAAGGACGACGTGATGCGCATGGGCCCGGTGGATTCGGTGGCCCTGCCTGCCGGCAAAGCGGTCAAGCTCGACCCGGAGGGCTACCACGTGATGCTCATGGGCCTCACCGGCCAGATCAAGCAAGGCGACCAGGTGCCGTTGACCTTGACCGTGGAAAACGCCAAGGGTGAGAAGCAGACCGTTGAAGTAACAGCCCCTGCCCGCGCGCTGACCGATATGGGTGACATGGACCACAGCAAGATGCACTGAGAACCGCTGATGAATGTGGGAGCTGGCTTGCCTGCGATGCAAACACCTCGGTGTGTGAGGTAGACCGCGTTGATGCCATCGCAGGCAAGCCAGCTCCCACAGAAAAGCAGTTCGCGGCGCACACAAATGTGCTTTTGATCTTAATCTGGCAAGCGCTATCAGCCATATCCAAAACCTCTGCCATCAACACTTTCTATATATTTTCAATCTACCCGCACACCCGCTAGCCTGATTGCGCCGCAACGACGGCCCATAATTCCAACAATAAATCAGGTGTCCCCGTGAACAACACATCCCCCCAACGTGCTGTGAAAAGCCTGCTTTCCCTTGCCGTGGCCTTTGCCCTGTTCAACAGCCTCAGCGCCTATGCCGCCAACACTGGCGAGCTGCCCTGCACCACCACCGAACAATGCGCGGCCCAGGCGGCCAAGGTCGGCGCCACGCCCGACAGTTCCCAAACCGGAACACAAGGCCAAGGGCGACCCCACCCAAACCCAATTCGCCTGGCTCAACCGCATCAACAAAGCCTCGATCGTGATGCTCACCGAAGAAGGCATCGTCAAGCCCGAGATGGGCCAGAAGATCGCCGGCGGTGTGCGCTACGCCATCGCCCAGGCCGAGCAGCCCGGCGGCACGCGCCCCAGTGATGTGCTGCAACTGGAAAAAATCATGACCGACAAGATCGGTCCCGAAGCCTCCTTGATCCACTCCGGCCGCAGCCGCCAGGACATGCTTGCCACCTACCGCCTGGCCGCCCTGCGCAGCCAGGTGCTGGCCTACAGCGAAGCGCTCAACGCCACACGCCAACGCCTGCTGAACATCGCCGACAAAAACGTCGACACCCTGGTGCCCGCCTACACCAACGGCGTGCAGGCCATGCCCATCAGCTATGCGCATTACCTGCTGGCCTTTGAAGCCGCGTTCGACCGCGATGGCCAGCGTATCCGCGAGCTGTACACACGCCTCAACCAGAGCCCGATGGGCACCGCCGTGCTGGCGAACTCGGCGTATCCGCTGAACCGTGAGCGCCTGGCCGAGCTGCTGGGCTTTGATGGCGTGCGCGAGAACTCGCTGGATTCAAGCCAGGTCTCGACCTATGACATTCCCATCGAAGCGGCCAATATGGCGTCATCGTCCGCCATCCGTGTGGGCGCGATGATTGGCGATATCCACACCCAGTATCATCAGATTCGCCCCTGGCTGTTGCTCGATGAGGAAGCCACCTACACCAGCAGCGCCATGCCGCAAAAACGCAACCCGGGCTTGCTGATGCGCGCGCGTGAGAGTGCCTCTGACGTGGTGGGTCTGGCCCAGGCCGTCACCTTGCGCGCGCATAACGTCAACACCGGCATGACCGACTACAAGTTCGCCTTCGACTCGCTGGGCGTGTTCCGCTCGACCCAGGAGATGTTCCACAGCCTCGACGCGGTGCTCGACGCGCTGCAGATCAACCCGCAGCGCGCGCTCGAAGAACTGGAGTCGGAATGGACCACCTCGATGGAACTGGCCGACACGCTGGAGCGCCAGTACAAAGTGCCGTTTCGCATCGGCCACAGCTTTGCCTCGCTGATCGTCACCGAAGCGCGCAGCAACGGCACCACGCCGAAGACCTTCGCCTATGCCGACGCGCAGAAGCTGTATAGCCAGGCGGCGGACAAGTACAAATGGACGCCCAATACCCTGCCGCTCGATGAAGCAGGTTTTAGAGCGGCGCTGTCGCCCACCAACATGGTCCAGACCCGCAAAGGCACCGGCGGCCCGCAGCCACAGGAGGTCAAGCGCATGCTGGTGGAGGCGCGCAAGACGCTGCAGGCTGATCAGCAGTGGCTCAAGGAGCGGCATGAAAAGCTCAAAGGCGCCGAAACCCATCTCGACCAGGCCTTCGACAAGCTGGCCGACAGCAAACGCTGAACGGATTGTGGTGGTCACAGGCTTTGGGCATATTGACGGCCGGGCCGCTTGCGGCCGCCCACCACTGCCTCTTGTCACGGGATAGGCCACCATGGAACTTCGCCATTTACGCTATTTCATCATGGTGGCCGAAGAACGACATTTCACCCGTGCCGCCGCACGCCTGAACATGCAACAACCGCCCCTGAGCCAGCAGATTCGTGCCCTGGAGCAGGAGCTGGGGTTCGATCTGTTCAAGCGCCACCCCAAGGGCGTGGACCTGACGGCCGGTGGCCTGGTGTTTCTTGAAGAAGCCCAAGCCATTTTGGCGCGTGTTGAGCATGGCGCACTCAAGGCCTCCCGCGTGGCCCAGGGCATCGAGGGCACCCTGGCCATCGGCTTCACCAGTTCGGCCGCCGCCCACGCGCTGATCCCGCGCATCATCCGCGCCTACCGCGAGCGCTACCCGGCGGTAGAGCTTTCGATCAATGAAGGCAGCGCCCGGGAATTGACCGAAGACGCCATCGAAAAACGCATCGACGTCGGCATCCTGCGCGCCCCGGTCAGTACCCATCAAAGCCTGAGCTTCCACCGCCTGCTCAACGAAGAAATGCTGCTGGTCCTGCCCACCGGCCACCCGTTGCTGGACGCCGCCGGCAGCGCCATCCCCATTGGCGCACTCAAGGACGAACGCTTTATTCTGGTACGCCGCCCTGGCGCGCCGGGCATGTACGCCAACTTGATCACCGCCTGCCAGAACGCCGGTTTCGAACCCAGGATTGCCTTTGAAGTGGAACGCATGCTGACCAACGTCAGCCTGGTGGCGGCCGGTGAAGGCATCTCCGTGGTGCCGGCGTCGATGCGCGATGTGCACCGTGACAGCGTGGTGTATTGCCGAATAAAAGACGCCAGGCCCAAGCTGCTGGCGCCGATTACTTTGGTGCGGCGCACGTTTAATCCGTCGGCGCCGTTGCAGAATTTTATTGGGCTGGCGCGGGAGTTGGGGGAGGTGTATCGCAAAGGCTGAGACCCTTCACCCTCGGTTGCGTCATCAAATGAAACCCCTCGCTGAGCAATTCGACCGTGGCACGGATGCTTTCGGTCTGGCGCGGCACCGCGAACAACCCATAGTTGACGCTCAATGCGGCATTGCCAGCGGGCGCCAGCGCAATCACGCGCATGGTGTGCGGGTTGATATTGTCGGCAGGCAACAGGGCAACGCCCAAACCGTTTTCGACAGCCGCGCTGATCACACCGACGTTCGGGCTGGTGACGGTCACGCGAAAGTCGCGACCGGCCGCCAGTAATGCGTCGAACATCAAGCGTCGCCACGCGCAAGGCTCGGCGTACACGATCACGTCCAGAGGCAGCGCCGGATCGACTTCATCGTCAATCGCGCACACCCAATAAAGCGGCACATTCCAGGTGCGCACCGGGTCGGCGGCGAATACCGAGCTGACGCCGATGGCCACATCCAACAGGCCGTCGTGCCAGCGCTGCGCTAACGCATCGCCGTGGTCCACGGTGATTTCCATGTGCATATGCGGGCAGGTGCGGCGCAAACGGCCCAGCGCCGCCGGCAAGGTAGTGACCGCCACGTCTTCGGACAAGCCCACGCGCACAGTGCCCATCACCGTACGCTCCTTCAGGCGTGTGGCGACCGTTTCACCCAGGGCCAGGATGCGTGTGGCGTAGCTGAGCAACAACTCACCCTCGGTGGTGGGCACCACGCCACGCCCAGTTCGGCGCAGCAGGCGTTGCCCAAGCAGCTCCTCCAGACGGCGAATCTGCGCACTCAGGGCCGATTGCGCCCTGCCCGCCTGCTGGGCGGCGCCACTGAGGCTGCCGTGGTGGCACACCGCAACGAAAGTGCGCAGCAAATACGGTTCGAAGGCATCGGATATCATGTTTGGCATAACTCTGAATCAACTGTTATGAGCCTACCTTGATAGCTTGCCCATGGCTACGCTGCTCAGCCTGTTCAATCAGTGAGTAATACGCCATGAACCACACCGAAAACACACGCATCGTTTTGGCCGCACGCCCCGACGGGCGCCCGACAACCAGCGACTTCCGCCTGGAACACTCACCGGTCCCCGAACCCGCCGACGGCGAAGTGTTGCTGGAAAACCTCTACCTGTCCCTCGACCCCTATATGCGCTGGCGCATGAGCGCGGCCAAATCCTATGCCGAGCCGGTGGGCATTGGCGAAGTGATGGTGGGTGGCACCGTCGCGCGCATCAAACAGTCGCGTCACAGCGATTGGCACGAAGGCGATACAGTGCTGGCCTACGCCGGTTGGCAGCGTTTTGCCTTATCCAACGGCCAGGATTTGCGCCGCCTCGACCCCAGCATCGCCCATCCCACCACTGCGCTCGGTGTACTCGGCATGCCGGGGTTTACCGCCTACGCCGGGCTGCTGAATATCGGTAAGCCAAAACCGGGCGATACCGTCGTGGTGGCAGCGGCCAGTGGCGCAGTCGGCTCGGTGGTCGGCCAGATCGCTCGGTTGCAGGGTGCCCGCGCCGTGGGGATCGCCGGCGGCGCCGACAAGTGTGCTTTCGTGAAGGATGAACTGGGCTTTGACGCAGTCATCGACCACCGCGCCCCGGACTTTGCCGAGCAACTGGCCAAGGTCTGCCCGGACGGCATTGATGTGTACTTCGAAAACGTCGCCGGGCCGGTGTGGGACGCGGTACGCCCACTGCTCAATAACTTCGCGCGGATTCCGGTGTGCGGGCTGATCGCCCACTACAACGACGGCGCTATCCAGCACGCACAGGCCGACCGGCTGCCGGCGACGATGCATGACATCCTCGCCAAGAGCCTGACGGTGCGCGGGTTTATCCAGACCGAATTTGTCGACCAACAACAAGACAGGTTCTTGCAGGAAGCTGCGCAGTGGATCGCCGAGGGCAAACTGAAATTTCGCGAAGACATCATCGACGGTCTGGCCCAGGCACCTGAAGCGTTTATCGGGCTGCTGGAGGGGCGTAATTTCGGCAAGTTGATCGTGCGCCTCAATCCACAATAAACAGCTTCGCACCACTGTGGGTGGATGAGCGATGGCCTTCCATGTCATTGCCCACCTGGTAACTCATCCCGGCCGTCAGCGTGAACTGGCGGCCGTCTTCCAATTCCGTGTGCAATTCCCCTTCAAGACACAGCAATACATGCCCGCGCCAGCACCAGTGATCGGCCAGATAGCCAGGGGTGTACTCGACCATGCGCACGCGGGTGGTGCCGAAGTGGCAGGTACGCCACAGGGCATTGCCGGTAACGCCCGGGTGAAGTTCCGGCTCGACGGTGGACCAGTCGGTGGTGCCAAACGGGACAGCGGTCAGTTCCATGGTGGGCTCGGTCGTCAGTTAACGTGGCACGACACTATCCGCCTGACACCCGCAGCGACAGACACAGATCGCCAGCTTTTGTGAGATACAGGCGCCCACGCTTGTTATCCTGCCCATCCTGCCCTCATGGACGCGTGCTTATGCAGATCGACCCCGCTTTCATCCTTCATGAAACCGAGCACTGGCGGCTCAACCATCATCTGGCGTCAAAGCTGCCGGGCTACCTGATGCTGGGCGCCAAAGCGCCGATCGACTCCCTGGCTGCTATACCCGAGGCCGCGTTGGCTGAACTGGGTGGCCTGCTCGCTAAAACCCAACGGGTGATGGAGGCACAGCTGCAACCGAAATGGCTGTATATCAGCCGCTACGGACACATGCCGGGCTTGCCGCTGCACTTTCACTTCATCCCGGTGTATGACTGGGTGGAGCAGGCGTTTTGGCGGGATGAGCGCTATCGGGTGCTGCAAGGTTTTGGCTCAAAGGAACAAGGGCTGACCGATGGGGCTGAGCTGACGCTGTTCGTATGGCGCGAATTTGGCGAGAGCCTTACACCGCCACCCGTCCAAGGTCCCACCGTGGAACAGGTTATTCAAACACTGTGCACAGCCTTCGGCGCCGAATGAAATCAACGATGGGAGCTGTCGAGCCCCGGCGAGGCTGCGAAGGCGGCGGCACTGGCGAAATATTAACTGCCTGACCCACCGCTTTCGCAGCCTCGCTAAAGCTTGACAGCTCCCACAGGGGATCGGCTGTGTTGGTTAGATTTCAGTTCGCAGGACCATCGCGCCATACACAAATCCCCCCAGCAACAAAGATCCAATGTGGGAGCTGTCGAGCCCCGGCGAGGCTGCGAAGGCGGCGGCAATGGCGATACATAAGTAGCCTGACCCACCGCTTTCGCAGCCTCGCTAAAGCTCGACAGCTCCCACAGGGGATCAGCTGTGTTGGTTAGATCTCAGTTCGCAGGGCCATCGCGACATACACAAATCCCCCAGCGACAAGCTCAACTGTGGCAAGAGTCAAAGCCGTTTTACCATTGGGATACACGCCAACGCCAACCCCGAAGGCGAGTGATACACCGCCTGCTCCTCACCCACATACCCGCAGGCCCGGTAGAAACTCGCCGCATTCAACGTCGCGTCCAGCACGACCTCTTCAATCGCCAGTTCCCGCGCGAGCTTTTCCAGGTGATCCAGCATGGTCTTGCCGTAACCTCGGCCAGTAAACGCCGGCAGCACAAACAGGGCGCCCACTTCGTTGTTGTCCAGATCGAGCATGCCGGTGGCGACCGGTACGTCATTGACCCAGCCCAGGTAAAACGGCTTGTCCATCAGTGTGTCGTAACCGTCTTCGGCGCTGCCGCGTGTCCACAGCGCCATTTGCTCAGCGGTGTAGGCGCCGATGCATTGGCTGCGGATGGCCAACAGACGAATGTCGAACGCCGCCTGGGCGTCCGCTTGGGTGGCGCGTTTGATCGCTAGCATTGCTCTCTCCATCCATGACCTCACCGTGCCATTAGCACACTTGTGCTAATCGACCCCTTTACCCGGCGGCGCTATATTCCTCGGCACTTCCAACGCTCCCCCCGGCACCGCACACCTGTTGCGCGAGGGTGCATTGCGCGTTGGAGAAACCATAATAATCCCAAGGAAGAAGCATCATGAACCTGCACGCTCCCGTTACCCGTCTCACCCTGCTCGGCGCCCTGATCATCGGTGTCGCCGGTTGCAGCAACGTCAAGCCCAGCGAAGACCATCTCAAGACACTGTCGGAAACCAACCTCGGTGAACCGGTCAAGCGTATCTCCAATGTACGCAGCGACTCCATGACCACCTACTACATCGCCAGCGCCGCCTCCGGCGATTACAACTGCTCAGTACCCAGCGGTGCCAGCGGTGGCATGTTTGCCGTGGCCAGCTTTGGCCTGATGAAGCCTGCCGCCTACTGCCAGCCCAAGGGCGCTCGGGGCAATGGCCTGACGCCGTTTAACCAGTAACGCCCGATTGGCTGAGGTCACGCAGCGTGCCGCGCAGTTCTGCAGGCCGCACCGGTTTGGACAGAATCGCGATCTGGCGGTCATGCAAGGCCGCCTGGATTTTCTCCACGTCGTGGCCGGTGAGGATCAGCGCCGGCACCGCCCAGCCGCGTTGCTCGCGCAGGGCGTCGATGCATTCGATGCCGGTGGCGTGGTTGCCCAGGTCGTAGTCGGCGACGATGATGTCGCAGTCGCTGGCCAGGCCTTGCCCGCTGGATTCGGCCTGCACCTGGCAGCCCCAGCGCTCCAGCAAGGCCTGGGTGGCCAGCAGCACGTTGTGGTCATCTTCCACCAGGCAGACTTTCAAACCCGTCAGCAGGCCGGCCTGGCGCGCGTCGTCGCGCGCAGCCGGTTGGCGTGACGCCGTCGCCAATGCCAGGCCATGCAGGCTCACAGAGGTGCCATGGCCCACCCGTGATCGCAGGCTCACTTGCACCCCCATCAATTGCCCCAGGCGCTTGACGATGGACAGCCCCAGGCCCACGCCTTCGACGTCCTTGTCGCGCAGTTGGCGGACCCGATAAAACTCTTCGAAGACCTTCACCTGATGCTCCTCGGCAATACCGCGCCCCTGGTCATGCACCTCCACCGACAAGCCGCCGTCGCGCACGCGCACGCCGATCAGCACGGGCCGTTGTGCGCCGTATTTAAAGCAATTGGAGAGCAGGTTTTGCACCATCGTCGCCAGCATCGCGGGGTCGACCTGCACCCAATGCGCACACGGTCGCAGGCGCAGTTGCACCCCGGCCCAATGCGCCGCTTCGGCGTGTTGGCGCACCAGGTCGGCGAGGAATTCGCCCAAGTGAATCACCTGGTACTTGGGCAACAGCCTGCCGTTGTCGAGGGTGTAAAGGTCGAGAATCGAACGGAACAGCTGCGACACGTTGAGCAACGAGCGGTCGATATTGTCCACCAAGCGCTGCTCAGCCTCGCCCAACTGCGCTTCACGCAAACAGGCGGTGAACAGGCCGATGGAGTGAATAGGCTGGCGCAGATCGTGGCTGGCCTGAGCCAGGAAGCGCGATTTTTCCAGGTTGGCGGCGATGGCTTCTTCGGAAGCCTTGCGCGTGCGCTCAAGCAAGATATGCGCGTACACCGGGATCACCGTGCTGGTGATCATCAGCATCAGCACCATGAACGGCTGCGCCTGCCACAGTGGCGTCAGCCGATACACGATCAGCAGCGCGAGCAAGGCCAGGCCGGTGGCAATCGCCAGGTAGCGCGAGCCGTAGCGCATGCCGTTGCCCAGGTTGACCCACACCATCACCGCATACAGTGGCAGTGCCGGTTCGCCGCCCACCACCAGCCCGAACGAGGTGCCGGTGTAGTCATGGATCATGCCGAATATCCGCCGCGCCGGGTAATGCCCTGGCCAGCGCGCAATCACCTGGCGCAACGCGATGGAGACCAGCAGGAACGCGACGATATACAGGATCACCGGCAAGTAGGTGTCGACCGACTGGCCCGGCAAAAAGCCCAGCGCGCCGATGTAGACAATGGCGATGGCGGCCACCACGATGCGCAGGTTGGCCTGGTCGAGTTCGGAATTGGTCTCATGACTCATGGGGGACGTCCTTGTGCGGCATTCGGTCTATCCTTTGCGCGCCAGAGGCGTCCCTGTGGCGCGGTGCTAAAGTAGCATGCCAATGCACACCCATGCCCCAGGAAGGAGCACGCCATGACCGGCCGAATCATCATAGCCGACGACCACCCGATGTTTCGCGAAGGCATGCTGCGCACCGTGCAGCGCCTGTTGCCCGAGGCCGTGGTGCAAGAGGCCGGCGACCTCGATGCGGTGCAGGCGCTGATCCACGCGTGTGGCGACATCGACATGCTGATCCTCGACCTGCGCTTCCCGGGCCTTACCTGCATGAGCCAACTGGCCGACCTGCGCCAGCAACTGCGGAGCACCACCTTGATCGTGGTGTCGATGGTCGATGACCCGGCGCTGATCGATCAGGTCATGGCCCTGGGCGCCGATGGCTTTATCGGCAAGAACATCAGCCCCGATGAAATCGGCCAGGCCCTGTTGGCGATCCGCGAAGGCGAAGTGCTGGTCAAGTTTTCTCCCTCCGGCCTGCTGCCGCTGGGCACCCACACCCTCACCGCGCGCCAGCAGGAAGTGCTGCGCCTGATCGCCCAAGGCAAGACCAACAAGGAAATCGCCAAGGCCCTGGCGATCTCGCCGTTCACCGTGCGCATCCATGTGTCGTCGCTGCTGCGCAGTTTGAAAGTGCCCTCGCGCGCCGCGGCGGCGGTCAAGTATTCCGGGGAGTTCTAGGCGTTTTCATGGCCTGGGCGATGCCCTGGCGGCGGTAGTCCGGCATTACCAGCAGATGGTGCAGGTAACCGTGCCGGCCATGCACCCATGAATACACGACCGGCTGACCGCTTCGGCTATCGCAGCGCAAACCAGGTGGTTTTCAGCTGCGTGTACTTGTCGAATGAGTGCAGCGACAGGTCACGCCCGAACCCGGACTGCTTGCCACCGCCGAACGGCACCGCGACATCCAGGGCGTCGACGGTGTTGACCGACACCGTGCCGACATTCAACGCTCGCGCCACCCGATGCGCGCGATTGAGGCCATCACTCCAGACCGAGGCCGCCAGCCCGTAGAGGCTGTCATTGGCTTGCTGTATCGCTTGCTCCTCAGTGTCAAAGGCGCTGATCGCCAACACCGGGCCAAACACTTCATCGCGCGCGAGCTGCATGTCGCCGGTCACCTCAGCAAAAATCGTCGGCTGGATGAAGTTGGAGGAGCCATTAATGCTCACTTGCTCGCCACCCGCCAGCAGCTTGGCGCCCTCGCCCTGGGCCTGATTGATCGCCCTCATGATGCGGGCGGTTTGCTCACTGTCGACAATGGCACCGGCAGCGCTGCCAGGGTCCAGCGGATCACCCGGCATCCACGCACGCGCCTTGGCAATCACACGCTCGACAAATTCATCATGGATGGAGCGTTGCACATACAGCCGCGAGTTGGCCGAGCACACTTCGCCCTGGTTGAAAAAAATCCCGAAGGCCGCTTTCTCGGCCGCCAGGTCCAGGTCCTGGCAGTCGTCAAACACCAGGTTCGCGCTCTTGCCGCCACACTCCAGCCACACCTGCTTCAAGTTGGACTGCGCCGAGTACTGCATAAAATACTTGCCGACCTGAGTAGAGCCGGTGAACACCAGGCAATCCACGTCAGGGTGCAGCCCCAGCGCCTTGCCGGCACTTTCGCCGAGGCCCGGCACCACATTCAAAACCCCTTCCGGGATACCCGCTTCCAGGGCCAGTTGGGCCAGGCGCAGGGCCGAAAAGGGTGACTGCTCGGCGGGTTTGAGCACCACGCTGTTACCGGCTGCCAACGCCGGTGCGAGCTTCCAGGCCGCCATGTCGAGTGGGAAATTCCACGGCACCACCGCCGCAACGACGCCCAATGCTTCACGGGTGATGGTCGCCAGTGCGTTGTGCGCGGTGGGCGCGACTTGATCGTAGAGCTTGTCCAGCGCCTCGCCGTACCAGGCAAATACATTCGCGGCGCCGGGCACATCAATGTTGTAGGCGTCCATCACCGGCTTGCCCATGTTCAGCGAATCCAGGAGGGCCAGTTCTTCGCGATGGGTCATCAGCAACTCGGAGAGCCTGATCAGGATTTTCTTGCGCTCAACCGGCGGCATACGCCGCCAAGGGCCGCTTTCGAAAGCCTGGCGGGCGCTGCGCACGGCCAGGTCTACTTCTGCGTCACCACAGGCGGCCACACGCGCCAGCAGCTGGTGGGTGGCGGGGTTGATTGCATCAAAAGTCGCCCCGCTGGCTGCGCTCACGGGTCGACCACCGATCAAGGCGGTGTCGATAAAGGTCTGGCGGGCAACGCGTTGTTGCCAGTAATGAAGGTCGAACACGGTGTACTCCCAATGAAGGTCGATGGACAGGCGAAGGTTTTATTCCGCGATCTGCAGTTCAGGCATCTTCACGCGCAAGCCGCGCGTGATCCCCAGCAAACAAATAAGGCCAACCCCCATCCAGCACAGGCCGATGGTGAAGGACAAGCTCGACAGGCTGGTCCACAGCCAGACCGTGCTGAGGAACCCCAGCGCCGGCAGCGCGGCGTACAGCAGGTAGTTACGGGTGCCGCGTAATTGCTGGTCGACCACGTAATGCTTGATCACCGCCAGGTTCACCGCCGAGAAGGCGAACAGCGCGCCGAAGCTGATCATGTTGGCCACCGTGTCCAGGGTGATAAACAGCGCAATCAGCGAGAACAGGCTGACCAGCACAATCGCCGTAGCCGGCACGCGCTTTTTCGTCACCAGCTTGCCGAGCACGCGGGGCAGCGCGCCGTCGCGGCCCATGGCAAACAACACCCGCGACACACTGGCCTGGGAGACCATCGCCGAGGCGAAACAGCCGGCCACATAAGTGGCGGTGAACGCCGTCACCAGCACCTCGCCACCGACCCGGCGCATCACATCCACCGAGGCCGAATCCGGGTCGGCGAAGGTGTTCCATTCCGGGAAGACCATTTGCGCGAAATACGACACCAGCAAAAACAGCAAGCCGCCAAATAGCGACACCACCATGATCGCCAACGGGATGGTGCGGCGCGGGTTGGGGGTTTCCTCGGCCATGGTCGACACCGCATCGAAGCCCAGGAACGACAAACACAGCACCGCGGCACCGGCCATGATCAAGGGGGCGCTGAAGCCTTCATGATGGAATGGCGCCAGCAGCGAAACGGGCGCCGGCTGACCGCTGAGGTTGTGCACCGACAGCGCCACGAACACCACGATGAACACCAACTGGGCCACGATCAGGATCCAGTTGACCCGCGTGATGGACTCGATACCGACCAGGTTCAGCGTGGTTACCAGCGCAATCGAGCCGAGCACCCACACAAATGTCGGCACCGCCGGGAAGTACTCGGACATGTAGATGCCGATCAACAAATAACTGAGCAGCGGCAAAAAGATGTAGTCGAGCAGCAAGGTCCAGCCGGCGATAAAACCGAAATACGCACCAAACGCCTTGCGTGTATAGGAATAGACCGAGCCGGAAAACGGATGCGCCTGGACCATGCGACCATAGCTGTAGGCGGTCAGTAGCATGGCCGCCAGAGTCAGCATATAGGCGGTCGGCAAGTGCCCCTTGGTCATCTGCGTGACCAGCCCGTAGGTGGTAAAGACCGCCAGCGGCACCATGTAGGCCAGGCCGAACAGCACCAGCCCGACCAGCCCCAGCGGCTGGCGAAAACGCCGCGTTGAAGCGGCTTTGGTTGAGGTGTGATGGGAGGGAGTTTCGGCCACGCTTGTTATTGTATTCATGGGTGACTCCTGGAAAGAGGGATGCGGGCCATCGCGGCAGTCGATAACCTCGCTGCCGTTCAAGCCGTGTCTGATGGAGATTGCCCGCCACCCCGCGCCTGAGGGTGGCGGGCAGGTCACTTCAGAGTTTTCCCGCGATCCGTGCGGTGCGGTCTACCGCAATGCGGGTCTTGTCGACCAGCTCATCCAGCTCTGCGCGCGTGGCCACCAGGGCCGGCGCCATGATCATGCGGCCCAGGGTCGAGCGGATGATCACGCCCTCTTCAAAGCCAAAGGTGCGGCACTGCCAGGCCAGGTCGTTTTCGTTGGCAAAGCGTTTGCGCGTGGCCTTGTCTTCGACGAACTGCAACGCCCCGAGCAGGCCTGTGCCCTGGATCTCACCGATCATTGGGTGGTTGCCGAACACGTCGTGCAGCAGTTGCTGCAAGTACGGCCCGGTGTCGTCTTTCACCTGACGCACGATGCCTTCATCGCGCAGCGCCTTGAGGTTGGCCAGCGCCACCGCCGCCGCCACCGGGTGGCCGGAATAGGTCAGCCCGTGGGCGAACACACCGCCCTGCTCCACCAGCCCCTCGGCGATGCGTTTGCTCAGCACCAGGCCGCCCATCGGCAGGTAGCCCGAGGTCAGGCCCTTGGCGATCGACAAGGTGTCGGGCTCGAAGCCGAAGTGCTGATGGGCGAACCATTCACCGGTACGGCCAAAGCCACCAATCACCTCATCGGCGCACAGCAGCACATCGTATTGGCGGCAAATGCGCTGGATTTCAGGCCAGTAGCTTTCTGGTGGGAAGATCATGCCGCCCGCACCCTGGAACGGCTCGGCGATAAAACCGGCGACATTTTCGGCGCCCAATTCCAGAATCTTTTCTTCCAATTGCAGCGCGCAACGACGACCAAATTCGGCCGGTGTCAGCTCGCCGCCATGGGCAAACCAATACGGCTCGTCGATGTGCGCGACGTCGGGAATCATGCCGCCCATGTCGTGCATGAACTTCATGCCGCCCAACGCAGAGGCCGCAAGCGTTGACCCGTGATAGCCGTTCCAGCGGCCGATCATGATTTTCTTCTGCGGCTGGCCTACCACTTGCCAGTAACGGCGCACGGTACGGATCAACACCTCATTGGCCTCGGAGCCGGAGTTGGTGTAGATCACATGGCTGTAGTGCCCCGGCAACAGGCTGAAGAGCAGCTCCGACAGCTCGATCACCGCCGGGTGGGTGGTGTGAAAGAACATGTTGTAGTACGCCAGCTGGTCCATCTGCGCGGCGGCGGCGGCGGTCAGATCCCGACGGCCATAACCGAGCTGGGTACACCACAGGCCGGACATGCCGTCCAGGTAACGCTTGCCTTCGCTGTCCCACAGGTACAAGCCCTCGCCGCGCACCATCACACGCGGGCCTTCGGCGTTCAGCGCCTTCTGGTCGACA
This sequence comes from Pseudomonas sp. IPO3747, assembly GCF_013385245.1. Lineage (NCBI taxonomy): Bacteria > Pseudomonadati > Pseudomonadota > Gammaproteobacteria > Pseudomonadales > Pseudomonadaceae > Pseudomonas > Pseudomonas sp. IPO3747. Next base: position 209,939 of record NZ_JACAQL010000001.1, read on the forward strand.
AACCCATGGATATGGTGGGCCGCATCAGACTGCTGGTAATCCTCGGTGCGACGGTTGATTTGGGCGGGTAGGTTCATGGTTTCTCTCTCTTATTGGTCGTGACGCAAGGGCTGGCAAGCCACTCAGCGGTGCTTGCTCATGTAACTTTCAAGCGGGTCTTTGCTCAGCACGCCCTGGGCTTCGGCGAGCGAGTCGATAAACAAGGCAAACAGTTCCGACTGCGCGCCGATATCGAGCTTGGTGTAGATGTGTTTGCGATGGGACTTGATGGTGTCTTCCGCCACCTCAAGGCGCTCGGCCAGCGAGCGGGTGGAGTGCCCACGCAAAATGAGTTGGGCAATGCGGCATTCACGCTCGGTCAGGATCGACGAGCCGAAGTTGTTCAATGCCGCGTGAATACGTTGCTCCAGCAGGTTTTCGAAGCGTGCGCCGTGGGCATCCAGGCCGACAAAATGTTTGCCCAGCACGGCCAGTACCCAAGGGGTTATGCGCTTGAATTGCGCGATGGTGGCGGCGTCGAGCTTTTGCGTAAACGCCAGGGACACCGCCAGGCTGGAGCCTTTGCTCGACTGCAGGATGTAATTGAGCTCGTCTTCGAGCTGAGAGTGGCGGTAGAACGACTGGAAGTATTCGCTCAATTCGAAGTGGTCAGGCGCAACGTCGGCCAAGGCATAGCAGCCTGAACTGACGCCTTCCACACAGGCGTCGTAAAACGGGTCGAGCAAGTAAAAGCCCGACAGGTACTGGCGCACATTGCCTTGCGGCAACCACGGCCCATCCAGCTCGAACAGTGCACTGGGCATGCCGCCACGCGGGTAAAAATACAGCGTCGTGGCCTGTATCGGCTGCACACACCCGAGCGCATCGAACAAGGCGGCAGCGAACCCCGATTGCCCGATGTTATCGGTCACCAGGGCCATCTGTTCGAACCATTGCGCAGAAGAAAGCCGGTCGTTTTCCACGTCGAAGCCTCGCTCAAAGAACTGCAAGGATGGTCACACACCCGCTCAGTCCTCGAAATCACCCGATAGGGTGAGCTTGCATCCGATATTTATGCTCACTCCAAAGCTTAATAATATTTTATTAAAAAACGCCCTCCCCCTAGCCTTGAAGCCATGCCCAAGCTGAATCCAACTGCATTACGCAAGGACAGACACATGACTCAAGCCATAACAAAAACAGACACATTGGTAGTGGGAGCCGGCCAGGCCGGTGTGGCCATGAGCGAGCACCTGAGCAAGCAAGGCGTGCCGCACCTGGTGCTGGAGCGCAGCCGTATCGCCGAGCGCTGGCGCACCGGGCGCTGGGATTCGCTGGTCGCCAACGGCCCGGCCTGGCATGACCGCTTCCCCGGCCTGGAATTTGATGACGTTGCCGCCGATGGTTTTGCGCCAAAAGAGCGCGTGGCCGATTACTTCGAAGCCTATGCCCGCAAGTTCAATGCACCGATCCGCACCGGCGTGGACGTGACCTCTGTGGTGCGTAACGTGGGCCGCCCAGGCTTTACCGTGCACACCAGCGAAGGCGTGATCGAAGCCAACCGTGTAGTCGCCGCCACGGGGCCGTTCCAGAAGCCGGTGATCCCGGCCATCGCGCCTGAAGACAGCGCGCTGCACCAGATCCACTCCGCCGACTACCGCAACCCCGCACAACTGCCCGCCGGCGCCGTGCTGGTGGTGGGCGCCGGTTCATCCGGCGTGCAAATTGCCGATGAGCTGCAGCGTTCCGGGCGCCAGGTGTACCTGTCGGTCGGTGCCCACGACCGCCCGCCACGCGCCTATCGCAACCGCGACTTCTGCTGGTGGCTGGGCGTGTTGGGTGAGTGGGACCAGGCCGCGATGAAACCCGGTCGCGAGCACGTGACCATTGCCGTAAGCGGCGCCCACGGCGGCAAGACCATCGATTTTCGTGAGCTTGCCCAGCAAGGCATGACCCTGGTCGGCCTCACCCAAGCCTTCGACGGCAACGTCGCGCGCTTCCAAGCCAACCTGGTTGAAAACCTGGCCCGTGGCGACGAGAACTACCTGGCTTTGCTGGATGCGGCGGACGCCTACATCGAGCGCAACGGCCTCGACCTGCCCGTGGAGCCCCAAGCGCGCCGCGTATTCCCGGATGCCGAGTGCATCAAAAACCCGATCCTGGAACTGGACCTGGCCAAGGCCGGTATCACCTCGATCATCTGGGCCACTGGGTTTGCCGTGGATTACAGCTGGCTGAAAGTCGACGCGTTTGACGCCGCCGGCAAGCCGCAGCACCAGCGCGGTGTGGCCAGCGAGTCGGGCATCTACTTCCTGGGTTTGCCGTGGCAGTCGCGCCGGGGTTCGTCGTTTATCTGGGGCGTGTGGCATGACGCCAAATACGTGGCCGACCACATCGCCATCCAGCGCCAATACCTTGAATACCGCGAAGCCGCACCGGTTGCTCACCCGTCGCCGGTCCTTGCCTGATCACTTTTTTCGGAGTTTTTTTGATGCCTACTCACACTCGCATCCGCATGTTCAACACCAAGGAAACCTACCCTAACCAGAGCCTCGACAACGACCTGTGCCAGGCCGTGCGTGCCGGCAACACCGTGTATGTGCGCGGCCAGGTCGGCACCGATTTTGATGGCAACCTGATTGGCCTTGGCGACCCGCGCGCCCAGGCCGAGCAAGCGATGAAAAACGTCAAGCAACTGCTCGAAGAGGCCGGCTCCGACCTGAGCCATATCGTCAAGACCACCACCTACCTGATCGACCCGCGCTACCGTGAGCCGGTGTACCAGGAAGTCGGCAAGTGGCTCAAGGGCGTGTTCCCGATCTCCACCGGGCTGGTGGTGTCGGCCCTGGGCCAGCCACAGTGGCTGATGGAAATTGACGTGATCGCCGTGATCCCCGAATAAGGAGCTGCCCATGACCTTTTCAATCGTCGCCCGTTGCGCGGACACCGGCCAACTGGGCATCGCCATCAGCTCCTCGAGCATCGCCGTGGGCGCCCGCTGCCCATGGCTGCGGCCCGGCGTGGGCGCAGTGTCGACCCAGAACATCACGTTACCGGCCCTCGGCCCGGACGTGCTCGACCTGCTGGAACAAGGCCTCGATCCTGCGGCCGCCGTCGACAAAGCCCTGACGAGCAACGGCTACAGCCAATACCGACAACTGACGGCGATTGATCACCTGGGCCGCAGTGTGCATTTCAGTGGCAGCGAAACCCTCGGCACCCACAATGCCGTGTCGGGCGAACAGTGTGTGGCGGCGGGCAATATGCTCGCCGACCGCGCAGTAATCGAAGCGATGGTGCATGCCTTCGAACACGGCGAAGGCCAGCTCGCCGATCGACTGCTGGCGGCGATGCACGCCGCCATCAACGCCGGTGGCGAAGCCGGGCCGGTGCATTCCGCCGCGCTGGTGGTGGTGGGCGAACTGACCTGGCCGATCATCAACCTGCGCGTGGACTGGGCCGATGAACAGCCCATCGCCGAACTGCAAAAGCTCTGGGATGCCTACCGCCCGCAAGTGCAGGACTACATCGACCGCGCCCTCGCCCCCGACCGCTCGCCGGGCTACGGCGTGGCCGGAGACGAGCGATGAGCCGCAGCCGCGAACTGCTGCAGACGCTGGTGGGCTTTGATACCACCAGCCGCGAGTCCAACCTGTTGCTGATCGAATTTGTGCGCGATTACCTGACGGGTTACGGCGTGGCCAGCGAACTGGTCTACAACAAGGAACGCAGCAAGGCCAACCTGTTCGCCAGTATCGGCCCGGCGCATTTGCCGGGCATTGTGCTGTCGGGGCACACCGACGTGGTGCCGGTGGACGGCCAACCGTGGACTGTGCCGCCGTTTGCGCTGACCGAGCGCGACGGCAAGCTGTTTGGCCGCGGCACGGCGGATATGAAGGGTTATATCGCCTGTGTGCTGGCGTTGGTGCCAGCGTTGGTGAAAGCCAACTTGCGTATCCCGGTGCATATCGCCCTGTCTTACGACGAAGAAGTCGGCTGCCTGGGCGTGCGCTCGTTGCTCGCAGTGCTGGAGCAACGGCCCGTCAAACCGATGCTGTGCATTATCGGTGAGCCGACCGAACTGAAACCGGTGCTCGGCCACAAGGGCAAACTGGCGATGCGTTGTGATGTGCATGGCGAGGCGTGCCATTCGGCGTATGCGCCGTATGGGGTGAATGCGATTGAGCATGCCGCCGAGTTGATTGGCGAACTGGGGCGCATTGGCCTGCGGCTGCGCGAGCAACAGGACCCGCGGTTTGACCCGCCGTTCAGCACGGTGCAGACCGGCGTGATTACGGGCGGCAAGGCCTTGAATATCGTGCCTGCCGACTGCCGCTTTGATTTTGAAGTGCGCGCATTGCCGTCGATGGACCCGGGTGAAGTGGCTGAGGAGCTGCAAGCCTATGCCATGCAGCAGGTGTTGCCGCGTATGCAGGCCGTGAGTAAACAGAGCGCGATTCGGTTTACTGAGCTCTCGGCATATCCGGGATTAGTCACCGACGAGCGCAGCCAGGCAGCGGAGTTGATCGCAGCGTTCAGTGGCTCGCGGGACTTCGGCACCGTGGCGTTTGGCACCGAAGGTGGGTTGTTTGATGCCGTGGGCATTCCCACGGTGGTGTGCGGGCCGGGGAGCATGGACCAGGGGCATAAGCCGGATGAGTTTGTGAGCCTCGAACAGTTGGCTGGGTGTGATGCCATGCTGGCGCGCATGCTCGACTCAATCCGCGCCTAAGCCACCTCCCTACCAAACACCACAGTTCAACTGTGGGAGCCGGGCTTGCCCGCGATGGCGGTGTATCAGATGGCACATTTGCAGCTGGCCCACCGCTATCGCAGGCAAGCCAGCTCCCACATTTTTTGCCCTGTGTTCCAGTCCAGGCACCGCACAACCTGTGGGAGCCAGGCTTGCCCGCGATGGCGGTGTATCAGGTGGCACATTTGCAGCTGGCCCACCGCTATCGCAGGCAAGCCAGCTCCCACATTTTTTGCCCTGTGTTCCAGTCCAGGCACCGCACAACCTGTGGGAGCCGGGCTTGCCCGCGATGGCGGTGTATCAGGTGGCCCATTCTCAGCTGGCCCACCGCTATCGCAGGCAAGCCAGCTCCCACATTTTTTGCCCTGTGTTCCAGTCCAGGCACCGCACAACCTGTGGGAGCCAGGCTTGCCCGCGATGGCGGTGTATCAGGTGGCACATTTGCAGCTGGCCCACCGCTATCGCAGGCAAGCCAGCTCCCACATTTTTTGCCCTGTGTTCCAGTCCAGGCACCGCACAACCTGTGGGAGCCGGGCTTGCCCGCGATGGCGGTGTATCAGGTGGCCCATTCTCAGCTGGCCCACCGTTATCGCAGGCAAGCCAGCTCCCACATTTTTTGCCCCGTGTTCCAGTCCAGGCACCGCACAACCTGTGGGAGCCGGGCTTGCCCGCGATGGCGGTGTATCAGGTGGCACATTTGCGGCTGGCCCACCGCTATCGCAGGCAAGCCAGCTCCCACAGGTGATTTTCAGTGTTTATCAGAAGGTATTCAGCCAAGGAGTCTTGCGAGTTCTTCGCGGCAGTAATCCACAAACAGCTGCACCGGTTTGGTCAACGGTGCCCGTCGCAACCAGACGGCGGATAATCCTGAACCGGTGACCGTTTCCGCCAACGGCACACACACCACCTTCTGCCCGTCATAGGTGTACTCGGTAAACGGCTTGGTCACCAGAATCGAAAAGCCAAACCCGCGCCCTACCATGCCGCGCACCATCTCGATGGACGGCGAACTGAACACGATATTCGGCGTTAACCCGCGCTCTTCAAAGATGCTCACGAAGTAGGTCCGGCTCGGCAGCACATCGAGCAAAATCATCGGTTCCAGCACCAGGTCCGCCAGCGACACCTTGGCCTGCTGCGCAAAGCGGTGATCGGCCGGCAACAACGCATAGGGCTGCTGCGGCGGCATCAATGGCGTGGTTTCGATGGTGCCGCCCAGGTCGTGCTCAAACAGCATCGCCACATCGATACTGCCGGCAGTCAGCGCCTGCACCAGCTCTTGCTGCTCGCCGTCGCGAATGCGGATTTCCACCCCAGGCCACAGCGCCTTGAACCCCGCGATCAAGCGCGGCAAATACAACGGTGCCACCGTCTCAAAGCAGCCGATATCGATCTGCCCCGCCACCACATCATTGTCGGCCAGGGCGTTTTGCTCGAACTCATGGGCTACCCGTAGCAACTCCAGCGCCTTGCGATAAAAGCGCGCGCCGCTGGGGGTGAGTGAAACGCCCTGGGCGTGATGACGGATAAACAGCTGCACACCAAAGCTGTCCTCCAGCTGCTTGATCGCGGTCGACACCGAGGGCTGGGCGATATACAGCTTGCGCGATGCCTCGGCAACGCTGCCGCACTCGGCCGTGGTGACAAAATATCTGAGCTGGCGCAGGTTATAGGCAGCCATCGGGACCTCCAGAAACGTGGGACTTCGCCCCAAACAAGTGCGTAAAAATCGGCTTTTTCACACTGATTCAAGACCATGCAACATACCGGAGCAAAAATTCCGGTGAGCTATATTTTTTAAGGTCTATAGCAACAAACTTACTAATTTACCTCCCTGCGCCCATTGCAGATGATCACTCCAACAACAAAGCGCCGCCCACGCTGCGCACAGCGAAGTACGTCAACGTACTCACCTTGCCTTGGAGTTCGTCATGGTCACCACTGCAACATCCTCCGCCCCGCTTATCGAAAAACACACGATCGGATACGTGCCCCCCGAAGACCGCCATGGAAAGGTAAGAGACCTGTTCACCCTGTGGTTCGGCGGCAACATCGCGCCGTTGCCGATCGTGACCGGCGCGCTGGGCGTGCAATTGTTCCACTTGAACCTGGTGTGGGGCATCGTCGCCATCCTGGTTGGCCACCTGGTCGGCGGCGTGCTGATGGCGCTGCACTCGGCCCAAGGCCCGCAAATGGGCATCCCGCAAATGATCCAGAGCCGCGCGCAGTTCGGCTCCTTGGGTGCCCTGCTGGTGGTGGTGATCGCCGGCGTCATGTACATCGGCTTTTTCGCCTCCAACATCGTGCTGGCCGGTAAATCCCTGCACGGCGTGGTCGACAGCGTGCCCGTGCCCGTCGGCATCGTGATCGGCGCCATTGGTTCCGGCATCATCGGCATCATCGGTTACCGCTTTATCCACGTGCTCAACCGCATCGGCACCTGGGTGCTCGGCGCCGGCATCGTGCTGGGTTTTGGCTACATCTTCACCCATGTGCAGACCACCGACTTCCTGACCCGTGGCAGCTTCAACATCTCCGGCTGGCTGGCCACCGTATCCCTGGCGGCGTTGTGGCAGATTGCTTTTGCGCCCTACGTGTCCGACTACTCGCGCTACCTGCCGGCCGACGTACCGGTGGCATCGACCTTCTGGACCACCTACCTGGGCTCCGCCCTCGGCTCCAGCCTGGCCTTTATCTTCGGCGCTGTCGCCGTGCTTGCCACCCCGGTGGGCATGGACACCATGGACGCAGTAAAACTCGCCACCGGCGCCATCGGCCCGTTGATGCTGGTGCTGTTCTTGCTCAGCGTGATCAGCCACAATGCCCTCAATTTGTATGGTGCGGTGTTGTCGATCATTACCCTGATCCAGACCTTCGCCTACCGCTGGATCCCCACCGCCAAAAGCCGCGCAGTGATCTCCACCCTGGTGCTGGCCGCGTGCGCCATTGCTGCCGTGTTCGCCTCCAAAGACTTCATCGGCCACTTCGTCGACATGGTGCTGGTGCTGCTGGTGGTGCTGGTGCCGTGGACGGCGATCAACCTGATCGACTTCTACGCGATTCACAAAGGCAAATACGACATTGCCTCGATCTTTCGCGTGGATGGCGGGATTTATGGCAAGTACAACCCACAGGCGCTGCTGGCCTATGCGATCGGGATTGCAGTGCAGATTCCGTTTATGAACACGCCGCTGTATGTAGGGCCGATTTCCGAGCACATCAATGGCGCGGATTTGTCCTGGGTGGTGGGCCTGGTGGTGACGTCACCGCTGTACTTCTGGTTGGCCAGTCGAGACAGTGCTTATAAGCGCCGGATGGACGGCGGGAAATTGGTGAGCGGGGTTTAAGCAAACCGACTGAAGCGGGCTGGCCCCGTTCAACTGGGGTTCAATGGTGAACCCCAGTCACCAGCCCCCGTCACACACTGGTTACGACCCGCCGCCTTGGCGCTGTACAACGCCTGATCCGCCACCTCCACCAACCCTTGCAAGTCCTCCAACTGAACCCCGGTGGCCGTCGCAATGCCGATGCTTGCCGTCAGCCGCCCGAACGGGCTGGTGCTGTGCACGATGTTCTCTTGCTTCAACAGGTCGAGAATAAGCTGGGCCACCACGGCGGCGCCGTCAGCGTCGGTGTCCGGCATGATGATGCCCATCTCCTCGCCGCCATACCGCGCCACCAGGTCTAACGGCCGCCTTACGCACGCCTCGAAGATTCTGCCCACCGTCTGCAGGCATGCGTCCCCTGCCACATGCCCGTAAGCGTCGTTAAAGCGCTTGAAATAGTCGATATCGATCATCAGCAATGCCAGCGTCGTGCCCTCACGCTTGGCGCGCAGCGCCTCCCTGGCGAGGCTCTCATCAAAGCAGCGCCGGTTTGCCAAACCCGTCAGCGCATCCTTCATCGCCAGCAACTCAAGCTGCCCGTTGGAGGTGAGCAACTGCCGCTGAGTTTCACGCAACTGATCTTCAGCCTCGGTGCGCCGACGGATATCCAGGATCAAAAACCAGCCGATAAGACCGGTAAGCCCCAGCAGCCCCGCCACTACCACCGCCGACAAGAGCGCCTCGGTGCGCCACGCGGCGAGGGCTTCGTGCTTGCCGATTGCCACCGTGGTGATCAGCGGCAGCCGGTCGCTCTGGCGAAAGGCGTAGAGCCTCTCCACGCCGTCCAGGCTGGAGGTAAATGAGGCGGTGCCGACTGACTGATCAACCAGGTACTTCACATAGATGGGCGACTTGGAAAAGTTGCGCCCCATGTCCTGCTCGCGAAACGGATAGCGAGCCAGCAACGTACCGTCTGTATGGGACAAGCCAATCGCGCCGTCCTGCCCGACATCGATCTTGCCAAACAAGCGCAGGAAATTTTCGATGCCTAAGGTCACCGCCACAACACCGGCAAAATCACCCTGCGAATCATTGAAACGCCGGCTGATGGTCATCACCCATTCCTGATTCGACCGGCTGATAATCGGCGGGCCGATAAAGATCTCGTGGGAAGGATCGTCACGGTGATGAATGAAATAGGCACGGTCTGTGCTGTTGGCGCCCGCAGGAATCGGCCGGTTGGAGGACATCAACCAGTGCCCCTGTTTATCGTAGATCGTGACACCACTGAGCTGTGGCATCAGCGGCTGCTGGCGGTTGATCAATGTACTTAGCCGCTGAATCTGCACCGGGCCGCTGCCTTCGGTTTCCAGACGCTCGACCAGCCCGAGCAACAGCAGCGCACTTTGGCGCACGATGCCTTCGGAATAAGTCGACAGCGCCTGGGTAAGGTTCAGGCCATGGACGTCCACCTCCTGCAGGGCGCGATCTCGAGAGGCAAACACCTTCCAGACCGTCAATGACCCCAGGGAGCAACCGATAACGGCCAGCAAAAGCACAACCAGGTGGGTATCACGCTTCACATTGCTACCTTTGGAACCTACGGTTTTCCGTAACAGCGGACAGTGGACCTGGGCACCGGCGGCAGCCATTCGCCCTTATTCGCGGGCAAGGATACAAGCAGTTACAAGCCTTCGCAGCAACAGATTATGTGGACGAGAATGGTTCATATTGCCGCGCCTCACGGTGCCCGCAAGCCGGCGCTTACAGCTGATGATGCTCGAGCAAAAAGTCCACAAACAAGCGCACTCGCGCCGGCATCGCCGCGCCGCCGACGAACACCGCGTGAATCGGCTCAACGTCGCCGGGGTTCCAGGCTTGCAGCAGCGGTATCAACTCGCCGCGCCGCAGGTCTTCGCTGACGGTGAACTCACCGATACGCGCAATACCGGCGCCCACACGCGCAAGCTGTGCCAGCGCCTCACCACTGCTGCATTCGATGTTGCCGCTCACCTTCAAGGAATACGCTTGGCCGTCGCGCATAAACGGCCAGTTGGGTTCGGCACGCCGGAAGTTGAAGCGCAGGCAATTGTGCCGCAGCAGGTCTTCGGGTTGCTGCGGGGTGCCGTGGCGCTGCAGGTACTCGGGCGAGGCCACCACCACCTGGCCGGTTTCGCCGAGCCTGCGCGCGGTCAGCGGGCTGTCGGGCAAATGGCCAAAGCGTATCGCCACATCGGCCTGGCCGCCAAGAATGTCGACCACCTCGTCGCCCAGGGTCAGGTCGACCACGATGTTCGGGTAGCGCGCACTGAAGGCGGCCACCAAGGGCACGATCGTCATGCGCCCATGGCCCAGGGCGGCGCTGACCCGCAACCGGCCCCTGGGCACGCCCTGGTCGGCGATGGCCTCTTCCACCTCGTCCATGTCGGCCAGGATACGCCGCGCACCGCGCAGGAACGCCTCGCCCTCGGCGGTAAAGGTGATCGCGCGGGTGGTGCGCAACAGCAGCCGAGTGCCAAGGCGTTGTTCGGCACGCGCGATAATCCGGCTGACTGCCGACGGCGTAAGCCCCAACGCACGCGCCGCCGCCGACAGGCTGCCCTCCTGCGCCACGCTGGCGAATACCAACATCTCACCTGACCTGCCGTTGAAGTCCATTTGTGCCCCTTACGCAAAGGTGATTGGCAAAAACGCCATCTACCGCCTTCAAACGCTGGATCGTAGCATTGGCGGCATAGATAAGGAGCCTTCCATGCGTATCAATCCACCCCTCGTTACACTCGCCATGGGTGCCTTTGGCATCGGCGTCACCGAGTTCGCCCCCATGGGCATGTTGCCGGGCATCGCCGCCGACCTCGGCGTCTCGATTCCCGCCGCCGGCCTGTTGGTCAGTGCATACGCCATGGGCGTGCTGCTCGGCGCGCCACTGATGACCCTGACGACCGGCAAGATCCCCCGGCGCTACCTGCTGATCGGGCTGATGGCGATTTTCACCCTGGGCAACCTGATGTCCGCCCTGGCCACCGACTATTACAGCCTGATGATCGCCAGAGTCGTGACCTCCCTGAACCACGGCGCGTTCTTTGGCGTGGGCTCCGTGGTCGCCGCCAGCGTGGTCGCCCCGGAGAAACGCGCCGGCGCGGTGGCCGCCATGTTTATGGGCCTCACCCTCGCGACCATCGGCGGCGTGCCGCTGGCCGCCTGGTTCGGTGAACTGTTCGGCTGGCGCACCGCGTTCTGGGGCATTACCGGCCTCGGCGTTGTCGCCATGGCCGCGCTGTGGTTCGCCCTGCCCAACCTCAAGGCGCCGCCACACGTCAGCGTGATGGCCGAAATCCGCGTATTGGGCCGTGGCCCGGTGCTGGGCGCACTGGCCCTCACCGTCATCGGCTCGGGCGCCATGTTCACCGTCTTCACCTACATCGCGCCCATCCTCAGCAGCGAAACCCACGCCTCCACCGCCTACATCACCGCCATGCTGGTGCTGTTCGGTGTGGGCCTGACACTCGGCAACCTGTGGGGCGGCAAGGCTGCGGATCGCTCGATAGATCGCACCCTGATCGTGTCGCTGAGCGTGCTGATTGTGGTGTTGCTGGCGTTCACCGTACTGATGCGCTGGCCGTTGCCCGCGGCTGTGGCGATTTTGATATGGGGCGTGGCGAGTTTTGCCCTGGTGCCGCCGTTGCAGATGCGGGTGATGGAGGCGGCCAAGGACGCGCCTAACCTGGCGTCGGCGGTGAATATCGGGGCGTTTAATTTTGGCAACGCGATTGGGGCGGCGTTGGGCGGTGTGGTGATTAATGCGGGCTGGGGCTATCCGGCGATTTCGCTGGCAGGCGCGGGGATGGCGGGGTTGGGGTTGTTGATGGTGGTGGGGTTTGCTTGGCGGTCGAGGGCGAGAGGAGTGTTAGCCGTCAATCAGGCGTCCAGCTAGCCAGCTGGGCCAATCGCCGGAACACTCCGGCGAACATAATAATTGTCGAATTCACTGCTTTCGATGAATTGGAAACCATGGCGGATATAAAAGCGATTCGACGCGCTGTCTTTGAGAGCCCCCACTTTAATGGGGAGCGCAGCCGCATCCGCCTCTTTGAAAATCTGAGTAAGCACCGCAGACCCTACGCCGGATCCCTGCGCGCCCGGGCGCACATACAAATGGTCAAGCAAGAGCTCATTGTGGTGATGCTTGACCACTACGAAACCAACCCTCTCGCCAGTTGCCTCGATGTAGCGTGTGTTGCGAGCTTCAAAACCACCAAGAAACCGCTCGCGCGCACGCACTGGATCAAATCGCCCAACACGCTCCAGGCTTTCACGCATGGCCTCGATTCGAATGGCGACCAGATCATCCAAATCACTTTCTTGAGCCTGGACCAACCTGATTGGGGAGTTTTGATTGGGTGTGACGGGCATAGTCTGCGCTCCAGCTAGCGTCCTGGGACGGCCAGTATAGAGAGCCTGGCATTAGGTGCCCAGGTTCAGGGATGCGGGGCGGTTAGTTTTCTATGAAGAACCAGCTGATAGCCATTCCTATGATGGATACAACCGCTACGAGTAGCGGCATGACCATCCAGAACTTGAGACGTCGTGGGATTTTTTCAACGTCCCCAACCTGTACCAAATGCCGCCACTGAAACACTTTAGGGATAAGAATGATGATAGCCATGGCGACTACACGCACGTGCCGCCCCTCAAAATGAGCATTACGGAAAATATGCCTGTACCCGAGTACATAGTCGCTGTGTTGCACGTAGTGCTCTGCGGCATCGAGTTTTTTGAACATCACGTAAAAAGTGAGCGGAATGCTGAGTACCATGAGGATGAGGGAGCACGTGCCCAGATATAGCCAAGCCATTTAATTACTCACGGTCTTGTAGATAAACTTGCCTGCGCTTTCCGCCAGTCCGCTTCCGAGCGCCCCTGTAGCGAACCCACCTGCTGCACCGCCTACGATTGCACATGCCAAGGCTCCAGCACCCGCTGTAGGTATGCCAAAAACAACTACACAGGCGCTGATACCAATACCAGCCCCAATGCTCCCGCCAACTGCTGCGCCCGTAACTCCGGCTACCAATTTACCCCCTTCAACATACTTTGCCTGCGTACACTCTTGCTCACGCCCTGTGGAACACGCCTCCGTTATCTCCAGCGCCGTCGCCCCAACATCCAGCGCTATGCCAATGTAAGTCCCCTTCTTCAATATTTGCGAGGCCTTGGCTAAACGTTTAACCCTTTCCTCATACCCACGAATGTCTCCATGGTGCCAATAGCTTTTACTGGAAATCCCCAACATCTTTTTAATCGAACCTTCGTTTCTCAACCCCGTACCAAAGCGCGCCATGCCCGAGATTTGGCTATCCAACTTGGCAAACAGCGCCCTTCGCTTAACCAAAAACTCCTCCCTTGCCCCAGTGGTGCCTTTGCTCAAGTACTGCTTATGCAAACTCTCGATTTCGACAAGGGTCTTCTCGACTTGCGCCAAATGCTTGCTCCATGCACTGCTGGCACTGCCGATGCCAAGGGACGAATAGCTCAAGATAGCCTGCACCTGATCATAGTTTTTGATCAGGAACTGGTCAGTTGCGGAGTACGCCAACAGGGCGAGCTTTATATTTTGCGCCGATCGCATCAGCTGTGCCTCTTCAGCGGTGCAAGCGGCGGTTCGGCTATCCCCGATGATCACCAATTGCCCCGGCAACACTACCGTGTTGCGGATGTGCTGGTTGAGGGTGTCGAACTTGGTGTGTGAATACGGATCAAGCGCCAAGCTTAGTTTAAGCAATGGATAAGGCTGGGGATGTTCATTGATAAATGCGTAGGGTCCCTGCATGCGTGCACCTCCAAGTGGCTGAGGCGCACGACTATAAGAAGGCGCCACAGCGGAGGTAAGACGTGTATAGGGGTGTTTTTAACGTTTCAGAAACGGACCACTTCACTCTAAGTACATGCCTACGCACTGGACGCTCCGGGGCTCGCTGAGCCGTTGTTACATCGACATATTCAATGTCGATACGGGCGTGCGCGTGCCCACGGCCAATGAGCCGAAAATAGAACGTACTTGTGTGTTGGATCGGTTACCGACGCTGTAGCGTAAAAACGGGATCATATTTAACTGTGGTATGATCCCGGTTTTAATGAAAAAACCTAGTTGCCCCGCCCTCCCCCAAACGACCACTCATCACCGGCCGTCGTGGCGATCACCACCATCACGTCTTCCGCGTTCAACCCCGTCGCCCGCCCCAATTTCTCGACCAGATCACGGTAAAAATGCTGTTTAGTCGTAACACTTCGAGCACGCCCGGCAGTAATCGCGATCAGCACAAAGTCATGGCTACGCGGCCCACCCAGATAGTGGGGATCGAATATCAGCTCGCCGACCTCATGTTGGTGGATGACCTGGAAGCGATCTGTCTTCGGTACTTCGAAGCTCTCGACCAAGGCGTCGTGCAACCCCTGAGACAACGCCTGTAAATACTCGGCTGACTTACCGCGGTGCAGTGAAATCCGTGCAAATGGCATCAGCGCTTACTCCTGGCGTTCTGAAAGGCCAACCTGTAGTTCGCTCAGCACATTCAGCGCCGAAGCAGCCGTCGGCCAACCTGAATAAAACGCCAGATGGGTGATGACTTCGGCCAATTCATCGGCACACACGCCGTTATCCAGCGCACGTTGCAAATGAAACGGCAGTTGCTCAAGACGGTACATCGCCACCAGCGCAGCCACCGTCACCAAACTGCGTTCACGGGGCTTGAGTTGCGTAGGCGTCCATATGTCGCCGAACAATACGTTGTCGGTCAACTCGGCAAACTTCTGCGGATAGTTGCCCTGGGGTTCTCCCCCAGTGGACGTAGCTGTATTCATGATGTTTTTCCCTCCGATGTCCCGATCTGAAGGATGAAATTATCAAGTCGCAACCCTTCCGAATATCAGATTTAATAGCGCCTACCATCCGGAATTAGTGGACTATTGAATGCGCCGCCCCACCTTCGATCTTGATGTATTGCGCACCTTCGTCACGGGTGTGGAGTTCAACAGCTTTGCCAAAGCTGCGGATCGTCTCGGTCGGTCGACGTCTGCCGTGAGTGCTCAGTTAAAGAAACTTGAGGAGCAGATAGGCACGCCGGTACTGGCTAAGTCCGGGCGCGGGCTGGTCTTGACCCCCACAGGCGAATCACTGCTCAGCCATGCCCGCCGGTTACTGGAGTTGAACGACAGCATTTTCCACAGCGTGCATCAAAGCCAGACCGCCGGAACCCTGCGCCTGGGGCTTCAAGAGGACTTTGGCGAACATTTCCTGAGCGATATCCTGCGACGCTTTGTACAGACTTACCCGAGGGTGAGCCTCGAAGTCAGGATCGCCCGTAATGCCGAACTGCTGACGCTGATCGAAAGTGCAGCCCTGGACCTGGCCCTGACCTGGGACACCGGGCCTATGTCGCCCTATGCCACGCGCCTGGGCGAAACACCGATGCACTGGATCGGGCCGCGCGATACGCCATTGCTGACCGCCGCTGACGACTCACCACTGCCCTTGATAATGTTCGACGCGCCTTGCGTACTCCGCAGCGCCGCCACCCAGGCGCTGGACGCCGCGCAAATACCCTGGCGCATCGCCCTCACCAGCCCCAGCGTGGCGGGTATCTGGGCAGCCGTCGCCGCCGGGTTGGGCGTGACGCTGCGTACTCGCATTGGGCTGCCGAGCCATCTCAGTGTGGTTTCTGGCTTACCCGTCGTGCCAAGCCTTGGTTATGTACTGCACAGCGGTGGCGGCGAGCCCACTGCGGCGGCCCAGCAATTGGCTGCTTTGATCAAGGCGGGGCTGCAAGAACAGGCGTTTCGGTTCACGGTGACGCAATAATCGAAAGTACGTAAGGGCTCAGTTCGAGTGATGTGGATGGGGAGCGTAATTGGGCAGAATCGGCCAAGAGCAGACATTTAGCCTTATGCCCACGTCATTCATAATGATTGTTCCAGTAAGAGCGAGAAATAAGCGCTGATGTTTGATCAATACTTGAAACGATGGGAGTTGACGATCGACGGTGACGCTTTCGGCTCACTGAATGGCAACCTACTACCTGTTCGTCACCATGGCATGCCAGCCATGCTCAAAATCTCGCAAGAGCCGGAGGAGCAAGCAGGCAATTTACTCATGGCTTGGTGGGACGGTGAAGGGGCGGCGCCCGTGCTGGCACATGATGGCGAGGCCTTACTGATGGAGCGCGCGATCAGCCCGATCTCACTTACGCAAATGGTGAACTGCGGCGAGGACGACGAGGCTACTCGCATACTCTGTGCTGTGGCTGGCCGCCTTCACACACCCCTTGCAAAACCGGCTCCTGCTTTAGTCCCACTGGAGCTACGGTTCGAAGCCTTATGGAGCGCGGCGGCAACGCACCGAGGGGTCTTTGAACAATGCGCCAAAACGGCTCGCGAACTTCTGGATGCCCCGCGTGACATCAGGGTATTGCATGGGGATATCCACCACGGCAATGTGTTGGACTTCGGAGCTAAGGGGTGGCTCGCTATCGACCCTAAGGGACTCTACGGTGAGCGCGGCTTCGATTACGCGAATATTTTCTGCAATCCCGATAGCAAAAGCGCTTTGGCGCCAAGTTGTTTCGCGCGCCGGATCGGTATCGTGACACAAGCCTCCAACATTGATCGACACCGGTTATTGCAATGGGTGCTTGCCTGGGCCGGATTGTCAGCAGCCTGGATGCTCGAGGACAACATGGAGCTGGATACCCCCATTGGCGTGGCAAAGCTTGCAGCGTTGGCCCTAGACTTGTGACTTTTACGGCCGGGCAAGGCCAGCATCATTTTTTGTCAGTGTTGGGTTGGTTGTGCCCGTTCTGCGTTTCAAACAAAAGGACTTCCATGCACATTCGTGGGCTCAAGGCTCTATTACCGTTACCACTGCTCTTCATCATGTTTTGTGCTGAAGCTGCCTCCGTAGTGGCGAGCGACAAAGTAGTAAGCCTTTTCGAGGCGGAACAATACCAGGCGACCATTGAGGAAGCGGACCGCGTGCTTGAAACCGACCCCGACAACTCCGAGGTATTGAATATCAAGGCGCTGGCAGTCTACGTGCTAGGCGATGACCGCACCGCGATCCACCTGGTCACCCAGGCACTAGAGGCGGCCAAACAAAACGGGCAGGCATCCATCGCGCAACAGGCGACCTACTGGAACAACCTCGGCTATTTCCACGAACGACAACGCAATCTCGAAATTGCTCTTGGCTACTATGAAAAAGCCTTGAAAATGCGCCTCGCGGTACTCGCCGCAGATGACCTGCAGATTGCCGACAGCTACAACAACATCGGTACCGCGCAGAGCAAACTGGGCAGGTATGAAGAGGGTTTCGAAAACCTGCGCAAAAATATCGCGTTAAGAAAGCGGCTGGGAGAACACGACGCTTCGGTAGCCACCGCCCTGAACAATCTGGGAAACGCCTATAACGTCCAGGGCAACCACAAGGCCGCGTTGCCGCTTTTTCAACAAGCACTGGATATCGACATGGCCCTGCGTGGCCCCAACCATCCCACGGTCGCCATCCGCTGGAACAACCTCGGCGACGCCTATCGCGGCCTGGGCCAGTACGACAAAGCTGAAGCCTTTTTGACTAAGGCCCTGAACAGTGACCGCGCAACGTTCGGAGAGAACCACCCCAAGGTGATTTTGCGCTACTTCAACCTTGCAAGAGTTTATGAGGCTCAAGGCGACACCGCCAAGGCGCGCGATGCGTATACAAAAGCGCTTCAGCTACTCAGGCAGGTCGACCCCGATGATGCTGCGCAAATTCGCTACTTCGAGGAAAAACTGCGAACGCTGGAAGGCTAGTGCAGGAGCGACTGCGGGAGGTCTTCGGCAACGTCAATTCACTCGGTAATGTCGGCAGCCCCCAACAATCGGTGCTTACGCCTCGGTCGGTTACGGCCCATTGTGACTGGCTGAAACCGGCCCAAAAGCAGTCGTTGACGATGGACAGCTCCTGATCAGAAGCGGTCATTCTGAACTCATGTATGCTCGTCTGCTCAACCACATCTGAGAAAGCCCATTGTCCTCCCCTTCAGAATCTCCCAATCATCACTCTGCTTCTTTTGAAGAGACCGTTGAACAGTTAGCCGAAGATCTGCGAAGAGTAGTCGGCAATCTTGTCCGGGAAGTGCGCAGTGGGTCGGACACACCGTCCTCGGCACAATCTGAAACGCTAGGTTTGCTTGACCGTCATGGCCCCGCGAGCATAAGCGCGCTTGCTGCACATCGTCACGTCAAGCATCAAAGCATGCGGCTGGTTATCGCCCAGTTGGAGCAGCAGCAGCGGGTTACACGAGGTCCTGATCCGAGCGATGCACGAAAGCAGCTCTTTGAGCTGACGCACGCTGGTCGAGCTGCGCTTGAACACAGTCGTCTTCAGCGCAGTGACTGGCTGGCACGCCAGCTTAAGGAAAAAACCACCGCGTCACAGCTGCAAACACTCGAAGCTGCGGTCAGAATCCTGGAGCAATTGATTGCCGCCGCCCCAAACGGTCAATCAACCTGAGCGCAAAGCCGCCAGCACACTCGGCAACGAATTGACGCCCCAGTGCTCGACATATTGGCCGTTGCGGATGCGAACGATGTCGATGATATCAATGGACACTGCACGTCCCGTTGCCTGTATACCGGCAATCACCCCGGAGTGGCGGCCGGTAATGCGCTTTCGGGTCGTCACCTTGTCTTCTTCAGCGACCTGATCCAGCACCTCGACCTGGAGGTCGGACAAGCCCGGATGCAGAACATTGTGAAAGGTATGCCATAGACCTTCCCGACCGCCGTCTTGCCCCGCCGCCGCTGAATGGTTTATGAAATCTTGCGCCACGAGCACTTCAAATTCGTGGCGGTCGCAGTTCTCAATAACCTTCTGATTGAAACGACGGACGATAGCTTTGTTCACTGCTGACATAACGCCACCTGATGCTTGAATGCGTAGAATCCCGAATATATACAGTTAGACTGTACATATCCAGAGCATCAGTGAGCGCTGTCCGGTGACATCCGCAGGGCATTGATCTATTGCTGCCAGTCGCAGGCCCAAGGTCGCGCGCTCGCGGGCGGACCTTGAACAAGCCAACGGAATCAGACGCGACACTTGGCCGAGGAGCTGCAATATCGGCCGACAATGCTCCAGCCGGTGTCACTCCTTGGTCAGATCAACCAACGGCGTCTGCCGCACTTCAGTCTCCCGCCCATCCTGAATCTCGCTCACCTGCTTCAAGGCCTTATCCACCGCGGCCTTATCCGCTAACAAGCTGTAGCTGATGCGGAACTGCTTGTGTTCCTTGGGCCCAATTGTCGGAACCAGGTTCAGTGGCCGCTGGTAACGGCGGTTGTAGGAAAAACTTGTCCCCGGCTCCAGCCCCGTGACATAGCCCTGGCCTTGGGTATCGGTGTTTTTCCACAGGGAAAACACCGGCAGTGTCTGGGTATTGAAGCCGACCGAAACGCCCAGGCTGCCGGCCTTGTTATGCAACACGGTCAACGTATCGCCCTTGGCATCGGCATACGGCACCACGTTGTAAACCGTTTCGTCGTAGTCCTTGGTCGGTGCGCGGTAGGTTTGCCAGTCGGGCAGATCGCCCTTGGCCTTGTCGTTGAACGGCGACACCTGTTTCACCGGCGCGACGAAACGAGCGCCCTGCTCCAGGAACGGGGTGCTGAAGTTGCTGTGATACAGCGCCTGGTATTCCTTCGGATAGTCGCCGTTGTTGGTCAGGGTATCGTTGAGCGCGAACACGACGCTGCCGGGTTCGGTGACCAGTTCGGTCGCGACCGAGAAGTCGACCTTCTTGAACGCCTGCTCTTTCAATTCGCCGCGCAGGGTGATGGAGTACGGTGGTTTTTCGTCGATATGCAGGGTGACTTTATTCGCAGGAATGTTGGCGGCCCGACCGTGCAGGGTCAGCAGTTCGCCGTTGTCGACGCCGGGGTGGCCGACCCATTCGTATCCGCAGCGGGCGACCAGTTCATTGAAACCTTCCAACCAGCCCAGACCACCGCGGCCATTGAGTTCAATGAAGGACGGATTGACCACTTCCTTGACCGGAGAATCCCAGCCCATGCGCACACTGCCGACCGAGGCCTGCAAGACGTTCATGCCGCGAGTCGGCACTACCGAGAGTTTCATGGTGCCGTTATCAATGTCGACGATGCTGACGCCCTCCTGCCGACCGCCGTGCAAGGTGCGCAGGGTAACGCTGAAGGGCTTGTCGGTTTTTATTCCGAGTTGCTGGCTGGTGATCTGCCAGCTCTGGGCGGCTTTGTCGGTGTCGAGCAGAACGTAATCCCAGGCCATGGCGTGGGAGGCAGCGGACAGTGCGCTGAGGGCAACGAAGAGTTTGAGCGGGGTCATGGCGACAGCCTTTCTTGGAGTTGTGCCATTTTTATAAACTTGATGAAACGTTTCAGCAAGCTAAAAATAGGGTTAACGCCGATGAGGTTGGCTGCGTGCAGTGGGCGTAAGGCAAAAAGCGGTAATGTCGCTGATAGCCGCTTGCAGCCCTTCTTTACAGTCAGCAATCGGCCAAGAGCAGACCGCTGGCGCGGTTCTGGCTTAGTCCGATATTCAATGCTCTTAGCATGCGATTGCATATCTAAAGTCATTCTGATTTATTGCTTATAAGTTCCTTTTGCCTGCCCTCCATGACTTTCCAGAAAGTGGCGCTTTCTGCTGCCTGTTGAAATACTAACGTTTGGTTAAGGGGCGGGCTTTAGCCCATTCCGGTGAGCGAAGCAAGCGGTTTAAACCAGTTGTTAGACTCGCCTAACCTGAGCTCTACTAAGTTCTTTTATTTTGCCGTTGATAGTTTCTGGAAAATAAATTTTGCGGATGCCAAGTGCTGTTCGCTAATGGTTACTATACAATCTCGATCCGTCTCTGTATTGCTCTCATTAAGAACGGGAGAACATTTCAGTAATACAGGTTTTCCTTCGTAGCTCAGCTCTATACTCTGAGTGGTCTCGCTAATAAGTGCCTTCATAAATTTACGATTCCACGGACCAAAACTAATGACAGGTTCACCTTGCATCCAGAAGCCCGAGGTTGGTTCCCTACGAAGCGTACCGACAATGCGCTCGCCATTGATAAAGTTGGCGTCCTCATAATAGTAGATTAGATCTGTTTTACTTGCGTCAATTGTGACCGGCCCATGAATTGTCCAAATTTCGGGTTCATAGCCTACGCAGCCGAAAAATAGTAAGGTGGTTGATGCTAGTGCTATGAGACGAATTGTTCTCATCAATTTAATATGCATGGTAAAAGTTTGCGGGTGTTCTGGTTGCCCTGAGAGCCTAGCGCCGTCATAAGTTGCGAAAAAGGCTTGGCTAAAATTAGCGCAAGCCGAGCTTTTGCGTCCGCTCTTGATGGCATTGTTATATTCAAAATCTCGAAATCATCTGTTAGAAAAATTCTGAATTATTACTGCATCAGACTTGTGATCATTAGTGTCGATTGAGTAGCAAAAGCTTATCGATTGATCTCCACTGAACTCCTGGTACAAAGTAGGTCTTAGAAGTCTAGTTTTATTGTCATTGAACACTGTTCTTGTTCGCCCATCTTGATTTCTCATAACACCATAACAGTAGCGCTTTTTAGGATCTTGGCTATCACTCTTTGATAGAGACTCAACCATTGCATCCTCAATCCGGGGTGGTTTACCTAAATTTATGTGAGCTGGAATAAATTGAGCAAAGTATTCATTAAACTGACTCAATATATCCCCAAGGTTTTCACCATACTCTATATTAAAAAACTCTCTCAACAGTTTCAACCCAATAAGAAAACCATTTGCATTAACAGCTGAAACTAGTCGTTCATTAATGTTTTTACTCTTCAGAATCTCTACTTTTATCAGAGCGTATTTCGGCCTTCTTTCTCCTTTTTCGTACAATTTTGCTAAGACAATGTAGTCGCGGCTTTTGTAATTGAAAGGGAAGCCTTCTATAGTCCAGCCGTTTTCAATCATGTCCGTTTTTAATAAATTAAAATTTTCAAATACACTCATCTTTTTACTCTTATTGATCAATTAGACCTACTGTACAGAATAGAATACACCTATTAGTAGGTGGCACGATTCCTATGGAATATGACAGTTGAGTGGGTCGACGGCTTTATGATTGCATATTAGTGACTTCTTCATAACAACACCTCGCCCGGTGGATTCAATACGTAAATTCTCTCTATAAAACAATTAGTTATCTTGTTGCTATTGCATGCAACCTGTATTCGCTTGACTTTTTCTTTTTATGCAAAAAAAATACAGCATGAATGCGATATAGACAAGACACGCCTGCGAGAACAGTTTCTTAACGTTATTGGGGTAAATCACTACAGCATTCGCACCGAGAAGACCTACTGGTACTGGATACGCTATTTCCTGCGCTACCATCGGAGGCGTCACCCTCTGGAGATGGGGCCAGCGGAAGTTAGCGAGTTTCTTACCTGGCTGGCCCTCAGTCTTCACCCGTTTCATCTTGGAGCTGGGAGCAAGGAGCTATTTAATAGTACCTTGCTTCCAAACGGTTTCAAGTCATCCGTAAACGTCCACTCTCGGCCAGAAGCGGACATTCAGTCTCTCTTTGTCTCACCCTTCAACGAAGCGAAACACCATACTGCTAGCGACTAGATAACTCACGTCTCGCCTTCCAACGGTCTGTGATTACCGTTGCCAATATTGATCCTGCTACTCCGAATAAAAAACCAAAAAAATAGTTTAGAGCGGTATCCGTTGCAGTTTGTGAATTCACCGCTTTATTTATTTGCTCTAGCTGCTCAGATGTAATCGCTTTTAGTTTGAGCGCAGCCTCATAATCACGTTTTATTTGCGCGGATTCGTCGGATGTGGCCTGCAGCTCTTTCTTTAACGCGTCTAAGTTACGCTCCATTTGCTTGAGGCCTTGTAAATTAGTCTCAACAGACTGAATCTGACTCTCGAACGAACTTTTCTCTTTCTCCTCGACAAGTGGAATCATGGTAAATAGTAGTGATAATACTGATGCGAGTATCCCTGCGAAGCTAGTTGCAACAGCTACACGACGCTGAAAAATTTTCTGGGAGACGCTCTTAAAATATCTGTTAGCTATTTTAGGGTGTTTCAGGAGCAGCTGAAACACCTCTTGCTGACCTAGCAACTGTATGTTGAATTTAGAATCGCTAATAATTCCAGCGTGGGTTGCTCGCCTTTGCTCAGCAGTAATAGGCGCAGACGTAACGAAAACATACTCATCAAAATGTAAATTGCTTTTGGAGAGGCTATCAACAAAAAAATCAACAATTTCAGGATGAAAAGCTTTCCTATGTTTAATTTCGACGGCCACCGTGCTGCATATTCCGCTCGCAACTGGTTTCTCGCCGAAAACATCAAACCATCGGTTCTTATCATCATGGATTAAACGATAGCTTCCACCCTCCGCAGTAAACACATCGAGGCAAAGTTTCTCGAAGTCTTGCGGGCTCAATTCAAAGATGGGAAACAGTTTATTTGTCACGTCAAGGCTCATGAAAATATATTAAGATTTATACTATGTAATGCCTCTAAAAATGGCTACTGATCAGCACCATTCACTCTTAATCAATCAACTCTTGATCGAAAACCTCATGCTGCTCAACAATTATATCAAGAGATCGGTAGAGCATTTTATGAACCTTGAAATGTTCCGCTCTTTTTATTTCACCCCTTGTAGCGGACGATTGGTCTACATAAGACCAAATATAGGTATCCACGGAGCTTGCTTTCAAACCTACTGCTCCAACCCTATATAAACATGAAAGCATAGCGATTAGTAAATCAGATTCTTTTATATTACTGTTAGGTTCGTAATACTTCTTTACTGTTGTAACGCACGGATCTCGAAGGTCTCCGGCACTCAATCCGATCATTACCTCTTCTAAAACCGTATCTTTTACCATAGATTTGGAAAAAGTTGCTTTAATGTTTCGTAGGACTTCGACTGTTTCATCAAAACTCGGGAAAACGTTCCCCCATTCTTCTTTTAAAGATTTCAGCCGCTTTTCAGAGTATTGGGCTTCGGCTGCAAGTAGAGCTCTCCAAGATATTCTCTCGCGTTCGTAAGCAATCGCGAAGCATTCGTTAATAAATTGAAGAACATCCCTGGGCCGTCTTAGGGTCCTTTCAATTATGAAATCAATTGCTGTTTGCCCGCCGCCTTTTCTCGGCTTAGGAAAGAGATCATTAATGGTTACCATTTGTTTTGTATATTGACTTTTAAACACCTCGTTTATTCGCAACTCAACCATTCTAGCCAAGTCCTCAGCCGACCATTTAAGACTCATCAAGTAAGACTCATATTTTTCTTGCTGAAATCCTGAGTCTCGAGTTCTATCAAAAACTTGATCTAACAGGTCTTCTCTCAACGCTGCAATTACCTTGACTTGCCTTATCTTTCTAAAGCTTTTAATTTCCTCTATCAGCGCCCTAATAAATCTAACTCTCGTCTCAGTTGCGGCCCACTCTTCATCCAAATGATCTATAAGGATGAAGAATTTCTTTTGCGGATCCGAGAAAGAATGCTCTGACAATAATTCCAGAATCTCATTAAGTTTTCTGATTTGTAAGCTGCTTACTACCTGACTGGCTCTCTGCCTAACTTCCGTGCGTTCTTGCTCAGATAGTTTTAACGCCCCATCGGACGAAAGATTAATTCCGGCATACTTCAAACCTATTGAGCTTTTCGTATCAGTTTCGAGTTTTTTTGTAATCTCTCTTAAGTGCTCATCGGTGTCCAACCAGAAATTATTCCCCCACTCGTTAAAATATTCAATTGCTTTTCTTTTTGTAACATCTCTATTGAATGAATTGAAAAGGCCGTCGATAAAGCCTTTGCTATCATTCTCGGATTTTATGTCATATCGAAGCTTAAGAAATTCTACTGTAAGTACATGCCGCCATAGGAGGCGATAAAACAAATCAAGACTTACGCCCAAAGTGTCGAAAAACTGAACAATATCAGAACTTTCCAAAAACCTAATCGATACATCATTTGGATCCAGCCTCACATGCTTCTGTGTCGTCTGGGCAATTTTATAAAGAAGAGCACTCTTTCCCGACCCAGTTCGTCCGAGAACAATGGATGCAGGGGAGTCGACATCCATGATCTGCGCTAAATAGCCATTATCTACAAAACACTTGTTGAGCAGGTCAGTGTCGGCCTCTGCATCAAGCGCACCAACTTTGAGATTTCTTGTTATTTTCAAGTTCTTTTCATCCATGACACTCAACCCTATTTTTTAGTTATTCGAAAGAGTTAAGAAATAGTATATCCTGATGCTTTCAAGTCTTTAATTATACTATAAGCAACTTCTTCGATACCTTTGTCAAATTTTTTATAAATAATTCCATTGACATCGCTTGGCAGTGAAACATTACCTGTGTATAGACAGCAAACTCTTGAGCGCCCGAATTTACCTATAAAGTAACCAAACTCAAATATTACATTCGCGCGAGCTCTAAATTCCTTACTGCGCTCCGAGTCGGGCTTTTCCTCATCAGCAACTAGGTATGCAACTTCATCAGGCGTCAACAAAATAAATACATAGCCGACATCGCTGTGTTTCTCAAATTTTTCAATAATCGTCATCCCTTCATCAGCTTGCCTGTGAAGTACCACAGGTTCCAAACCTATTTCATGCAAAAAAACTTCGAGACTGGTTTTGGAGACTTCATCACGACCGTGAACTACAAATACTTTTTTAGTTCGAGTCTGTTTTTCAGAGGGGATATCGCTTTGCGTACTCAAATCAGAAGCTTTGGTTTCGTCGATAGGGATCAACTCTATTCTTTCAATAATTGAGTCGACCCGATGAATCTTGTTATCAACTCTTTTGAAAGCATCCGCGATTTTTTCACCTAGCGATGATTCTCGCATGGCAATCGCCGCCACACCATAATGGCTATACTCTTTCGCTAGTTCGTCAGTACTGAAGAGTTGCTTCAATAATTCTTTATTGAAAGCATCCCATTTCTGATAGTCCTTCAATAACAAGTCATATGCTTCTCGGGTGTCAACTTTCCTTTGCTTGAGTGCTAGACCTTTTTCAATTCGCTCTCCCAACCTATTTTTTGCTTCGTCACGCGGTTGAATTAGCTTTAAAGGCATAGGAGTGGCTTGTTGAGTTACGCGCTTTGTGGCCATGATTTTCCTTGAGAGAGAAGCAGTAAGACTTCAACACACTAGCAAACTGACATCACCTAATCTATAGACTCGTTACCTTAAAAAAAAGCTATTTATTTTCAACGAGTTAGATACTTATTTCAGAAATTTACGTACGTGTTTTTTTCTAAGTTAACCTTTTGACAAAGTTCTGGACATTGGCCAAGTGAAAAAAACGGTACCGCGCTGGAAGGTTTAGCCTGTTTTTTCAAGCGTTGCCAGTCGTCCGCTATTGGCCGTTTGCTGCCGCTCAAGTTCGGTGGAGCCGGGAATTTGAGCCTCATAATTCGGGACAGACGTCGACCACTTTTTGTCAAAAATGTCCGCAAACCGCTGTAGAACCTAATGCAAATGTAGTGGTCAACTAATCCCGGACACGACGTTAAGTTTTTCCTCGGCCCGCGCTGGAGCCAACCCATCGTTGAATTGATGAGGCCTAATCCAGTTGTAGCGATGCATCAAAAAGTGGCTGATGTCGCGCTGTGCTTCCTGTGCAGTTCGATAGCCCACGGTCGGTATCCATTCTGTTTTCAAGCTGCGAAATACGCGCTCCATCGGTGCGTTATCCCAGCAGTTTCCTCGTCGACTCATGCTCTGGCGCATGCGGTATCGCCACAACCGCTGACGAAAGAGTCGGCTTGCATATTGCGATCCCTGGTCCGAGTGAAATAGCAGGTCCGAAGGCCTGCCACGTTGCTCGTAAGCCATATCCAGCGCTTTGATCACCAGCTCAGCGTCTGGCTTTTCCGACAGCGCCCAGCCCACGATCCGACGCGTACAAAGATCCAGGACGACAGCCAGGTAATGCCACTTTCCTTGCGCCCAAATGTAGGTGATATCGCCGCACCAGACTTGATTGGGCGCTGGCACGTCGAACTCGCGGTTCAATGTGTTCGGGATATCCAGTCTTTCTACTGTTGCTCGCTTGTAGGCATGGAAGCCGGGTTGTTTGCTGACTAAATCAAGCTCGCGCATCAAGCTACGCACTTTGAATCGACCGAGTTGCTCACCGTCTTCACGCATCAGCGACAGGATGCTGCGACTGCCCGCAGAGCTGCGACTTTGCGAGAACAGCTCACTGACGCGACTACGCAATCGAAGCCGTTCAACATCCGGCGTGCGGCGCCGCAGGCGCTGGGCGTAGTAACACGAGCGAGTGACGTCAAACACCTTGCACAGCCAATCAACCGGCTCATGGGCGCTCAACTGGTCAATCAGCGCGAACGCTCGTGATCTTTGGGCAATTGCATGAACTTGACCAGCCATTTGCATTCGACTTGACCAGTCGTTTGCATCCGACTTGACCAGTGCGCATGATGCCAGTGTGAATCCTGCCCGGGTGGCAATGACGGCTGCCGGGCTTCTGTCCTATCAAATAATCAGCACGCGCTTAGGAGAGGAACATGAAAGGTTTTCTGGTCACTTTCTTTACTCAACAGAATCGTCGCTATCAGGGAAAGATGCTCGGCGACTGGATCGTTGATTTGGCGAAAGAAATGGGACTGCGGGGTGCGACTCTGTCCACAGGTATCGAAGGCTTTGGGCATACCGGCCGGCTGCATTCCTCGCATTTTTTTGAACTAGCGGATCAGCCTACCGAAATTCGTATGGCCATTACCGAGGACGAATCTGTGCAGTTATTCAAGCGATTGGAGCTTGAAGATATCTCGTTATTTTACATAAAAACCCCAGTTGAGATGGGCTTCGCCGGAACAGAAGTCACCTAGTCTGGCCTGCTTTCATAAGCGGTGACTCGAAGACGCCTACGCTTGCCTCGTGCTCCGAAACACGATTTTACATTTTGGACAGAGCTCGCTAAGATCGGCTCATTGGAGATGGCATTCCTCCATTAACCAACCGCTGTGCCCGTAGCAGCTGATGATGCCTACAGAAACCTGATCAACCAGGTCTGTAGGCGTTCGCGCCCAGAATCCCCTTTTTGGTCAGGCCCACTTACATTTTTGTGGCTGGCCAAATGTCTAAATTTCGACGACCTGAACAACTCGACTTACTGCCCTATATTGCGAAATGGCTTGCGCTTGCTGGTCTTGTAGCTCTTTTGGCAGGCTCTGCCTCTGCGTTATTCCTCCTTTCTTTGGATCATGCCACCCAGTGGCGAGAAGCCCATCCCTGGGTGCTCTGGCTCCTGCCAGTTGCTGGCTTTGCCGTGGGACTTGCGTATCACCTGATAGGCAAACCAGTTGATGCCGGAAACAACCTGATCATCGATGAGATCCACGATCCTAAAAAGACTATTCCCTTGCGCATGGTGCCGATGGTGCTAATCGGAACCGTGGTTTCCCACCTCTTCGGTGCATCTGTGGGACGTGAGGGAACGGCGGTGCAGATGGGCGGCGCTCTTGCGGATCAATTGACGCATGTCTTTCGGCTACGCCGCGAAGATCGCCGGGTGATTCTCATGGCCGGTATCAGTGCTGGCTTTGCGTCCGTCTTCGGCACCCCTCTTGCCGGGGCTTTGTTCGGACTTGAAGTGTTGGCCATCGGACGCATGCGTTACGACGCGCTTTTCCCTTGCGTGGTTGCGGCAATCGTTGCTGACCAGGTGGGGAAAGCCTGGGGAGTGGTTCATACGCATTACGTCATTGGCGAAGTGGTTCCCGTGCAGCTCTGGAGCGTCATGGCTGTGGTCGCCGCTGGGATTATCTTCGGCCTCACTGGCCTGCTATTCGCGACGACCACCCATAAGCTAGGGGCTTTCGTTAAACGACTTATCTCCTATTCGCCATTACGACCATTCGCCGGCGGCCTTCTGATCGCAGTGGCAGTGTGGGCGCTTGGTAGCAACCATTACACCGATGTCGATAAGTACATCGGACTGGGGATTCCGAGCATCGTCCAATCCTTTCAAATGCCAATGGCTCCTTGGGACTGGCTTGGAAAGATGTTGTTCACCGTTGTCTCCCTGGGGACTGGATTCAAGGGCGGCGAAGTCACTCCGCTGTTTTACATTGGAGCCACCTTGGGGAACGCGCTAGCGCCCCTCTTACATCTTCCCTTCGGCATGCTGGCTGGTATCGGTTTTGTCGCTGTCTTCGCTGGTGCAGCTAATACGCCACTGGCAACCATTGTCATGGCCATGGAGCTCTTCGGGCCTGAAATTGCTCCGCTTGCAGCCATTGCCTGTATCGCAAGTTACCTCGTATCCGGGCATACCGGGATCTATCACGCCCAGCGCGTCGGTCACAGCAAGCATCACCGTCCTCTGCCGAAGGAAATCCGGCTCTCCGATATCAAGCAATTTCAT
The DNA here is from genome assembly GCF_013385245.1 of Pseudomonas sp. IPO3747. Classification (NCBI taxonomy): domain Bacteria; kingdom Pseudomonadati; phylum Pseudomonadota; class Gammaproteobacteria; order Pseudomonadales; family Pseudomonadaceae; genus Pseudomonas; species Pseudomonas sp. IPO3747. Next base: position 239,472 of record NZ_JACAQL010000001.1, read on the forward strand.
GCTCAAAGTGAATCCGCCAGCGAGCGCAAAGTGACTTTTATTGGGGAAGAGAAATGACCGAACATCGCCAAGATCGCCTGACAGCTTTGCAGCTCTATTTCCCTGGCGCTAGTCGGGCTCGAGTTACAAATTTCTGGCATCACCTGAGTGCGCCCGCACTTGCCCAACACCTTCTTAAAGTCGCGCAGAAAGCCAAGATTGATCAGGTCATGCTCAAACCGATTTCTGCGGGCTATTTGACGGGCCATCGCATTTCCCATCATCACCCGGAGCTTGGTGATATGCGTCATCCGCAGTGTCTGGAATTGCTGGATACAGAGGTCAAGCTGCGCACCTTCCTGCGCGACCACGCTGACGAGTTGCGCAAGGTGCGAGCAGTTCTTCTCTTATGCGAGTTACCGCTCAGTGAAGCCTTGTAATTCAGTTCGAAGAAACAGTTCGCAAATGAAGAGGCATAGCCGACTAACCGTTGGTCGCTCTCGCCACATTAGAGGATGTTGCCATGAATGGCTTTCAACTGACGTTTTTCACTGAACAGAGTACCAACTACCAGCATCTTCCACTCGGGGAGTGGCTGGTTGAGTTCGCCAAACGAGAGGGCATGTTGGGAGCGACGCTGGTGAGCGGTACGGAAGGCCTGGATCATTTAGGACATTTGCATACCGCGCATTTCCTCAGCGGTGCTGATCATCCGGTCACAGTGACGATATCCACTGATGAGCCCGGGTGCGAGAAGTTGCTGGAAGCATTGGCCAAGGAGGCGTTTTCGCTGAGCTTTATCAAATTGCCCATCGAGTACGGTCGAGTGGGCCAGGCGAAAAGCTGAAAACCACGGTTTGTTGGACAACCAGTAAAAAGGATAAACGCCATGTACCGAATTTATAACCTGCGTCCACAGCCAGCCCCCGTCAACTGGGCTCGTGACAACAGGCCGCTCCTCGTAGGACTGGTTTTTTGGGCGCTTTTTTTGGCGGGCATTGCAGGCAGCCAAAAGGTATCGAGCGAGGGTTGGTACATCGTCACCTCGCTCGAAGGCGCCTTGGTCACGATGCGCATGCCCAGTGAGAAATCCTGCAAGGCAGACGTGACCATCACCTGCGTACCTGGCTACGAGCTGAGAGCACAGCAACGTTGAACGTTACGAGCGCGATGGTGGTGGGCAATCCAAAGATGAGATTGCGAAATGGAACTCACCGACGTCGGCTCATCAAAACCACTTTAGAGAAATGGGATACCACATGAGCGCAGTGATGCTGAGCATCGTATTCGGGCTTGTGATGGGCAGGCTTTTTACAGGATCCGTCTATGAATTCGTCGCGCTTTTCATCGTAAGCATTGGAGTGTCGTTGCTGACGTTTCATCTGCTAGATCAAAGGCGGGCCATGCTACAAGCCCAGACTGCGTACTGCTGTTCTGTGATGGTTGCGTCAAACCAAATGCTGGAGCTTTTCCAGATGGCAAAGGGAGGGCAATTCATGCCCTTGGTGGGAGAGATTCCTGAGCTAATTATTGGAGGCTTCTTGGTTCCCGCAATTGCGGTGTCGGCAGTGCAGCTGTTCAGAATACTCATGGAGAGCTGACTTCCGAAATCGAGGCCTCTCGACTTATTCACATGGTTAATGACGTTCCCGAATCGTCCCTTGGAGAAAATCAATGAAAACGCAAATCCAGGCTATTCATGCACGTGAAATTCTCGATTCACGCGGTAACCCTACCGTTGAAGTCGACGTCACCTTGGAGTGCGGAACACTGGGCCGGGCTTCAGTCCCGTCCGGTGCCTCTACAGGCGCTCACGAAGCTGTTGAGTTGCGTGACCATGATCCAAAGAGGTATTCCGGCAGAGGAGTGTTAAAGGCCGTTAGCAATGTGAATACCGAAATACTTGAGTCTCTGAGAGGCCAGGATGCAGTTGACCAGGAACAGATTGATCATCTGATGATTAAGCTGGATGGAACACCTGATAAGTCTAGGCTTGGAGGAAACGCCATCTTGGGCGTCAGCCTCGCCGTAGCCAGAGCGTCGGCTTCTGCGATGAAAGTGCCCTTGTTCCAATATCTGGGCGGCGAGCAAGCAGCAAGAATGCCCGTCCCAATGTTCAATATTCTCAATGGCGGTGTTCACGCAAACTGGCAAGGCCCTGACTTCCAAGAATTTATGATTGCACCTACAGGGGCTGGCAGTTTCAAGGAAGCCTTGCGTTGGGGCGCTGAGGTGTACCACGAGCTGAAAGCGGTGCTTAAGGACGCCGGCTACTCAACAGCGGTCGGAGATGAAGGCGGCTTTGCGCCGACGCTCAAGAAAAACTCAGATGCCATTGAGCTGATCATTAAGGCAATTGAAAGGGCCGGTTATACCCCTGGATCTCAGATCGAGATCGCTATCGACCCAGCATCCAGCGGTTTCTATGAGAACGGTCTTTACCATCTGCGCTCTGAAGGTCGTAAGGTCGATGCTCAAGAGCTGATTAGTCTCTATTCCTCCTGGGTCGACAAGTACCCGATTGCGGTACTGGAAGATGGCCTCGCGGAAGACGATTGGTCGGGCTGGAAGCAATTGAATGCTGCGCTGGGTAACCGGATCGAGTTGGTTGGAGATGACCTGTTTGTCACCAACGTCGAACGGATTCAACGAGGCATCAAAGAAAACGTCGCCAATGCTGTACTGATTAAACCCAATCAAATCGGAACCCTGACTGAGACCAAAGCCGCCATCGTAATGGCTTACGGGGCAAATTGGGGAGCTATGGTTTCTCATCGTAGCGGGGAGACTGTAGACAGCTTCATCGCAGATCTGACTGTTGCCATGGGTACTGGCCATCTCAAGACGGGCGCTCCATGTCGAGGGGAGCGGGTCGAGAAATACAATCAGTTTCTGAGAATAGAAGAGCATCTTGGCAGCCATGCGTTTTATGCAGGACATGATGCATTCGTGCGCTGACGGCCTATAGCCGGTAAACCTGTTGTACTGGTTACCGTAAAAAACGAACCACATATCGCTGTTGGCAAAAACGTCAGTGGCATTGGCCTTTCCTAGACGCTTGGAGATATGAGCATGAGCTACACGGATATTCCAGCTGGTAACGCGATCCCCGATGACTTCTTCACCGTTATCGAGATTCCTGCAAACCACTCGCCGATCAAGTACGAGGTGGACAAGCCGAGTGGACAAATTTTCGTAGACCGCTTCCTCAGCACGCCCATGTTCTATCCGGCCAACTACGGGTTCATTCCAAATACGTTGAGCGATGACGGAGACCCGTTGGACGTCTTGGTGATTTGCCCTTACCCGGTATCGCCTGGCGTTGTCATTCGTAGTCGCCCGGTTGGCGTGATGTACATGACGGACGAAGCTGGAGCGGATGCCAAGGTGATCGCGGTGCCTCATGAAAAACTAAGCTCTGTGTACAGCAACATAAAGGAATTCTCTGACCTCCCTGCATTACTCCTCGCACAGATCCAGCACTTCTTCGAAAGCTACAAGGCATTGGAGCCGGGTAAGTGGGTAAAGATGGGCCGTTGGGGGAGCGCAGATGAGGCCCGAGAAGAGATTCGCAAATCGGTAGCTACGTATAAACCAAAAAAGGGGGACCACTCGCCACATTAAAGGATGTGGCCACCTGTGTACCGAGCTACGCTCCAAGCACTGCAATAATGTCACTGATGGCGAAGTAACCCAAGGACTGCATTCCTGAACGGACTAGAGATTCCCGAGGCATTTAAAGGGTGTCAGTTCACTCAATGATAGCCTGCCTGATCGTTAACCTTTCCTCGGAACACGGAGTAGCTCCAAATGGTGTAGCCCAGAATGATCGGGATAATGAGCAGAGCACCTACAAGCATAAAACCTTGGCTTTGCGGGGGGGCTGCGGCATCCCAGATCGACGTCAACGGTGGGACGATGTTCGGCCACAGGCTGATGCCGAGGCCGCTGTAACCCAGAAAGATCAATACCAGGGTCAAGATAAAAGGCGCGTAGTGAGCACTGCTCGCCACGGCCCTGAACAACCCCCACATAGTCACCAACACTAGGACTGGCACCGGCAGGAACCAGAACAGGTTCGGTAGGCAGAACCAGCGTGCAGCGATATCGCCATGGGCGAGCGGCGTCCATAAGCTGACCACGGCGATCACAGCCAGCAGTGCCAACGTCAAAGGACGGGCCAGGTTATGCATGGCTTTTTGCAGCACGCCTTCAGTTTTCATGATCAGCCAGGTGCAGCCAAGCAAGGCATACGCAACTATCAGCGCAGCGCCGCAGAACAGACTGAACGGCGTCAGCCAGTCTAGGCCGCCCCCGGCGTACTGGCGATCGACCACCGGGAGGCCGTCGATGTAGGCGCCCAACGCCACGCCCTGGAAGAAGGTCGCCACCAGGGAGCCGCCGATAAAGGCCTTGTCCCAGATGTGGCGCTTCTCGTCAGTGGCCTTGAAACGGAACTCGAAGGCCACGCCGCGGAAAATCAGCCCGAACAGCATGAAAATCAGCGGCAGGTACAGGGCCGACAGGACCACCGAATAGGCCAGCGGGAAGGCGCCGAACAACGCCGCGCCGCCAAGCACGAGCCAGGTTTCGTTGCCGTCCCAGACAGGCGCGACCGTGTTCATCATTACGTCGCGATCGCCCGAGCCCTTCATGAAAGGAAAAAGAATGCCAATCCCTAGGTCAAAGCCGTCCATAATTACGTACATCATGATGCCGAAGATGATGATCACGGCCCAAATCAGCGGAAGATCAATGCCCATGAGTCAATGCCCCTTGTGATGGCTATCAGCATCGCCACCGTGGGCGGCAGATAGAGGACGGGCAGGTGTTCGCAGATGGCCAGGCCCACCGTGGCTAAGCGCGTCGCCTTCGTGATTTTGGGGTCCTTTACGTACCAGGCGCATCATGTAGCCCAAGCCGGTTCCGAAAAGCGCGAAATAAACCAGGACAAACAGCACTAAGGTAATGCTCATCTGCGCCACGCTATGGTTCGACGAAGCATCGGCAGTGCGCAGCAGTCCATACACTACCCAAGGCTGACGACCGATTTCAGTGGTAAACCAGCCGGCCAATAGGGCGATCAGCCCTGACGGCCCCATAAGCATCAGGAAGTATAAGAACGAGCGGCACCGGTAGAGCGTGCCGCGCTTTCGCAACCATAGACTCCACAGTCCAGTGAAAATCATCAGCATTCCCAAGCCAACCATGATACGGAACGACCAGAACACGATAGTCGAGTTGGGGCGATCCTCCGGCGCAAAGGATGCCAAGGCAGGAATCTGACGATCCAGGCTGTGGGTAAGGATCAAACTGCCCAAGTAGGGAATCTCGACGGAAAACCGGGTCTTCTCAGCCTTCATATCGGGCCAGCCAAACAGGATCAACGGCGTCGGCTCATTGCCCACGTTTTCCCAGTGGCCCTCTATTGCCGCAATTTTTGCCGGCTGATGCTCCAAAGTGTTCAACCCGTGAGCATCGCCCACCACGGCTTGTATCGGCGCCACAATCAACGCCATCCACATCGCCATTGATAACATTCGACGGACGGCCGGGTTATCGCGACCTCCCAACAGGTGCCAGGCTGCTGAAGCGCCGACAAAGAACGCCGTTGCCACGAAGGCAGCAATCGACATGTGCACCAGGCGGTAAGGAAAAGACGGATTGAAGATAATCTTCAGCCAGTCCATCGGAATCACTTGACCATGATCAATTTTGAAGCCCTGTGGGGTTTGCATCCAGCTATTAGAGGCGAGAATCCAGAACGAGGAAACCAAGGTGCCAACGGCCACCATCACGGTAGAAAAGAAATGTAGGCCACGGCCGACTCTACTCCAACCAAAAAGCATCACACCCAAGAATCCAGCTTCAAGAAAGAAAGCCGTCAGTACCTCGTAGGTCAGTAGGGTCCCCGTTATAGGGCCGGCGAAATACGAAAATCTGCTCCAATTGGTACCGAACTCATACGCCATGACCAATCCTGACACCACACCCATACCGAAGTTGACTGCGAAGATTTTGATCCAAAAGTGGTATAAGGTCCGATAGGTATTGTCATGCGTCCTCAACCAAAGACCTTCCAACACTGCTAGATAAGCAGCCAGCCCGACGGTAACTGCCGGGAACAGGATGTGGAATGAAACGGTGAAAGCGAACTGCATTCGCGCGAGGTCAAGAGCTTGAAGATCGAACATATCGTGGCCTCCTAATGGCAATTTCGTATCAATAGAGGAAGCGTCTTGTCAGTGTCGACTCACCAAGGCACCGCCCCCCTCGGGATTTCGCTTGAAGCGCGAGAAATTTTTCTGCTGATGCCGAACGTTGCGCAACTGACGCGCTGGGTGATTTCCCAGTCCACGGGCGACAAAACCTTGCCGTATTTCGATCCGTTGGATGGCGGCGTCTACGCCAAAATATTGATATTGCTAGAGTCACCCGCGCGAACGGTCAGTCGTGCACGGTATGTCTCACGAGACAATCCGGGGCCTGCACAACGCAACCTCAAAAGTTTCATGGAACAGGTTGGGTTGGAACGCCGAGAGACCGTTATCTGGAATCTATATCCTTGGCTGCCCGATCTTGAAAAGCCCAAGGCGTCGCTCCGCAGGGCGCAAATTGAGGAGGGAATTGAGAAGCTAATCACGCTGCTTCCGCATTTTCCTGATCTCGCGACTGTCGTATTTGCCGGACGTGTCGCTCAGCAGGCGATGCTGCGGGTTCGACACGCCTTTCCCGATATCTCATTGCTCGAGATGCCACACCCCAGCCCGCTTTCTGTTTGCACTCACCCGAGTGTTCGGCAACGCATCCTATCCACGCTGCGTGACGCCAAACAGTCGATTGAGTAGCCAAAGGTTCAGGGTTTGCTCATCTTGTTCAGCGAGGCGATGCAGGGCGAGATGAACAAGTTGCCGCGATACGCGCCTACCAAAGTTTTGGCCGCGACGATGATCCACATGATCGCAAGCAGCAATACCAGTACCACGCCCACAAAATTGAAGAACGCGAGGTGCAACATGGAGCCCAATTTAAGGGTAGTCACCGCATACACGCCTAGCGGAAAGGTGAAACCCCACCAGCCGAGGTTGAAAGGAATACCCTCCCTGAAGTAGCGACCGGTAATCAGCAGCGCCAAAACCATCCACCACAATCCAAGCCCCCAAAACAGCACACCACCGATCAAGCCAATGCCCTCGGCAACGCCTCCGATGCCGGCCATTCCATGAGCGGCGAAGATCGCCGGAGCGTCGCTGCCGAGTACCAGCATCCCCAACGCACCAGTACCAATGGGCCCTAATGAAAGCCAGCTCGATGCCGCCATGCTCTCATGAGGCAATTTATGCAATGCCATGCGCAGCAGCAGAATCACCAGAATACTCAAGGCAACGGGCACTGAGTATGCCCATAGCACGTAGCTGGTGATCAACAGGGTGAACTGTGCACTCGCATCAGCAAGGTGCGGCGCCAGTAGCCCACCACTGGCGGCGGCTACCTCGGCCGCAACCACAGGTAGCAGCCATACTGCTGTCATCTGGTCGATACTGTGCTGCTGGCGGGTAAACATCATGAACGGGATCAGAACCCCGCACGCCAACGCCATGGCGACATCGATCCACCACAGGACTTCAGCTAAAGCGACAACCCCATCCCCCCAGCGTGGCAAGCCATAAAGGAGAAATCCGTTGATGATTGTCGCCAGCCCCATGGGGATGGTTCCAAAAAACATCGACACGGTGGAGTGACCGAAGATCTGTTTGGCTTCATTAAAGAACAGGGCCCAGCGGCTTGCGTACAACACCGTAAAGAGGCAAAACAACGCGATATTGAAAAACCACAAGGCTTCACCTAACACTTTGGGCCACTGCGCGGCAAATGGCAGTTGGCCCAAAGCCAGAGCCAGAATCCCGGTGCCCATCGTGGCGGCGAACCAGTTAGGTGTGAACTGCCGGATCGCTTCTCGTGGATTGGACAATGCTGCCAGTGGATGGCTGCCGCCCATAATCGCTGCGAGTCGTGTATCACTCATTTTCGCGCTCCCGCTTCAGTGTTCATTCAATGTGACTTGCCTGAAGTATAGCTTGATGAGGTTAGCGGCTAAACGGATAGTATAGGTTTACGTTACCTGTTAAAGAGGTAGAAAATTGAAGTTAAGCCTACGTCAATTGCAAATCTTCTGCGCCATTGCGCAACAGGGCAGCACCACCAGCGCGGCCATCGCTGTGTCACTTTCGCAATCGGCCACCAGCGCCGCACTCAACGAGTTGGAAAGCGCCTTGGATACCCGGCTTTTCGATCGCGTAGGCAAACGCTTGGTGTTAAACAATAACGGCCAAGCATTACTGCCCCAGGCCAGAAGCATGCTTGAGAACGCGTTGCAGATAGAAAACAGCTTCCTTCCAGGGCATGCAGAGCTGAAGACTCGCTTGCGGGTAGGCTGTAGTACCACTATAGGCAACTATGTTTTGCCATTGATACTTGGCGAGTTACGCCAATCGGCTCCGCACCTGCGGGTCGATGTTGATATGGCCAACAGCATGGCTATCGCCCGGAAGGTCGCAGATTTCGAGATTGATATGGGACTGATTGAGGGACCGTGCCACTTGCCCGAACTGAGTGCCGAACCTTGGCTTGTAGATGAACTGCTCATTGTAGCGGGCCAACGTCACCCTTTAGCACTCAAGTCGCAGGTCACCCTTGATGACCTGCGTACTGCTGAGTGGCTTCTCCGCGAACCTGGCTCGGGCACTCGGGAGGAAGTCGAACAGTTGCTGTTGCGTCACCTGCACGACCTCGCTGAAACCCGCCAGATCGGCAGCTCAGAAGCCATCAAACACGTCCTTGCACAAGGCATCGGCATCAGTTGCCTGTCGAGCAGGGTCGTTCGGGATCTGCTGACTTCTCAAGACCTGATTGAACTGCCGCATGCGTTGCCTGGGCTGAGCCGGCGCTTTTTTCTGATCCGCCACCGGGAAAAATTCATCTCGTCCGGACTTGAACGGTTCTGGCAAAGTTGCACTCAGTTTGCGAGCCAAAGCTAACGAAATCTATTTGAAAAGTAGGTAACTACTACCACAACAACTTGTTTTCGGAATTTATCCCAAGCGCTTAAGGTCAACTCATTGTCTAGCAGCAATCAGCGAGCTGCATTTGCCAAGGCGCAATCTCACGCCTGGCTGCCCCTTGTGAGGAACCTCTGATGAATGTGATCAAGAAAACAGTGACTGCACTGGCGTTGGGTATCGCGCTCGCCGCATCAATGAGTGCGTCGGCAGCGGAAGATCGCTGGACCTTCGATGGTGATATTCATAACAACTCACTGGCTGTCAGCCCTGACGAATCGACAGCCGTAGTCTCCTACAGTCAGCGTCCTGACGTGGTGGTCTACGACTTGAAAACCGGCAAGGTTCGTCAGGTTCTCACCGGCTATATCACGCCACGCAACATTGTCTTTTCTCCAAACGGCGATGTGTTCTACCTTTCCGACAGCAGCTTAGGGGTCGTTCGTAAGATCGACACCAAAACATTAAAAGTCATCGCAGATCTTCCGTTAGGTGCAGGTGCTTTTGGTACCACGCTCAGCAAGGATGGGAGCCTGCTCTACGTCAACAACGAGGCCGCCAGCACCTTGTCGGTTATTGACCTTGATCACCAACGACCAGTAGCTGTGGTACCTGGCTTCTCCCAACCGCGCCAAGGCATCCGAGTAAGCCCTGACGGCAAAACCGTCTATGTCACCAACTTTCTTGGCGACAAAATCACCCTGGTCGACAGCAAGACCAATAAGATCGAAGGTGAGATCACTGGCTTCAACAAGTTGCGCGCCATCTCCATATCGGCCGACGGCAATACGCTGTACGCGGCTAACAGCGGCAGTAACAGCATCGCAGTTGTCGACACTCAAAAACGCGCTATCACAACCACCGTTATGGTGGGCAAAGACCCCTACGGTGCAGCCCTGACTCCAGACGGACTGCACGTCTACTCGGGTAACCTGGGTGACAACACCCTGTCAGTGATAGACACCAAAACGCTGAAAGTGACGACCACTGTGACCGGTTTGAAGGCACCCCGCCAGGCCATTGTCTTCACCAAAGACAAGTCGAAGGCTTATGTCCTCAACGAGGACCTGAGCATCTCCACCGTCGATCTCGCCAGCAACAAGGTGGTATCGACGCTCAAGGCTGACTGATCGAAACAACGCAGGCCTTCTCGAGGGCCTGCTGATACTCCACGACCTGGTGAATAATAATGAATGGAAGTGATGAGTTCTGGATGATGAATCGCCGTCGTTTACTCGGGTTGGCCACTAGCGCTGGTCTCGCTAGCCTGCTTCCGCGCCAAGCCCTTTCTGGAACGGACTTGGCGCAACTAGATAGGATCGAATCCGCAGAGTCCGAACGACGCCTTGTACGTTTTCCAGAGAAAACGGGACTGATTCTGATTACTGATCGTCCGCCGCAGTTGGAAACGCCGCTGCATTATTTTCGCCAGGACCTGACGCCTAACGAAGCCTATTTTGTTCGGTGGCATCTGTCGGGGTATCCAACTCAGGTCGATACGCGAACCTTTCGACTGCGTCTCGATGGCCAGGTTGCCAATCCTCAGTCTTTTTCTCTTGATGCCTTGGTCAACGAGTTCGAGCCCGTGACACTGGTGGCCATGAACCAATGTTCAGGCAATGCCAGAAGCTTGTTTGGTCCTAAACCTCCTGGTGGGCAATGGCAATTTGGCGCGATGGGAAATGCACAGTGGACAGGCGTTCGCCTCAAGGACCTCCTTGATCGTGCAGGTGTTAAAGCAGGAGCAGTCGAGGTGGCAATTTCTGGGCTGGATGAGTCGCCAATGCCAGGCTTGCCAAAGATCGTGAAGTCATTGAAGTTTGACCATGCCAATGATGGTGATGTGATGGTTGCATACGCAATGAATGGCGCACCACTGCCGATGCTCAATGGCTTTCCATTGCGCTTAGTGGTACCCGGTTGGTACGCGACTTACTGGATTAAATCATTGGCTCACATTGAGGTGCTAGATAAACCTTTAAGCAATATTTGGATGAACCAAGCCTACCGAATTCCTGATAATCCAGAGATCAACGAGGAGCCAGGAAACCTCTCCAAGAAAACGGTACCCATCAACCGCTTTGTCACTCACTCCGTATTCGTACGTCCAGAACCCGAAGAACTATTGCTTGTAAATCATCCATACATGCTAGAGGGCTTAGCCAATGATGGCGGCGATGGTATCGCTCGGGTTGAGGTTTCAGTTGACGGCGGGCGTACTTGGGCAGATGCGACGCTCGACCCCGAGATCGGCCGGTTCTCTTGGCGTCGGTGGCGCTTCGTATGGACCCCCCTTGACAAAGGCCGATACACGTTCAAGGTCCGCGCCACCAACCGCGCCGGGCAAGGTCAACTGACCACCCAGTGGAATCGGGGAGGCTATGCGCGCCGGGTTATCGAACAAACCACTGGAATGGTGGTGTGAGATGACGACATTTCTCCAGCCTAGAATGCTCTTTTTTGCCTTGATGTGTAGCCTACCTATTTGGATACCAAGCGCCTTTGCGGCCGAGGAACCGAAGGTCGATTTTGGTGCTCCCGTGCACTCAATCACTGTTCCCCACGACGAGCCCTACTTGCCGGACGGTCCGGGGCGCAGCGAATTTCTGGCACAATGCGTGATCTGCCATTCTCCTCGTTACGTTACCAACCAACCTGCATTTCCGCGTAAAACCTGGGCGGCTGAGGTCGCCAAAATGCGCGACGAATATGGAGCGCCCATCCCCGACGAAGCCGTACAACCAATCATCGATTATCTGATGTTCTTCAATGGCAAGGAGACACCATGAGTGATCCTGTTCGCGACACATCGGCCCATGGGATTTCCCGAACTGCATTGGCTATGTTGATTGGTGTATTGGCGCTCGGCACGTTGATATCTTGGAAGGTCATCGGCACCCACGGCGCCTCGGATATCACCCGACGAGGAGATGCTCTCCCGTCGCGAGTGGACTCAACAGATAAGGTCGAGTTGACCACTGCATTGGTCGGCGCAGGCGCAATTGTGGTCCAACAGCGTTGCGCAGGGTGTCATGACGCGACTCAACGTTCGGTAGGTCCTAGCTGGAATGCAGTCCTTGCACGATATAAATCTGTAATTGGGACGAAGCCGCTTAATCACGAAGCATTGGCTGTCATGGTCGCTGCCATTTCCCATCCCCAACCAGGATGGGATGGTTATTCTGCAGGGCCTACGGACATAACACTGACGCCGGAGGAGCGATCAGGAACGGCAGCATGGATTCTAAGCCGCTCCAAAACCGTTTCGTTGAAGGAGCTAAGCCATGAGTAGACTGATAGCTGGAACAGAGCATGCTCTAGACGCGAATCAACCCTCGGATATTTTGCCGCGCATTGATTACGATCTTATCAAAGCCCACGGTTATGCAGCAGTGATCACACTGTTTCTATCAGCTCTTGCGGGCCTGCTTGTTGCTCTGAAGCTGACAATGCCCGATCTGCTGAGTAGCCACGCAGCGCTGACCTGGGGTCGCCTGAGGTTCGATCACACACAAGGTATTTTTTTTGGTTGGCTTGCCAATGCTTTCTTTGCGTTCTGTTACCACATGGTCCCGCGCCTGGCTGATCGCCCGGTGTTCAGTCGCAGATTGGGCTGGGTCATTTTCTATATTTGGAATCTTGGTGTCCTTTTGCCCGGATGGTTACTTATTTCCCTCGGGCTCGATAGCCCATGGTTCGCAATACAGTCTTTAGAATGGGCGGAGTTCCCAATGATCGTGGACCTAGTGGTAGTACTCGGTCTGATTTTGGTATGTGCCCAATTCGCGGGGCCTTTCTTGCTTAAGCGGCAACGAGGAGGCTTGTATATTTCGGCTTGGTACCTGATCGGCGGAGCCGTATTTACGCTGCTTGCATATCCAGTAGGAAATTTCGCGCCTGCATTTATCCCCGGCGCGCAAGGTGCTGCATTCAGCGGGCTTTGGATTCACGACGCAGTGGGTTTGTTCGTTACGCCATTTGTACTTGCGATCTCTTACTACATTATTCCGGCCGCCACCAATCGACCTATCTATAGCCACTTTTTGTCAATGATCGGTTTCTGGTTTCTATTCTTTTTTTATCCGCTCAATGGCACTCACCATTACGTCTATTCGGCTATCCCCATGGACGCGCAGAAGGCGGCCATTATCGCCTCCGTGTATTTGGGCATGGACGTGATACTAGTTGTATTCAACCAACTGATGTCACTGCGAGGCCAAGCTTCGACAGTCGCAAGCGATGTCCCTCTGAGGTTTGTCTGGACGGGCACGGTGTTCTATTTAATCGTCAGTTTGCAGGGCGCGTTCCAGGCTCTGATGCCGGTCAACCGATTGACTCACTTTTCCGATTGGGTAATTGGCCATTCGCATCTCGCGATGCTGGGTTTTGCAACCTTCGTTGCCGCTGGCGGGATTGCCCATGCCTGGCAGCGTATACCAAACAACCGCTACAGCGCAGCGGCGATGAATTGGGCTTACTGGCTGATAACTATCGGCCTACTGGCCATGTTCACCACACTAACGGCCGGCGGTTTGGTACAGGCACAAATATGGGAAACCACCGCGCCGTGGATGGACTCTGTACGCGCATCTCTGGCGTACTGGTGGATCAGAGACCTAAGCGGATTGCCGATTCTGGCAGGCTTCATCGCGTTTTTCCTGGGCCTAACTACAGGAGCCCGAAACAACGGTGCTGCCGTAAGTACCTCTCCCGTCATTCACCCTACGTTAGCGGGAGTTTAAGGTATGCAAACGGTTACCAAGCATCGCCTGTTCAATAGCGCCTATCTGATCATATTTGTAGCCGGTATCGGCTTCTTTATCTTGTCGTTTATGCTGCTCGGGATATTGCCTGGGAAGCAACTGCAAAAGGAAATCGAGGCCCGTGCACCTGCCAACATGCAACAGTATTCCGCGAAAGAAGAACGAGGGCGCATTGTATATGCCCGCGAAGGGTGCGGTTATTGTCATACTCAACAAGTACGATTCGTAGCTCAGGACGTCAGTCGCTGGGGGGCGCCCACTGAAGCATGGGAAACGAAATACGACTACCCACAACTCTGGGGGACTCGCCGCATTGGTCCTGATTTAGCTCGGGAAACCGAGGTACGAAGTAATGATTGGCATCTGACCCACCTATTCAATCCTCGATATGTCGTTCGTGACTCTGTAATGCCTGGCTATCCCTGGTTGTTTAAAGGTGATGCCAACAAACCGACATCGGATGGAATTGACCTCGTTGCCTACTTACAGACGCTTGGTAGAGCTAGAAAAGTTTCGGGTTATGACGATCCGCTTCAGGCGCAGGTTGACGCTCAACAATCAACCCAGAAGAGCAGTAACGCGATGTCGCACGACAGCATGGCAGATGAAGAAATGTCGGCGTCACTCAATGTAAGCCAAGATGCAATCGCCGCGCGACCTCGCTTGGATGGGCCAGTGCCTGGCTTTGTGATACCTACTAACGCAAATGACCGCTCGATCGCATTACGTCTGGGACAAGCGGCTTTCGCGGAGAACTGCGCCGGGTGCCATGGTCCGAGTGGAACAGGTGATGGCTTAGCGGCGCCGACGTTGCTGCCACGTCCGGCTAACCTGCGCGATGCACAATTTACAACCCGGCATTTAGCCGATGTTTTGTGGAACGGCAGGCCCGGGACAGCAATGCCCGCTTGGAGAGACCTTGATAACTCAACGCTGGTGGCACTCACGCTTTATGTGCAAAGCCTGCATACAGCGGACGAGCGCGCCTTGCCGTCTAGCGACGTAGCGCTTGGGCAGTCTCTATTTTCCACCAATTGTGCTAGCTGCCACGGTGCCAGTGGCCAGGGCAATGGGCCTGCATCTCGCGGGCTCTCCCCACGCCCCGCGAACTTCTGGGAGAAGAAAGGCAACACGGCGTATCTGGAGAACGTCTTGCGTGAAGGCATACCAGGTACGGCAATGCCTCCCTGGAAAGCAGTGCTCTCGGACGAACAACGAACTGCTGTAGTTACCTATTTGCGTACGCTATACCAACCTACCGAGCAGGAGTGAATCATGTTTGCTTCAATGGTAATTGTGATGACCCTGATCGTTTCTGCATTCGTTGTAGCTTGGTGGGTCAGCCCTGAACTTCGGCTGTGGAGTGAGGCGCCCAAGCTCGTGATGCTTGAGCGTGAACGTCGTTTTGCTCAAATAAGAACGCCATTGGATCAACAGGGGGGGAAAGATCAGGGTTCCGGTAAAACATAATATTGGGAAGTTTTTTACGGAACTGGAATAGAACTGTCTGGCGTTCGTCTACTGTCTGGTCGCGTACTATTTCAAATAGCAGGCGAGCCTACAAAAATTCACAAAAACCAAAGGAATACGTATGTTCAAAAAAATGATCCTCACCGCTGCTGTTGCCGTCTGCTGCATATCTGGTTTTGCGTTCGCCGACGCGCCAGTCAAGGTTGCTGAAACAGACAAGGGAAAAGTACTCGTAGACGCGAAAGGAATGACTCTGTACACGTTCGGTAAGGACACCTCGGGCAAGTCGGTCTGCACTGGGCCATGCGCTGCAAACTGGCCACCTCTGGCAGTGTCGGCAAACGCCAAAGCGGATCATGATTATTCTGTCGTCACTCGAGACGATGGCACAAAACAATGGGCTTACAAAGGCATGCCACTTTACAGCTGGGTCAAAGATACCAAGCCAGGGGATACAACCGGCGACGGTGTCAACCAAGTCTGGCACGTTGCTAAACCGTAACCTCATTAATTAACAGGCTAGCATGCGCCCTGGCTTTGTCAGTGGCGCAAACTAGAAGTTTAACTACCTGATAGTTCCGCCAACGTGCGGCCGCTGCGCCTCACAAAGCATGATGGATCAGATCAACGTAAAATGGGGCCGAGGCACCGTACGCTCTTGAGATGTTCCCATAACGCCATACTGGGGTATGAAGCGCCAGATGCTAAGCCCCATTTGCACAACCCAGCTGGATCACCTCTGGACTGTTAAATTTAAATAGGGCTAGCACTGGGGCTGGGACTTACTAAAGGTTTCAACCCTCAGATCTGATTAAGGTAGGATGATTCAAAGAGCATAGCAAAAATCTTAATCCCGCCAATTATACATTATTGAAAAAACAGGTGATTGCGTTGCATTTGACCAACTGCTTGCATTCAATTTGACCAATTGCATTCGTATTGCCCACCTGGATAAACACCGGATCCTATTGCAACCGTTTGCGACTTTTGATCCTTCGCATTGATTCGCCTTTCAGTTCTATAACGTGGGACTTGTGAACGATACGGTCAAGAATTGCATCGGCAATCGTGGGGTCGGAGAACAGGTCATACCATTTTTCTTTAGGGTACTGACTTGTAATCAACAATGAGCCGTTCTGTGACTGCTCGTCGATAACGTCCAGGAGGAACGGGCCCAACTGGGCGTCAATGCCACCGATGCCCAAATCATCTATGACTAATAATTCTGCGCGGATCAAATGCCGACGTAGTTTAGGCGTGGTGTGGTCAGCGTAAGAAAGTGAGATTTCTTCAAAAAGCTTCGTGGCAGTGCGATACAGCGTCGCTCGCCCAAGGCGGCAGGCTTGGTTTCCGAGTGCGCAAGCGAGCCAGGTTTTGCCAGTGCCCGTAGCGCCCGTGATGATCACATTCTGACGTCGCGCTAACCACTCGCACTCACCAAGGGACATGACCGTATTGCGGTCTATGCCTCGAGACGCCTTGAATTCAATGCTGTCTATTGTGGCTTCATTCTCACGAAGCCTTGCGTTCTTTAGCAAACGTCCAACCTTTCTGCTCTCACGCTCGCTATTTTCGGCATCCATCATTAAACCAAGCCTTGTTTCGAATGGTTCTTTCAGCAGCGCCGGTGTTTCAAGCTGACGCTCGTAGGCTGCTGCCATCCCGTGCAGACCAAGAGACATAAGGTTTTGGGCAGTATCGAGGATTGACTTCATAGCGGCTCATCTCCCTGTGAGGCGTAGTATTCAGCACCACGTATGTTGGCGTGTTCGACCAAGGGGGCGGATCTTCGGTAGTTGGGGCGCAGGTCAGATTCGTTCCGAAGGATCGAACGCAGCCGCTCAGAACTTAGGATGTTCAAGCTATTCGCATAGCCGCACGCGGACTCAAGGCGTGACGGTGTGATTGCCCCTTTGCGAACGTCACGTTTCAGGCCAACAACGACCTTCAAACCGGTCGAGAAATCTTTCCGCAGGTTGAGGTTGTCCTTCACGAAACGGAGCGTTTCCGGCCCAATAGTCTCAGCCCAGACAATCAGAGCTTCCGGCTGGGAGTCCTGGAAATATCTGTGATTCGGGGCCAAGTGCTCTTTGAGAGTGCTAGTGCCCCGCTGACGATTGAGCTTGTGCGAGCCGATGAGACGGCGCTGATGAATGATTTCGAGCCAATCGTCTCGCACGCGCAAATCGACAAGAAGATTCGCGAAGTGGTAAGGAACCGAGTAGCTGTGCTCTTCAAATTGTACGTGGTAGTCGCTGCCTACCCTAACCTGATACACCCACTTGCTGTAGCTGTACTTATGTTCTGGGAGCGGCTTGAGGGCTGGATAGTCAAGCTCAAGGAAGCGGCTGGTTCGGCTCTTAGGGTACGTTCGAGTGATTCGACTGTTTAGCTCATCAACCCAGTAGCTGATTTTCTCGTTGAGCTCTTCTAAGGAAAAAAAGGTGCTCGCTCTCAGCCTTGCGAGAACGAATCTTTGTACCAGTTGAACAGCAATCTCACCTAGCGACTTGTCTTGCGGTTTACGCGGTCTGGCGGGGTAAATTTGAAATCCGTAGTGCTCAGAAAACTCGGCGTAGGCACGATTTAGGGTCACCACATCTCTCGTGTTTTTCGTCACTGCTGACTTCAAATTATCAGGCACAACGAACCGTGGAACCCCGTCGAAGAACTCCAGGGCCAGAATGTTGCATCTGAGCCAGTCTGGGATCGTTTGACTTCTCACGGCGGTGGCAAAAATGTATCCCGAGGCACCTAGCGTTGCCACGAACACCTGAGCTTGGCTGATTGCTCCAGTATCCGGGTTGGTCACAGGCATTGTCCTGCCACAAAAGTCCACGAAGCACTTGTCTCCGGGGAGGTGAGTCTGTCGCATGCTCAGCTTTTGCCTATTGACCCATTCACGATAAATCCGTGTGAACTGAGCATAAGACACGCCTTCTGGCTCGCTTGTACGAAACTCTTGCCATAGGAGTTCCAAGGTGATGTCAGGAAGTTTTAGCTGTTCATGGATGGCAGGCCATGACGGGTAAGCCTTCCTTTGAGATGAGACTTTTGGCTGGGTATGCAGACGCTCCGCCAGCGCTTTGTCGTCAAGGTGCTTCAGTTCTTCCCAGCTTTGTCCACACTGTGCCAACTGATCCCGAATGGTGCGAACAGTGTTATGGGACACTTTGGCTAATAGGCCAATAGCCCTATTCGACAGCTTGGGGTCGCTCGTAAGGCGTAGCACCTCGCGCTGCGTACTTATTGGCAGCCTCATATGTTCTCCTCGCGACAGGTGTGTGAACACCTCACAGGTCGCGCCGTGTGAAAATTGCAGACAAACGGAATGTGATCGACTTGACGCCGAACGCGAGGGAACACAGAATGACGGCGCGTAGGGCTGAAACCTAACACCATCAAAAAAGCCTAGGGCTCCACCCCTGGGCTTTTTTGTGCTCCAAATCCACCGGCTAGCTCCTATCCTGATCTCATTGTGATACTCCTCATATGCTTAGTTCATACGGCCTGCTGCCGTGCGCAGCGCTGCGTAGCAATCCACCAAGCGACCTCTTTGGACAGAGCAAAGAACCCCCGACGATTAGGCACTTCAAATAGCGGCACCTCAATTGTCCCTCGCTGTTTAGCTTTACGAAACGCGTCGTACGATGTGTAACCCAACTCTCTCCACAGCGCGCTGCCACCCACCATCAGGCCATATCGCTGTTTGAGGTCGAGCTCTAATTCGAATGACAGAAATTGGATTTCAAGGGGCTCGCGCATCGCACTTAATGTCCGGTTTGGTCACAGTTGATAGTAATAAACCGCCCCCTTGCGCTCCAGCCGTAAGACTTCTACATTTTTTACGGTACAAAGATCGTTCGGGGATTTTTAAGTGTCTGATTTTAAGAGAATTGCAAACATTTATTCGGAGTTCGCAGGCAGCTTGCGCGAACAAATTCCGGAAAATAGCCGCCCCCGAAGCAACACAGTGGAAATGCTCGCAGTGGGCTACTGGTTCGAAGGACTGAGGCAGCGGACAGGCCTCAAAACTGCCTATGCCCTTGAGCTGTATTTCGAAAAAGAGTCATTTCGAAGAAATACGAATGGCACGATCCGGCATTACCGAAGCAAGTGGTCTAGGTACGAACAGAAAATGATCTCCCCCAAGGCCAAGACCTTGAGTAGGGTGGAACTGCTAGCACCTGGATCGTCCCGCGACCTGAATCATCCCATATGGACTTTGATGAAGCTGATCTCCCGGCAACAGAAAATCAGCTTCGACAGCTACTTCCGTGCGTTAAATACCGATGTCCAACTGGTGCTTTATCGCAGCACCAGCAACATGATTTGGGACAGTGTTCAGCGCGAACCAATCACTCAAGTTCTACTCGAAAAACTCGAACGCAGGGCAAGCTTGGATGCCCTCGCTGCGTTGATCGCGATAGTGGTCGAAGCAGATCTCCTAGGTCGAAAAACCGTTGCTATCAAGGCAGCAGGCACCTTGCACAAAGTACTTCTGATGCTGGCAATGGAGCTTCAAGCGCGCGGTGTTGCCGTTGGCCTAATCGATTGGCTCGTGTTCAACGTCCTACCCCTTGGAGTGCCTGCCCATCTGCATATCTGGATGAGCAGCGCTGACTACATCCACGCGTCGGCGCATTTGAACACCATGGTTTACCAGCATCCGGAAAGGCGCGGAAAAGCCCTACCTTGGAAGCTTCGTAATAAGCTGATGTGCAAGCTGCTTGCCGGGGACATGGGAATTGACGTTTTGCACGCAATGCGCCCTCAGTTCGAGTTGCGGACGGACATAGGGGAAATTGCGGCCGAGCTGGTCGAGGAGTTTAAGAAGACGTCGGCACTGAGAACTTGGGGATGGATGTGCATCATCGATGGCGCGCCACAGACAGTGCCACCAGTACCGCTGCTTTAGCCTTTCAAATGACTCGCTAGGCGAGTGGTCAAGTCCAATGCAAATGCCTGGTCACTTCCGATGCAAACGACTGGTCAAGTCGAATGCAAATGGCTGGTCAAATGGGTTGCAATTTCCCAATCTTCCGACATCAAGAGCGCAGTAGCCTTTTTTAGTATTGATTTCTCTCGCTCAAGCCGAGCAATCCGGGCTTCCAGCTCCTGAATTTTTTGCTGTTCCGGAGTCAGTGCCTTGCTCTGCGGGGTAACGCCTTTATGTTCTTTCTGAATCTGGTCAACCCAGCGGCGCAATGCCGATTCACCAATGCCGAGTGAACGGCTGGCTTCGATGTAGCTGTAGTTTTGTTTGAGCACAAGGTCGGCAGCCTCGCGCTTGAATTCAGGAGTAAAGGAGCGGCGTTGTTTGGTCATCTGACACCTCGATCTGGCGAGCATTCTCGCCTAAATGGGTGTCCGGTTTCATTAGACCACTACAAAATGACTGGCTAGGCACACGCAAATCCGTGAGTTTGGTTTGTGAGTCCAACCAGACCGCCCTAAAAGACAGTCAGAAATTTCTGACGAAATCGAAGGAGCCCTCTCGTACACCAATCCCACCCTCAGCACACATTGCTGTAAACCTTCGGCATAGAGCACATCAATACAGATTTACAGGGCAATCAAAATAGCCACTGCTTCCGCAAACCGACCCAGAACCTCAACAGCCCCCCGTTGCCTCATCAAAACTCGCCAACTATAGTCCACCCCATCGCCAGCTTGATCGGCGATGGGATTCGCAGCCCTAAAAAAGAATCACACCAAAAACCGTTACACCAGACAGAGCCGATTCCCGGTGATGCCTTGTTCTACGGCTATTTAATATTTTTCTTTCTTAGGGATTTCTACCTTGAAAATTCAACACCCGCCCCGCCGCTTCACCCCCATGTCCCAAACCGCAACCGAATACCCTGTCCTGCTCATCGACAGTGACGCCCCGCTCAGCGAGCTCCATGCCTGCGCCAGCGAGCGTCTCAATGCGGCCCTCGCCTACCTTCACCTGATGGCCTGTTCCAATGTGTCCGACTATGCTGAGCATGACGTTAATACCGTCGCCAATACCGCGCGGATCATGATCCAGGACGTGTCGGATGTGTTTACGGTGATGGAGCGGCGCGGGTTTGATGTGCCTGCTGTGAGTTGAGGTGATGTGAGCTGTGAGGAAACCCGCTTTGGCGGGTTTTCTGGTTTTTGGGGCGGCTACTGCCTGGCGGTCTTGATGTTCACAACGTTCTTTCTAGGCGGCTCGCCAAACTGGCGCTTGTATTCTCGACTAAGGTACGCGGTGATAGGCGTGATGCTCGATTCACACTCCCCTCTTTTATTGGCGGAAATGGCTGTTGGAAAACCCGGCTTCTGTGGCGAGGGAGCTTGCTCCCGCTGGGGCGCGAAGCGGCCCCAAAAATGGGACTGCTACGCAGTCCAACGGGAGCAAGCTCCCTCACCACAATTACCGGCTATGCCTTAACTGACTGGCATTAGCGCAAGCCCCCTCGCCACGGTGAGCTTGTTTGCCATCATCACAATCTGTGTCAGGCACTGGATGTTTCTTTATGATGTGGCCTTTCGCTTAATGCCCCAGGAACCTCCCATGCCCGCCCTCACCTTCCGCAACGCCCTACCCGCCGACGCCGCGCGTTGCTTTGAAATCGAAACCAGCGCCTACGAAGGCGATGAAGCGGCGACGCTGGAGAAGATCGCCACGCGTATTGCGCAGTACCCCGAGGGCTTTTTGATTTTGGAGGCGGATGGCGCGGTGGTGGGGTTTATCAATTGTGGCTGCGCCCATCAGGTGGTGATGTCGGATGAGGCGTTCAAGGAGTTGGTGGGGCATGCGGCCGAGGCGCCGAATGTGGTGATCATGTCGGTGGTGGTCGACCCGGCGCAGCAGGGTAAGGGCTATTCCAAACTGCTGATGACTGAGTTTGTGCAGCGCATGCGCGCGATGGGCAAGCAAACGATTCATTTGATGTGCAAGGAGCAGCATGTGCCGTTGTATACGCGCATGGGTTACGGCTATGTGCAGCCGTCGCCGTCGGAGCATGGCGGGATGGCGTGGCATGAGATGGTGATGGGCCTTTAGGCCGTTAACTTTCTGGTCGTGTTTATGTAACGGGATTTAGCCCCGTCAGCCATCATTGAACGGGCAACTGTGTTGCAACAGGTAAGAAGCGCGCCTCTATTGCCTTTTCTGACAGCCAAGTTGAAACGTCATACGCGGTTTTGAGCCACGGCCGATAGACCGCACCCATCGTTACATGAACGCAGTCACCAGCAGTTTTGAGCAGTTACATCTGCAAAAAATCACCTTATTGAATGCCTTGGCAGGGCTCTGTAGTTTTCGAAGGGAATCGCCGGATCAGGTTCTGGCGATACGTTTTCTTAAAGATCGCCGAGGTACGTCCATGTTTCCAATCACCCGTACACCCTACACTCCCCCTTCGCACATCCAACACATGCATGAAGCAGCTCACCGTGCTCCCTTGGATCGCGAGCCCCAGGCCTCGCATACAAGCATGTCCCCAAGGGGCAAGACGGAAAACCAGGCAGATTTCCCGCTGGTCAATTCGAATACCAAACTCTGGGCCAGCCTCGAACACCGAATTGATAGCGACACGCCCTTGCGCAACAAGATGGATGACACTGCCGGTGACGATGCCGAAGTGTTCGATCCAGAGACACAAACATGGCAGCCTACCCAAGCACTCGGCGGGGGGCTGCACGCCAATCTTGGCGACGCTTACCGCGAAGCCATCGATTTCGAAATCAAGGCCGACAACATGGGCGGCTGGCAGCGAGTGTGAGTCGCTGACGGTGTTAGGCTCCGTGGAGGGTGTTCTAAGCGCTAGACGGACCCGGCCCACACCTTCGGCCGCTCGCAGGAGCTGTCTCTGCTGATGGAAGGCGCGCAGGTAGTGGCGCAAAACAAAGGGTTTGATCAGGTGGGTGAACGGCTGCTGCATATGGTGCGCCAGCGGCTTTGAGGAGCGAGAACGCATGAGCATGATTGAAATCAGCGACCAACCCAACCCCGACGCCGAGCGCCTGCTGGGCGATGGCCTTGCCGCGTTCAATGAGGCCGTCACCGGCGGCAATGATCGTCGGCCGTTGATGGTGTTGCTCAAAGACCCGGACACTCAGGAAATCCTGGGTGGCATCACGGGCAAAACCACCTTGGGCATGGCCTTCCTCGACCTGTTCCACTTGCCCGACGCCCTGCGCGGTTCGGGCCTGGGCAGCCAGTTGCTGCAGGCCTTCGAAGACGAGGCGCGGCGCCGGGGCTGCCAGCATGCGGTGCTGTACACCTTGAGTTTTCAGGCACCGGGGTTTTACGAGAAACAGGGGTGGGTGCGGTTGGGTGAAATACCCTGTCAGCCCGAAGGCAGCAGCCGGGTGTTTTTGTCCAAACAGCTTTGAAGCTGACGCCTTCGGCGGTCTGTGCAATGATCGCAACTCGCCTCAAGGGATGGAGCCACCGCCATGTCGCTGAACACCCCGCCTCACCTCGCGCACGCGCCACGCTTCTGGCGTGACGAGCGCTTGCCGTTCATCGAGGCACGCACCATCGCCGACGGGCGCAAGGTCACTTACACCCGTCACGCCCACGAGCATTTTTCCATCGGCGCCATCACCCGCGGGCGCAGTTATTACCACTATGGCGCGCAGACCTTCGAGATCAGCGCCGGCACGGTGGTGTTGATGAACCCCGGTGATGTGCACGCGTGCAACCCGATCCACGACCAGCATTGGTCGTATCACATGATTTACCTCGACACACCGTGGCTGACGGACCTGCAATACCAGCTGGGTTTCAGTACCGAGCAGGGTTATCGGCCGTTCAATACGCCGCATACCCGCGACACGGTGTTGTATAACGGCCTGATCGAGCTGTACGGCATTCTGTTGGATGAGCAGGCCGAGTTGCTGCAGAAAGAGAGTGCGCTGGTGAGTTATTTCACCGAGGTGCAGCAGCGCCTGAACCCGTCTTTGACGCCGCTGCGTGAGGTCAACCACAAGCTGGAGCGCGCCGCCGAGTACATCCGTGCGCACTGCACCGAAGCGTTGAAGCTGGAGGATATTTGCCTGGCGGCCGAGCTGTCGCCGTCGTATTTGATTCGTGCGTTCAAGCAGTATTACGGGCTCACGCCCCATGCGTTTCTGGTCAACCGGCGCATTCAGTTTGCCCGCACGCAATTGCGCAATGGCGAGCTGATCGCCGATGTAGCCCTGGCCGCCGGGTTTGCCGACCAGGCGCATTTTCAGCGCACCTTCAAACTGTATTTCGCCGCTACGCCGGGCCAGTACCGCGACTTGCTCAAGCCATCAGCAAATAACCCACACTGGCCACCAGCAACGCGGCCATTGAGCGGTTGAACAGGCGCACACCTTGGGGGTTGCTCAGGTAGCGCCGCAAAAACGTGCCGGCGTAGGCCCAGCACGCCACCGACAGGTAGCAGATCACCAGGTACAGCGCCGCAAACAGCCACACTTGGCGCGCATCGCCATCGGCCACGAACAAGCCCATGCCCGCCACACAGGCCAGCCAGGCTTTGGGGTTGAGCCATTGCATGATCGCGCCGTAGAGCATCGAGGGCGCGGTGGCAGTGCCTTCGGCGTCGAGTCGGCCATCGTCGACCGCGAGTTTCCAGGCCATGTACAGCAAAAAGGCGACCCCGCCCCACTGGATCAACTGGGTGAGGATCGGCCAGCGCACCAGCACTTCATGCAGGCCCAGGCCGATCAGCACCAGCAGCAAGGTAAAACCCACGGCGGCGCCGACTACGTGTTTCTGGCTGGCGGCAAAGCCAAAGCGCGCGCCGGAGCTGAGCGCCACCACATTGACCGGGCCGGGGGTGATGGACGTGGCCAAAGCGAAGGCGGCCATGGAGATGATCAAACTCATTGCAGTTCCTTTTGGTGATGCCGAGTGACGATGGCTTCACGGTAAAGGGCTGAACGGCGGTGGTATTGAAGAAAATGCCCCTGAGGTCTTGGAGGCTTTGCCTGAGAGCGTTTCAGGTCGCCATGTTCCCTTTGTGGCGAGCCTGCTCGCCACAACAAGCCTGTTTTCCATAACAAGCCTGTTTGCCACAACAGCCTGCTCGCCACAATGGCCCAGTCGTTATGCCGCCGGCATCTGGGTGATGATGTCTTCCAGGCCCAGCACCCGGCCGTCTTCGGACACGATCTCGACCTTGCGCAGCGGCTTGAGCAAGCGCGCATCCAGCAAGTGGGTGGCGCCATCGGCCGGCTGCGTGAAGGTTTCGCCCCATTGCGCCAGGGTTACCAGCACCGGCATCAGCGCGCGGCCTTTGTCGGTGAGTTGATATTCGCTGCGCGCGCCCACTTCACTGGTTTGCAACAGGCCTTGTTCGACCATGTCCTTGAGACGCGTGGCGAGGATGTTTTTCGCCACGCCCAGGTGTTTTTGGAAGTCACCGAAGCGCGTCACCCCGGCGTAGGCGTCGCGGATGATCAACAGCGTCCACCAATCCCCCACCACGTCGAGTGCGCGGGCGACCGGGCAACAGTCGCCTTCCAGGCATTTGCGTTTCATCGTCGGGCCTCCGGGCAATCAGAAATATTAGGTTGCATTATAGGACCAACAGGCTCAAGATAAAAACGGTTTCATTATTAAACCTAATTCGTCGCCTGGAGTGCATCATGGATATTCGTGGAAAAGTGGTGTTGGTTACCGGTGCCAATCGTGGCCTGGGCAAAGCGTTTGTCACCGCGCTGCTGGCAGCGGGTGCGGCCAAGGTGTATGCCGGTGCACGTGACCCGGCCAGTGTGGATATCCCCGGCAGCACGCCGATTGCCCTGGACATTACCGACCCGGCCAGCGTGCAGCGCGCCGCCGAGCAGTGCGGCGATGTCAGCGTGTTGATCAACAACGCGGGCTGGCTCAAGTACGGCTCGTTGCTGGCCGAAGACAGCATCGAGAACCTGCAGCAGCACTTTGAGGTGAACACCTTCGGCACCTTGCGCCTGAGCCGCGCTTTTGCACCGATCCTGGCCCGGCACGGCGGTGGCGCGTTGATCAATATCCTCTCGGTACTGAGCTGGCTGAGCCCTCCCGGCTCCGGCGGCTACAGCACCTCCAAGTCGGCGCAGTGGGGTCTTACCAATGGCCTGCGTGGTGAATTGCGCGAGCAGAACACCTTGGTGATCGGCGTACACCCGGCCTATATCGACACTGACATGGTGGCGGATGTGCAGGCGCCAAAAAGCACCCCGCAGGAAGTGGTGGCCATTACCCTCAAGGCATTAAGTGAGGACCGCGAAGAAGCGCTGATCACCGACATGACCCACGCGGTAAAAGCTTCGCTGTCCACCGACAGCCCGGTGTATTTGAGTCATTGAGCAACCAGCAGTGCGCGCCGAACCCGGTGCGCACCTTCCAACTGAAACAACTCAGTCTGAATGTGGGAGCGGGCTTGCTCGCGAATGCGTAGTGTCAGTCGATGCATAGGCGACTGACCCACCGTATTCGCGAGCAAGCCCGCTCCCACATTTAGATCGCGTTATATCCCGAAGATATGGCGTTACGGCCTCACAACCC
The DNA here is from genome assembly GCF_013385245.1 of Pseudomonas sp. IPO3747. Classification (NCBI taxonomy): domain Bacteria; kingdom Pseudomonadati; phylum Pseudomonadota; class Gammaproteobacteria; order Pseudomonadales; family Pseudomonadaceae; genus Pseudomonas; species Pseudomonas sp. IPO3747. The sequence goes on from NZ_JACAQL010000001.1 coordinate 266,258, forward strand.
GCGGTTACGCAGCCATTGCAAAAAGCCTTTCTTGACCGGCACCACCGGCGCGTCCTGGGTCAGGGCTTGCGCGGCGTGCACACGGAAATCCAGCAGTGCCTTCATCGCTTCGCTGATGTCGTGGCGCGCGTCCAGGCAGGGTTTTAGGTACTCATTTTCGATCCGATACAGCGTGCAGAAGGTCTTGGCGGTGAAGTCCGCCAGCGCCGCTTGATCGGACAAAATCCCCGACTCGCCAATCACCTCGCCCGGCCCCATGCGCCCGGCTTCGAACGTGTGGCCATCCTTGATCAACATCACCGAGACCACGCCGGACTCGACGATAAACAAATGGTCGCTGACCTCCCCCGCCGGCAGGATCATCTCGCCGGCACGATAGGTGTGCAGGGTCATGTTCTGGCTGAAGGTGTCTTTTTCCTCTTGGCGCAACGTGGAGAAAATCGACGAACGCTCCAGCAATGCCCGTGCGTGGGACATCACCGGCGGCGCGCTGCTTTCAGTGGCCGACAGCAGGCCCACGCCCGCTGCTTGCAGGTGGCGGAACGCCAGGTCGTAAAGCTGGTTACGCACTTCCCGCTTTTGGCCCATGGCCGGCACAAACCCGCTGATCTCGTATTCCACGCCGCCACTGGCCGAAGTCTTGAACGCCACGCTGGGCGCGGGTTTGGCCAACAATGGCCGGCAGCCTTGCATCGCGCGCTCCAGCGCTTCGATCACGGTTTGCGGGCGCGCATGCGGGCTGACTTGCAGGCTGACCGCCAGGCCGAACATGTCCGCCGGGCGTGAGAAGTTGATGATCTTGGCCTTGGCCGCCAGGGAGTTGGGGATCACCGCCATGCTGCCCTGGGAGGTTTGCAGGCGCGTGGCACGCCAGTCGATGTCAGTGACGCGCCCTTCGGTGCCGTCGATGGAGATCCAGTCATCTACCTGATACGGCTTGGTGGTGTTGAGCACGATCCCGGAAAACACGTCGCTCAAGGTGCTTTGCAGCGCCAGGCCGACGATGATCGCCACCGCGCCGGAGGTGGCGAGCACGCCCTTAACCGGCAAGTCGAGCACATAGGCCATGGCGGCGATGATCGCGATCAGGAAGATCACTGCGCCCAGCAGGTCTTGCAACAAGCGCCCGCCGTGCCCGACGCGATTCATCATGACCGTGCCGAGCAATACCGTGAGGGTGCGCGCTGCGAACAGCCACCAGCCGATCTGCAACGCCGTGGCCGCCAGGTGCAAGGCGGTGTTGTCGCCATAGGGCGCAAGCTGCATGGGGTTCATGCCGTCGTTGAACAGCACGGCGCTGAACACCGCAAAGATCGCCAGGCGCGCCGCCAGTTTCCAGTTGGCGAGGTTGGCGGAAATAAGCCGCCACACAGCGATGTCGATAAAGATCAGCGCCACGGCGCACAGCATCGGGTGATCAGCGATAAATGAGGGCATCCAGGCGACTCCAGGGTGTGTGGCGAGAAGATCGCATGAATCGGCAATACTGAATAACAAAATGTGGGAACAGGCTTAATGTGGAAGCAGGCTTTGTGTGGGAGCTGGCTTGCCTGCGATGCGGACACCTCGGTATGACTGATAAACCGAGGTGATGCCATCGCAGGCAAGCCAGCTCCCACACTAACCCGCTCCACACAGGGGGTATGTGGCAACCCTTGGGTCTTGCGCTTACTTGGCGCCAGTCAGCGCGTTATAGCTGGTAAACAGGTTGCGATAGTCCGGGATATGGTTGGCAAACAAGGTACCCAAGCCTTCGATATCGTTGCGCCAGTCGCGGTGCAGCTCACAGGCCAGGCCGAACCAGGTCATCAGTTGCGCGCCGCTGGCCGACATGCGGTCCCAGGCCGAATCGCGGGTGATTTCGTTGAAGGTGCCGGACGCGTCCGTCACCACGAACACCTCAAACCCTTCAGCCAGAGCCGACAACGCAGGGAACGCCACGCAAACCTCGGTTACCACACCGGCGATGATCAGTTGTTTCTTGCCGGTGGCCTTGATCGCCTTGACGAAATCTTCGTTGTCCCAGGCATTGATCTGGCCAGGGCGCGCAATGTACGGCGCGTCCGGGAACAGTGCCTTCAGCTCCGGTACCAGTGGGCCGTTGGGGCCGGTTTCGAAGCTGGTGGTGAGGATGGTTGGCAGCTTGAAGTACTTGGCCAGGTCAGCCAGGGCCAGCACGTTGTTCTTGAACTTGTCCGGTTCGATATCTCGCACCAGAGACAGCAGGCCAGCCTGATGATCAACCAGCAGAACGGCGGCGTTGTCCTTGTCCAGACGTTTGTAGGGAGTAGTCATGAGTGCTTCCTCTTTTCCATGGGCGACAGCCATCCTTGGCCGGTAAACCGGCCTGGCTATCTGGGTTGGGTGTTGCGGGGGTGAATCAGTGATGCATCTGGCCGAACTGGCCTGATTGGAAGTCAGCAAAAGCCTGGTGGATCTCTTGCTCGGTGTTCATCACGAACGGGCCGTGGCCGACGATAGGCTCGTCGATGGGTTCGCCGCTGAGCAGCAGGAACATCGCATCGTTGTTCGACTCCAGGGCGAGTTGGTCGCCGTCGCGTTCGAACAACGCCAGTTGCCCTTCGCGCACCAGTTCCTGGCCATTGACCTGCACCGTGCCTTTGAGCACTACCAGCGCGGTGTTGCGCCCGGCGTGCAGGTCGAGGGTCACAGACTTACCGGCATTGAGGCGCACATCCCACACGTCGATCGGCGTGAAGGTGCGGGCCGGGCCTTGTTTACCGGCAAACTCACCGGCAATCAGGCGCAAGCTGCCGGCGTTGTCGGCCAGCGGTAATGACGGGATATCGCCGTCGAGGATGGTCTGGTAGCCGGCATCGGTCATTTTGTCCTTGGCCGGCAGGTTGACCCACAACTGCACCATTTCCAGCGCGCCGCCCTTTTGGGCAAACGCTGCGGAGTGGAACTCCTCATGCAGGATGCCTTTGGCCGCCGTCATCCATTGCACATCGCCTGGGCCGATGGTGCCGCCAGCGCCGGTGGAATCGCGGTGCTCGACTTCGCCCTTGTAGACGATGGTCACGGTTTCAAAGCCGCGATGCGGGTGCTGGCCGACGCCACGACGTGCTTGGGTCGGGGTGAAATCGGCCGGCCCGGCGTGGTCCAGCAACAGGAACGGGCTGATGTGCTTGCCCATGGTGTCGTAGGAAAACAGCGTGCGAACCGGAAAGCCGTCGCCTACCCAATGGCTGCGTGGGCTGGTGTAGATACCGATGATATTTTTCATGGCGTTTCTCCAAAGGCGTGAAAGCAGTGCATGTACACAGCTTAAATCCGCTACCTTTACCGCGCTAGACGGCAAAAATAACCCTTAGCGTTCTATTTGGAGAACGATAGTGGAAGACCTCAACACCCTCTATTACTTCACCCAAGTGGTCGAGCACCGTGGTTTTGCCGCCGCGGGCCGCGCGCTGGACATGCCTAAATCGAAGCTCAGCCGGCGTATCAGCGAGCTCGAAGAGCGCCTGGGTGTGCGCCTGATCAACCGCACCAGCCGGCATTGTTCGCTCACCGAAATCGGCCAGGTCTATTACCAGCGCTGCCTGGCCATGCGGGTGGAGGCCGAAGCGGCCGCCGAAGTGATCGAGCGCAACCGTTCCGAGCCCCAGGGCATTGTGCGTTTGAGCTGCCCCACCGCCCTGCTCAACTCCTGGGTCGGGCCGATGCTGACCCGCTACATGCTCAAGTACCCGCTGGTGGAGTTGCACCTGGAGAGCACCAACCGGCGTGTGGATGTGATTCACGAAGGCTTTGACATCGCCCTGCGCATTCGCTTTCCGCCCTTGGAAGACACCGATCTGGTGATGAATGTGCTTGGCAACAGCACGCAGTGCCTGGTGGGCAGCCCGGCGTTTGTGTCGCGCCTGTCCAACCCGCCGTTGCCTGGGGATTTGAATGGGTTGCCGAGCGTGTATTGGGGCTCGGCGCAGCGTGAGTACCAGTGGGAATTGTTTGGCGAGAACGGTGCCAGCGCGGTGATTCGACACTTCCCACGGATGATCACCGATGACCTGTTGGCGTTGCGCCACGCGGTGTGCGCCGGGGTGGGTATTGCGCACCTGCCGAGTGTGGTGGTGCGCGAGGACATTGCCGCCGGGCGCCTGGTCAACTTGATCCCGGGTTGGTCGCCAAGGACCGGGATCGTGCACGCGATTTTCCCTTCGCGCCGTGGGCTGTTGCCGTCGGTGCGCACCCTGATTGATTTTCTCGGCGAGGAATTCGCGCACAGCGACATGGCCTGACCGCTGATCGTTCCCACGCTCCGCGTGGGAATGCATCCAGTGACGCTCTGCGTCACGACTGCCAGAGCGGGACGCGGAGCGTCCGGGGCGGCATTCCCACGCAGAGCGTGGGAACGATCAAGCCGCGGCCAGCAGCGCTTGGCGCTGGCGCAGCAGGTGGAACGCCACAAACGCCGAAACCGCAAAGCTCGCCTGGATCATGATCATCGGCGTGGCACTGCCATCACGCAGATGGCTCAGCAACAGGCCACTGCACGTCGCGCCAAACATCTGCGAAAAGCCCATCAATCCCGCCGCCAACCCCGCACGATGGGCGTTGGGCATCACCCCGCCCGTGACAGAGCCCGGCAACACCAGGCCGCCGCCAAGGGTGACCAATGCCACCGGAATATCCAGGCCCAGCGCCGACAGGCCGAACAGCTCGTAAATCACCACCGCTAGAATCCCGCCGATGGCGACCAGCGTCACGCCTATCGACACAATGCGTTGCGGCCCCAGGCGCAGGATATTGCGCCGGGTGTAGGTAGAACCCACGATCAGCATCGACACGATCAGGCCAAAATTAAGCCCGTACTCCAGGCTGCTGAACCCCAGCAAGTTGATAAACACCGCCGATGAACCCGCGATCACCGCGAACATCGCGCCGTAGGTGCAGGCCAACGCAACCGCGTACGCCCGATACTGGCGGCCCTTGAGCAAATCCAGGTATTGCCCGCCGAGGGTGCGCCAATGCCCGGCCTTGGGGTCCAGAAAGTGATTGCTCTCGCGAAAGAACAACAGCGCCAACACCAGCACCACGCTGCCGATCACCAGCGCCAGCAGGATCGGCGCCTGCCAGCCCAGCAGCTTGATCAGCAACCCGCCAATCATCGGCGCCACAACGATGGCGTAGAGCATGCCGATCATGGTCAACGCCAGCGCTGGCCCCGCTTCGGCCTTCCACACATCACGCACCACCGTGCGCGCCAGCACCAGCGCGGCGCAGGCGCCCAGGCCTTGCAGCACGCGGGCGGCAATGAACTGTTGAATGTCGCTGACCAGCAGCATCGACAGGGTTGCCAGCACATACAGCGCCAGGCCGCCAAGTAGCACGGGGCGACGGCCGATGCGGTCCGACAGCGGCCCGAACAGCAATTGCCCAAGGCCAAATGCAGCCACAAATGCCGACAACGCCAGCAACGCCGAACCCGCTGGCGCCGCCAGTGCCTGCTCGATAGCGCCCAGGCCGGGGATGAGCAATTGGGTCGAGACTTCACCGAGTGCGGTGAGCGCCACCAGTAAAAACAACAGGCTTCGCGACGGGGCCGGGGCGTTCGACATAAGGAATATCCGGGGGCTGGATTAATTTATATTTCGACCATAATATGAGCAAAAAATTATGTCCATAATTTTTTATCCATTGGCCACCCCTGGAGCCCGTCATGCACCCTCTTCCCCTGCGTCTTCTCACGCCCCTGGGCCTGTTGATTATCCTCAGCGGCTGCAACAGCAAGGCCGACACCGCCGTCGAAGTGCCGCTGCCGCGTCCCGTTCTGGCCGCCAAGGTAGAAGCCGCCGGCACCCAACAAAGCGCCTACACCGGCGTGGTCGCGGCGCGCACCGAAAGCGATTTGGGCTTCCGGGTCAGCGGCAAAGTCATCGAACGCAAGGTCGACCCCGGCCAGCATGTCGCCCGTGGTGACACCTTGCTGGTACTGGACATCGGCGACTTCGAACTGGCCCTGCGCTCAGCCAAAAACCGCGTCAACGCGGCACAGGCGCAATTGCGCCAGCGCCGTGATGACGAAAACCGCTACCAGCGCCTGGCCAGTACCGGCGCCGTGTCACGGCAGATCTTCGACCAGTCGGCGACCAACCTGCGCGTGGCCGAAGCCGAACTGGCCGCGGCGCAATCGGATGCCAGCCAGATCGAAAACCGCCGCACTTACTCGGTGCTCAAGGCCGACGGCGACGGCATCATCACCGATGTGCGCGTGGATCGCGGCCAAGTGGTCGCCGAAGGCCAGATCGTGGCGCGCCTGGCCCACGACGGCGCCCGCGAAGCCATCGTCAACCTGCCGGAAAACCAGCGCGACCAAGCCGCGCAAAAAGCCCTGGCCTTCCCGTTCGGCGCACAGGACCAGGCCGTGACAGCCACCCTGCGCGAGCTGTCGGCCAGCGCCGACCCCACCACCCGCACCTACCGCGCACGCTACGTGCTGCATGGCGCCGTCGACCGTTTTGCCCTCGGCTCCACCATCACCGTACGCCTGCAAGGCAATGGCCAGGCCCAGCAAACCCGCGTGCCCATCGGCGCGTTGCAGGATGCGGGGCAAGGCACCGGCGTGTGGGTGATTGGCGCGGACGACAAGGTCAGCTTCGCCCCCGTCAACGTCGCCAGCCTTGGCCAGGAAGACGCGCTGCTCGACAGCGGCGTAACGCCCGGCCAAATCGTCGTCGCCCTCGGCGCGCACTTGCTGCACAGCGGCGACACGGTGCGCCTGCTGCCGGCCCAGGCACTGGCCCTCAACCGTAAACAGGACCACTGAGCATGCGCGGCATCAACCTCTCCGAACTGGCGGTAAAGCACCGCACCGTCACGCTGTTTCTGATCATTGCGATCCTCGCCGCCGGGATCTTCTCGTTCGGCAAGCTGGGGCGCGCTGAAGACCCGTCGTTTACCGTCAAGGTCATGACCATCACCGCCGCCTGGCCCGGCGCCACCGCCCAGGAGATGCAGGAGCAAGTCGCCGACCGCCTGGAAAAGCGCCTGCAGGAACTGGACTACTACGACCGCGTCGAGACCATCGCCCAGCCGGGTTTTGTGTCGATGCGCATGACCTACAAGGAATCCACGCGCCCCAGTGAGATCCAGGACCTGTTTTACCAGACCCGCAAAAAGCTCAGCGACGAAGCGGCGAAACTGCCCAAAGGCGTGATCGGGCCGTTCTTCAATGACGAATATTCCGATGTGTATTTCGCCCTGTATGCGCTGGAAGCCGAGCACCTGCCCCATCGCCAGCAAGTGCAGATGGCCGAAGACTTGCGCCAGGGCTTGCTCAACCTGCCGGGCGTGAAGAAGGTCAATATCCTCGGCGAGCAGGCGCAGCGGATATTTGTCGAGTTCTCTTATGAGCGCCTGGCCACGCTGGGCATCAAGCCGGACCAGATCTTCGCCGCCCTCGCCGCACAGAACGCCGTGGCGCCGTCGGGCTTTGTCGAAACCGCTGGCGCGCGTGCCTATATTCGCATCGACGGCGCCTTCGACAGCCTGGCGCTGATCGAAAACGTACCGCTGGAAGTCAACGGCCGCGTACTGCGCATTGCCGATGTGGCGACCGTGAGCCGTGGTTATGAAGACCCGCCCAGCTATCGCATCCGCCATCAGGGCGACCCGGCGCTGATGCTTGGCGTGATCATGGAGAAGCACTGGAACGGCCTGGAACTGGACAAAAGCCTCAAGGCCCAGGAAGCCAGAATCCAGGCGGACCTGCCGCTGGGCGTGAACTTCGCCAAGGTCTCCGACCAGGCGAAAAACATCAGCCTGGCGGTGAATGAGTTCATGCTCAAATTCTTCGTCGCCCTGGCCGTAGTGATGGTAATCAGCCTGTTGGCCCTGGGCTTTCGCGTCGGGCTGGTGGTGGCCGCCGCGGTGCCGCTGACCTTGTCGGTGGTGTTTGTGATCATGCTGCTCACCGGGCGTGAATTTGACCGCATTACCTTGGGCGCGCTGATTATTTCCCTGGGTTTGCTGGTGGACGATGCGATCATCGCCATCGAGATGATGGTGGTAAAACTCGAAGAAGGGTTTGACCGGATTCACGCCGCCACGTTTGCCTGGAGTTCCACTGCGGCGCCGATGCTCACCGGCACCTTGGTGACCATCATCGGCTTTCTGCCGGTGGGCTTTGCGCGCTCCGGCGCCGGCGAATATGCCGGCAATATCTTCTGGATCGTCGGCTTTGCGCTGATCTCGTCCTGGCTGGTGGCCGTGGTGTTCACGCCGTACCTGGGCGTGAAGTTGCTGCCGCAGATCAAACCGGTGCCAGGCGGTCATGACGCGATTTACGCCGGCCGTTATTACCAGAAACTGCGCAGCCTGGTCGAAGCCTGTGTGCGCCAACGCTGGCTGGTCACTGGCCTGGTGGTCGGTGCCTTTGTACTGTGCGTGCTGGGCATGGGCGTGGTGAAGAAGCAGTTTTTCCCCAACTCCGACCGTTCCGAGCTGATCCTTGAGGTGTACATGCCGCCCGGCAGCGCCTTCAAAAGCACCGAAGCGGTGGCGGCGCAGCTGGAAAAAGCCTTGCTGCAAGAACCGCAAACCAGCCTGGTCGACACCTATGTGGGCGGCGGTGCGCCACGCTTTTTCCTGTCGCTGAACCCCGAACTGCCCGACCCGGCGTTTGCCAAGCTGATTGTGCAAACCCCCGACTCGCATGCCCGCGATGCGCTGAAACTGCGCATGCGTGAACGCATTGCCGCCGGTGAGTTCCCAGCCGCGCGGGTGCGCGTCACGCAATTGCTGTTTGGCCCGCCGGTGCCGTTCCCGGTGGTGTTTCGTGTGTCCGGGCCGAACCTGGATGTGCTGCGCGGGGTGTCCGAAGACGTGCGCCGCGTCGTGGCGGCCAACACGTTGACCAGGGACGCTTTCCTCGACTGGGGCGAACGCACCAGCGGTTATCGGCTGGTGCTGGACCAGGACCGCCTGCGCCTGCTGGGTTTCACGCCCAACGAGGTCAAATCCCAGCTCAATGCCTTGCTCAGTGGCAACCCGATCACCGAAGTGCGCGAAGGCAACCGCACCGTGTCGGTGGTCGCGCGTGCCCAGGGCAACCAGCGCGAGAACCTCGGTAACCTCAACAACATGACCCTCACCAACAGCGCCGGCACCTCGGTGCCGCTGGCCCAGGTCGGGCACTTCCAGGCGGTGATGGAAGAGCCGATCCTCAAGCGGCGCAACCGTGCAAGCACCGTGGAAGTGCGCGCCGACATCATCGACGGCGTGCAACCGCCCGACGTGGAAATGGCCGTGTACAAAGACCTGCAACCCTTGATCGCCAAGCTGCCCGACGGTTACCAGATCGAGATCGGCGGCCCGGTAGAAGAAAGCGCCAAGGCCAACGTGGCGCTGGCGGCACTGTTCCCGATCATGATTTTGCTGACCCTCACGGTGATCATGTTCCAGGTGCGTTCGTTCGGCGTGATGTTCATGGTCTTCGCCACTGCGCCGCTCGGGTTGATTGGCGCGGTGCCGACCTTGCTGCTGTTCAACCAGCCGTTCGGGTTCAACGCGATTCTGGGCCTGATCGGCATCGGCGGCATTCTGATGCGCAACACGCTGATCTTTACCGACCAGATCCGCCAGAACCAGGACCATGGCATGGCGGTGCGCGAGGCGATTATCGAAGCCACCGTGCGCCGGGCGCGGCCGGTAATCCTGACCGCATTGGCGGCGGCGCTGGCGTTTATTCCGTTGACGCTGTCGGTGTTCTGGTCGTCCCTGGCCTACGTGCTGATTGGCGGGGTGCTGGTAGGCACCGTGTTGACTCTGTTGTTCCTGCCGGCGCTGTGCAGCCTGGTGCTTGGGCGGGAGCGCACGAAGGCCGTTGAAACTTCCCACGTAAACGCCGGATAAGCTCTACAGAGTTGTCCTGAAAATCTCTGCAAAGTCCTTCGCCTGATCACACAGTGCGAGGGATTGCAGATGGTTTTTCTGGTTAAGGCCTCGGTTGTCGGGGCTTGGTTTTGATCGCCGCCACCGGCCAGACTATTGGCCTGTTGGTGCTAGCCGCCATGGATTCGAAGACGCGGGACGTCGAGGCCGTGCTTGGCGATTTCCGGCGTTGCTTGAGTTCATACGACAGCTGGGCGCAGAGCTTCTTGAGCTTTTCGGCGCTGGACGTCGAGCAGGTGTTCAAGGTCGGCAACGAAGTGGCGCTGGTCGCGCCGATCGACCGCTCGATCATTCCCAGCACCACCGTCGCCACCTGCCAGGCCAGCGGCACGTTGACCCTGGTGCATATGTTCCAGAGCACACGCTTTGTGCCCATCGGCAATACGCCGGTGGTGCTGCAACGCGTAGATCCCAATGGCGGCCCACTGGGCGAGCCGATCCGCAAAACTATTGGCCCCAGCGGCATTCTCGAAATCACCGAATGTGATCGCAACCAGCAGTACCGGGTCAACTTTTACCCCGACGTTTCGCCTGCGCATTTCAAGGCGTTGTATGCCTCCTATCAGTCGGTCATCGAACCGCTGGAAGGCTGGCTGCGCAGCGAGTGGAGCGGCACATTTGCGCCACTGTGGCAGGACTACTCCGAGGCCAATGTCCTCAAGCGTTATCTCATGCTGGACCAGGCTTACGCCAAAGGGTTTGGCGAGGCGCTGTACTCACTATGGGACAGCCTCAAGCAGCTGTTTGAGTGGCTTGCACACCCGTTGGATAACGCTGAAAAGCTGCTGAGTTATCTGTCCCAGGCCGAGTTTGAACAGCTGCTGAATGCCAGCGCCGAGGCGCTTGAAAAAGGCCTGTTGGTGCTCAGCGATGAGCCGCTGCTGTTTATCTACCTGTCGGCCATGGTCAGTTGGATGCGGTTGTTGCCGCCTGCATACATGAACGAGTTGCTGGGTGAGATCAGCGCCGACGTGCTGATTAACCTGGTGCTGGCCCTGGCCACGGGCGGCATGGGGATTGCGATACGCATGAGCGCCCAGGTGCTGGGCGGCATCAAGTCTCGGCGTGCGCGCCGGTGGTTGGAGCAACTGGCCGGGCAATTTGGTAAATCTCGCTTGGGTGAGCATGTCGAGGCGGCCAAGCCGATCTTGCTGGGCAGTGCCCCGACGCCGATCAAGACCGTGCCGGTTGCGCCGCTGAAGGCTGGGGACCAGTTGGTTGCCAACCCGGTGCCGGCGGTGCGCAGCAAGACGCAGCAGACCGCGTTGGTGCGCCAGGAACCTGTGGATGATGTGCCGGCTTCGGGCAAGAACCTTAATGGCGATGCGGCGGCTCCGGCCGACAGAACCGTTACCAACGGCTGCCCGGTGTCGATGGTCACCGGCGAGGAATTGCTGACGCTCACAGACGGCACGCTGGATGGGGTTTTGCCGTTTGAGTGGACACGGCTGTATCGCACCAGTGCGGTGGAAGTGGATGGCGGGTTGGGGTTTGGCTGGAGCCATTCGCTGGCGCAGCGGCTTTGTGTTTCCGGTGATTCGGTGGTGTGGACGGATCATGAGAATCGTCGTACTGAGTTTGTGCTGCCTACCGCTAATCGACCGGCGATTACCAATAGCTTGGCTGAAGCGGCGATCTATTTGGGTGAATTGCCCGATGAACTGGTGCTGGCCCAGGCGTCGCTGTTCTACCACTTTCAAGAGGGTGTGCTGACCGCCATCAGCGATGCGTATGACAACCGGTTGCGGGT
>NZ_JACAQL010000009.1:0-10925 GCF_013385245.1 Pseudomonas sp. IPO3747
CAACGGTCACGCTGCCGTTCGATTGATTCACACCGATGGTAATGGTTTGGCCGTTATCCAAAGTCACAGTCAGTGGGTTGGTGATGTTGGTCACCGCATTACCCGACTTGTCGACCAGCGACGCGGTGTAAACGATGTTGCCGCCTTCGCCAACGGTGGTGGTGGCGGTCAGCACCACATCCACTTTGTCGATGGTGTCGTTGATCGTCGTGGTCGCGCCGTCGCCCGCCACTTCCAGCTTCTCGAAGTTACCGCCAGCAGTGTCAGTGATCTTGACGGTTTGAGTGCTCTTATCGATGAACACGTCATCGCTAGNNCGGAGCCAACGGTGTCGCCAGCTTTGATGGTGATGGTCGAGCCGTTATCCAGTTTCAGGGTTACGTCAGTACCGGCCTTGTTGCTCAAGGTCGCGGTGTACGTAATCTGACCACCTTCATTGACTGCGCTTGGCGCGGTCAACGTGACGGTAGTGGTGTTATCAGTACCCGGAGTATCGGTGACAGTGGTGCTGACAGGCGTAGTACCTGGCACCAGGTTTTCGAAGTGCTCACCGCCAGTCACGTTAGTAATAGCGGTAGTGACGGTCTGGTCGCCCTTGTACACGTCATCTGGAGCTACAACGGTCAAGTTGCCGCTGGACTGATTAACGCCGATGGTGATGGTCTGGCCGTTATCCAGGGTCACGGTCAGCGGGTTGGTGATGTTGGTCACCGCATTGCCCGACTTATCGACCAGCGACGCGGTGTAAACGATGTTGCCGCCTTCGCCCACTGTGGTCGTTGCGGTCAGCACCACATCCACTTTGTCGATAGTGTCGTTAATGGTCGTAGTTGCACCATCACCAGCCACTTCCAGTTTTTCGAAGTTACCGCCAGTGGTGTCGGTGATCTTGACGGTCTGAGTGCTCTTGTCGATGAACACGTCATCGCTAGGCGCTGCAACAGTCACGGAGCCGACGGTATCGCCAGCTTTGATGGTGATGCTCGAACCGTTATCGAGTTTCAGGGTTACGTCAGTGCCCGCTTTATTGGAGAGCGTAGCGGTGTAAGTGATCTGACCACCCTCGTTCACTTCAGACGGAGCCGTCAGTGTCACGGTGGTGGTGTTATCGGTACCCGGAGTATCGGTGACGGTGGTGCTAACAGGCGTAGTACCTGGCACCAAGTTTTCGAAGTGCTCACCGCCGGTCACATTAGTGATAGCGGTAGTGACGGTCTGGTCGCCCTTGTACACGTCATCTGGAGCTACAACTGTGACGTTGCCGCTGGATTGATTCACGCCGATGGTGATGGTCTGGCCATTATCCAAAGTCACGGTCAGCGGGTTGGTGATGTTGGTCACCGCATTACCCGACTTGTCGACCAGCGACGCGGTGTAAACGATGTTGCCGCCTTCGCCGACGGTAGTGGTGGCGGTCAGGACCACATCCACTTTGTCGATGGTGTCGTTGATCGTGGTTGTTGCGCCGTCGCCGGCAACTTCCAGTTTTTCGAAGTTGCCGCCAGTGGTGTCAGTGATCTTGACGGTCTGGGTGCTCTTATCGATGAACACGTCATCGCCAGGTGCAGCAACGGTCACAGAGCCGACGGTGTCGCCAGCTTTGATGATGATGCTCGAACCATTGTCGAGTTTCAGGGTTACGTCAGTACCGGCCTTGTTGCTCAAGGTCGCGGTGTAGGTGATTTGACCACCTTCATTGACTTCGTTTGGCGCGGTCAACGTGACGGTGGTGGTGTTATCAGTACCCGGTGTATCGGTGACGGTGGTGCTGACCGGCGTGGTACCTGGCACCAAGTTTTCGAAGTGCTCACCGCCGGTCACATTAGTGATAGCGGTTGTGACGGTCTGGTCGCCCTTGTACACGTCATCCGGAGCTACAACTGTGACGTTGCCGCTGGACTGATTCACGCCGATGGTGATGGTCTGGCCATTATCCAAAGTCACGGTCAGCGGGTTGGTGATGTTGGTCACTGCCGCGCCGTTTTTATCCACAAGGCTGGCGGTGTAAACGATGTTGCCGCCTTCACCGACGGTGGTGGTGGCGGTCAGAACCACATCGACCTTGTCGATGGTGTCGTTAATGGTCGTAGTTGCACCATCACCAGCCACTTCCAACTTTTCGAAGTTACCGCCAGTGGTGTCGGTGATCTTGACGGTCTGAGTGCTCTTGTCGATGAACACGTCATCGCCTGGCGCTGCAACAGTCACGGAGCCAACGGTATCGCCAGCTTTGATGGTGATAGACGAACCGTTATCCAACTTCAGCGTTACGTCAGTGCCTGCTTTATTGGAAAGCGTAGCGGTGTACGTAATCTGACCGCCTTCGTTGACGTCGCTTGGCGCGGTTAACGTGACGGTGGTGGTGTTATCGGTACCCGGAGTGTCGGTGACGGTGGTGCTGACCGGTGTGGTACCTGGCACCAAATTTTCGAAGTGCTCGCCGCCAGTCACATTAGTAATAGCGGTAGTGACGGTCTGGTCGCCCTTGTACACGTCATCCGGAGCTACAACTGTGGCGTTGCCGCTGGACTGGTTCACACCGATGGTAATGGTCTGGCCATTATCCAAGGTCACGGTCAGCGGGTTGGTGATGTTAGTCACCGCATTACCCGACTTGTCGACCAGCGACGCGGTGTAAACGATGTTGCCGCCTTCACCAACGGTGGTGGTGGCGGTCAACACGACATCCACCTTATCGATAGTGTCGTTGATGGTCGTAGTTGCACCATCACCAGCCACTTCCAGCTTCTCGAAGTTGCCGCCAGCAGTGTCAGTGATCTTGACCGTCTGGGTGCTCTTATCGATGAACACGTCATCGCCAGGCGCCGCAACAGTCACGGAGCCAACGGTGTCGCCAGCCTTGATGGTGATAGTCGAACCGTTATCCAACTTCAGCGTTACATCAGTACCCGCTTTATTGGAAAGCGTAGCGGTATAGGTGATCTGACCACCCTCGTTCACTGCAGAGGGCGCCGTCAGCGTCACGGTAGTGGTGTTGTCGGTGTCCGGAGTGTCGGTGACAGTAGTGCTAACCGGCGTAGTACCTGGCACCAGGTTTTCGAAGTGCTCACCGCCAGTCACGTTAGTGATAGCGGTAGTAACGGTCTGGTCGCCCTTGTACACGTCATCTGGAGCTACAACGGTCACGCTGCCGTTCGATTGGTTCACACCGATGGTAATGGTCTGGCCATTGTCCAGAGTCACGGTCAACGGATTGGTGATGTTAGTCACCGCATTACCCGACTTGTCGACCAGCGACGCGGTGTAAACGATGTTGCCGCCTTCACCAACGGTGGTGGTGGCGGTCAGAACCACATCGACCTTGTCGATGGTGTCGTTGATGGTCGTAGTTGCACCATCACCAGCCACTTCCAACTTCTCGAAGTTGCCGCCAGCAGTGTCAGTGATCTTGACCGTCTGGGTGCTCTTATCGATGAACACGTCATCGCCAGGCGCCGCAACAGTCACGGAGCCAACGGTATCGCCAGCCTTGATGGTGATGGTCGAGCCGTTATCCAACTTCAGCGTGACGTCAGTGCCCGCTTTATTGGAGAGCGTAGCGGTGTACGTAATCTGACCACCTTCGTTTGCCTCGGGCGGAGCCGTCAAGGTGACCGTCGTGGTGTCAATCGAGTCGGTAATCGTGGTGACCGCAGGCGTAGTGTTCGGCACCAGGTTTTCAAAGTTGCCGCCGGTCGCGCCAGTAATGGTGGTGCTCACCGTACTGCCATTCACGTAAACGTCGTTCGGTGGAGTGTCGACCACCACACTGCCGACAGATTCGCCAGCTTTGATAGTGATCACCGAGCCATCGCTCAAGGTGACAGTTACCGGGGTTTGCGCCGGGTTGGTCAGGGTGGCGGTGTAGGTAATCTGCCCACCTTCGGTAACGGTATTGGTAGCCGTCAGCGAAACAGTGGTGGTGTCGATCGAATCGGTGATCGTGGTGACCGCAGGCGTAGTGCTCGGTACCAGGTTTTCAAAGTTGCCGCCGGTTGCCCCGGTGATGGTGGTGCTGACGGTCGAACCGTTGTTGTAAACGTCGTTCGCCGGGGTATCCACGACGACGGTGCCAACCGACTCCCCAGCCTTGATCGTAATCACCGAGCCATTGCTCAAGGTGACAGTCACCGGCGTCTGCGCCGGGTTGGTCAAGGTGGCGGTGTAGGTAATCTGGCCGCCTTCAGTCACGGTACTGCCCGCCGTCAGTGTGACGGTGGTGGTATCGATCGAATCAGTAATCGTAGTAACCGCAGGCGTCGTGCTCGGTACCAGATTTTCAAAGTTGCCGCCGGTCGCACCAGTAATAGTGGTGCTGACAGTCGAACCATTGTTGTAGACATCGTTCGCCGGAGTGTCCACGACGACGGTGCCAACCGACTCCCCAGCCTTGATCGTGATCACCGAGCCATTGCTCAAGGTGACAGTCACCGGCGTCTGCGCCGGATTGGTCAAGGTAGCGGTGTAAGTGATCTGACCGCCTTCGGTCACGGTGTTACCCGCCGTCAGCGTGACGGTGGTGGTGTCGATCGAATCAGTGATCGTAGTAACCGCAGGCGTAGTGCTCGGCACCAGGTTTTCGAAGTTGCCGCCGGTCGCACCGGTAATAGTAGTGCTGACAGTCGAGCCATTGTTGTAAACGTCGTTCGCCGGAGTATCGACAACAACAGTGCCAACCGACTCCCCAGCCTTGATCGTGATCACCGAGCCATTGCTCAAGGTGACAGTCACCGGGGTTTGCGCCGGGTTGGTCAGGGTGGCGGTATAGGTGATCTGACCGCCTTCAGTCACGGTATTGCCCGCCGTCAACGTGACGGTGGTGGTGTCGATGGTATCGGTAATCTGCGTAACGGCCGGGTTCGGGTCAATCGTCAGCACCAGGTTGTTGCCGCCGGTGGTGCCGGTGACGTTCACGTTGATCTGGCTTGGGTCGATGTACGGGCTGTCATTCGGTGCCAGCGGCACGTTAACGGTGCCGGTCAGTTGGCCGGCGGTGATGGTGATCACGGCACCGTTGGACAGGGTGATGCTCAGGTCATTGATCGGCGGCTGCGTGACGGTGGCGGTGTAGGTCAGCACACCACCAGCTTCAGTGATGGTCGGCGTTGCGCTCAGCGTCAGGGTCGACGTCTGCAAGACCAGGTTGCCATTGCCACCGGCGCCCTGGGCGCCCGTGAGTTGGGTCGTTGTTGCGGCGCCCTGGCCCAGTGGGCCGGTCGGGAAGCCGATCGTCGGGTCGACACGGCCAGCCGTCGCGTCCAGTACAACAAAGCTGTGGCCCCCGCCCGCAGCACCATTACCGGCAGCCGTCGCGCCGGCGGCGGTAGCATCCAGGTCGGTGGTCGGGTCGGCGCCCGCAACGATGGCTTGCTGCAGTTCAGCAACCGACGGCGCGGCGTTTTCGGCGGCAGCGGCCAGGTCGAGGCTGGAGTCCGGCAGGTCGGCGCTCCACTGGGTTTCACGGCCCAGGTCCAGGGTGCGGCCGTCGGCCAACTCAAGGCTCACAGCGCCGGACATGCCGGTGTCGATCTGGTCGCCTGCGAACAGACGGTCACCTTCTACTAAAACACGACGCGTCCCTTCCGGAGAAATAACGAAAACTTGACCAACAATGCTTTTGACGATGGCAACTACACTGCTCATTAAAGATTTCTCCGGCGATCCGTTACTGATGAATTCCATGTGACCGCTCGCGGGGGGGGAGGGCCAAACAGGAGGGGTGTAGTATAAGTAGTTACTGACGTCAAATAATTGGCTAGATTTATTCGTTATCTAGTTTATGCCAAAGTATTGACCTTATGGTCGCCATCCTAAACAATTGGTCCCGTAATGTCACATTGATATTTATGCGGCGAACCGTCCTACATGTGTGAAGCAGTTCCGCTTTTTGAACTTTCCGACGTACGGTCATTACGGTAGCCATTATCCGACGCAGCGGTACCAATCGCTGTGATTTGAGACAAGAAGTCCTGGGGAATTTTTAAATGCGTTTGAACCTGTTCAAGGCAATACCGTTCGTACTCGCCGCCGGTTTCGTACAAGCCCAAACATTGCCCCAGGCCATGCAGCAGGCGCTGGATGTGCACCCGGAAATCCAGGCCGGCGTGAACAGCCGTATCGCCGCCGATTACCAATTGCGCGCCGCTCAAGGTGGTTACTTGCCGCGCGTTGACCTGAACGCCGGTTACGGTCGCGAAGGCACCGATAACTCCACCACCCGCGCCGCCAACGGCCCAAACGGCAACCACTGGGACACGCTCAACCGCGGCGAGTCCAGCCTGCGCCTGCAACAGATGATTTTTGACGGTTTCGCCACGTCCAGCGAAGTTGGGCGTCAACAAGCCAACGTCAACTCCCGTGCTTATTCCTTGCTCGGCACCTCCGAGCGCACCGGTTTGACCGTGGCCCAGGTCTACCTGGACGTGTTGACCCGCCGCGAATTCGTGCGCCTGGCCGAAGAGAACCTGCGCAACCACGAACGCATCTACGACCAGATCAAATTGCGCACCCAGCGCGGTGTCGGCAACGGTGCCGACCAGGACCAGGCCGAAGCGCGTCTGGCCCAGGCTCGCAACAACCTGATCACCGAGCAGACCAACCTGGCCGACTCCCAGGTCAACTACCTCAGCGCCGTCGGCCAGATGCCCGACCAGCTTGAGCGCCCAGCGCCATTTATGGCCATGCTGCCGGCGGACCTGAATGAAGCCCGTCGCCAGATGCTCGATAACAGCCCGATCCTGCGCTCGGCCGAGTCGGATATCTCCGCCGCCGAGAGCCAGTACGAAGCTGCCAAGTCGACCTTCTACCCACGCTTTGATGCCGAGCTTGGCACCAACGCCGATAACAACGTAGCCGGCGACGCCAGCCATAACAACGGCTGGGAAGCCATGGTGCGCATGCGCTTCAACCTGTTCGCCGGTGGCAGCAACAAGGCCGACTTGCAGTCCAAGTCGTACCAGACCAGCCAAGCCCTGGATATCCGTAACAACGCCTTGCGCCAACTCAATGAAGAACTGGGCCTGGCCTGGAACGCCTTGAACAACGCCAATGCGCAGTTGCCGGTTGCCCAGCAATACGTCGACCACAGCACCCGGGTGCGTACTTCGTACCAGCAGCAGTTCAGCCTCGGCCAACGAACCCTGCTCGACTTGCTCGACAGCGAGAACGAATTGTTCACCGCTTCCCGTCGTCTGGAAGAGATCAAGAACATTCAGTTATTTACTCAGTATCGAATCAAGGCGACCATGGGTGAATTGCTCAAAAGCCAGGGAGTGGTCGCACCGATGGCGTCCGTCGTACAGAACGACGTGAAACCTAAAGTTCAACTGCCTGGGATGAATTGAGCCACCCCAATAGCCCCATCTGTTAGTCGAGAGTGCGCCGCGTGGAATCCGAAGTCAGTCGAGTTCATCTCAGTCATGATCCACGCACGCTCCACGACGACCCGTTACTGGACGGGTTATTGGCGCTCTGTGCCCTGCATCAAAAACCTGCCAGCGCGGCCATGCTCACCACCGGTTTGCCGCTGCCGTCGCAGCGACTGAGTGCCGAGTTGCTGCCGCGTGCAGCCGCGCGTGCCGGGCTGCAAGGCCGGGTGTTGCAGCGCAAGCTGGAGCAGATCCCGACGATTGCACTGCCGGCGCTGCTGTTGCTCAAGGACGGCCGCAGTACTGTGCTGGTGGGTTGGCAAGGTGAAGACGAAGCACGCATCCTGCTCAGCGAAAGCGACGGCGGTGAAGTACTGATCAAGCGTGAGCTGCTGGCCAATGACTACATCGGCAAAGTTTTCTTCGCCCAGCCTCAGCACAAATTCGACGTCAACCACGGCACCCTGATCCCTCGGGCGCGTTCGTGGTTTCGCGACACGCTCAAACGTTCGCGCTGGCTCTACACCGACGCCATCGCCGCGAGCTTCCTGATCAACATCATCGCCATGGCCGCGCCGCTGTTTGTGATGAACGTGTACGACCGTGTCGTGCCAAACCAGGCCACCGCGACCCTCTGGGTGCTGGCCGTGGGTATCTGCGGCGCCTACCTGTTCGACTTGGTTCTCAAAAGCCTGCGCAGTTTGTGCCTGGACCTGGCGGGCAAAAAAACCGACCTGATCATCTCGGCCACGCTGTTCGAGCGCATTGTTGGCATGTCCATGAAGTACCGCCCGGCACGGGTTGGCAGCTTCGCGCAGAACATCCATGAGTTTCAGAGCCTGCGTGATTTCCTCGCATCCTTGACCCTCACCAGCCTGATCGACCTGCCGTTTACCCTGCTGATTTTCCTGGTGATCGCCATCCTGGGCGGGCACCTGGTGTGGATCCCGGTATTGGCCTTCCCGCTGGCCCTGGGCATCGGCTATGCCCTGCAAAAACCGCTGGTGGCGACTATGGAGCGGACCATGGCCCTGGCCGCCGAGCGCCAGTCCAGCCTGATCGAAACCCTCGCCGGGCTTGATGCGGTCAAGGTCAACAACGCCGAGAGCGAGCGCCAGTACGGCTGGGAACAGACCATCGGCACCCTCAGCCGCCTCGAGCTGCGCGTGAAGTTGCTGTCGGGCCTGTCGATGAACATGACTTTGCTCATACAGCAACTGGCCGGCGTGATCATGATCGTGTTCGGCGTTTACCAGATCATCGACGGCAACCTCAGCATGGGCGGCCTGATTGCCTGCTACATGCTCAGTGGCCGCGCCCTGAGCCCGCTGGCCTCGCTGTCGGGTCTGCTGACCCGTTACCAGCAAGCCAAGGTCACCATGACCTCGGTGGACCAGATGATGGAACTGCCCCAGGAGCGCAATTTCGAAGAGCGGCCCATGAGCCGCCGCACCCTGCAAGGTGCCATTGAGTGCCGTGGCCTGAACTTCACGTATCCGAACCAGCAGAACGCCGCGCTGAGAAATATCAACCTGGTGATCAAACCGGGCGAGAAAATCGGCATCATCGGCCGCAGTGGCTCGGGCAAAAGCTCCCTGGCCAAACTGATCGTCGGCCTGTACCAGCCCGACTCCGGCGCCTTGCTGGTGGACGGCGTGGACGTGCGCCAGATCGACGTGAGCGAGTTGCGCCACAACATCGGCTACGTCGCTCAGGACATTCAATTGCTGGCCGGCACCCTGCGTGACAACCTGGTTTCCGGTGCGCGCTATGTAGAAGACGAAATGGTCCTGCAAGCCGCAGAGCTGGCCGGCGTGCACGAATTCGCCCGCCTGCACCCACAAGGTTACGAACTGCAAGTGGGCGAGCGTGGGCAGAACCTGTCCGGCGGCCAGCGCCAGAACGTCGCACTGGCCCGTGCGCTGCTGCTCAACCCGCCCATCCTGCTGCTGGACGAACCCACCAGCGCCATGGACAACACCGGTGAAGAACGCTTGAAACAACGCCTGCAAGCTGTGGTGCAAAGCAAGACCGTGGTGCTGGTGACGCACCGTGCCTCACTGCTCTCGCTGGTGGACCGCCTGTTGGTGGTCGACCGTGGGCAGATCCTCGCAGACGGCCCGAAAGCCGTGGTTATGGAAGCGTTGAAAAAGGGGCAGATCAGTGTTGCTTAACTCCATCAAAAGCGCGGTCGGCCGCTACTTCAAAGGCACCGACTCGCTGCAGGGCCAGCCCCTGCCTGAAGTCAACAAAGCGCTGATCGAAGATGCGCCGAGGGTGATCCGCCTGACCATCTGGGCCATCATCGCGTTCTTCATATTCCTGGTGACCTGGGCCGGTTTTTCCAGCATCGACGAAGTCACCCGTGGCGACGGCAAGGCGATTCCGTCGTCCAAGCTGCAGAAAATCCAGAACCTGGAAGGCGGCATCGTCTCCGAGCTGTATGTGAAGGAAGGCCAGATCGTCGAAGCCGGTGCGCCGTTGATTCGCCTCGACGACACCCGGTTTGTCTCCAATGCCGGCGAAACCGAAGCCTTGCGCCTGGCCATGCAACTGCGCGTCGAGCGCCTGAGTGCGCAGGTGGATGACCGTCCGCTGAACATCCCGGATGACGTGCTCAAGGCTGCGCCCAGCCAGGCCGCTAACGAGCGCTCGCTGTATGAAAGCCGCCGTCAGCAATTAAAAGACGAAGTCGGTGGTTTGCAGGAGCAACTGGTGCAGCGCCAGCAGGAACTGCGCGAATTCAGCTCCAAGCAAGGCCAGTACCGCAGCCAGTTGTCCCTGCAACGCCAGGAAATCAACATGTCCGAGCCGTTGGTGGCCCAGGGCGCGGTATCGCCGGTGGAAGTATTGCGCCTCAAGCGCGCCGAGATGGAAACCCGCGGTCAATTGGACGCCACCACCCTGGCGATCCCTCGCGCCGAGTCGGCGATCAAGGAAGTGCAGCGCAAGATCGACGAAACCCGTGGCAAATTCCGCAGCGAAGCCCTGACCCAACTCAATGAAGCCCGCACCGAGCTGAACAAGGCCGAGTCCACCGGCCGTGCCCTGGAAGACCGCGTCAGCCGTACCTTGGTCACCTCGCCGGTGCGGGGCATCGTCAAGCAGCTGTTGGTCAACACCGTGGGCGGCGTGATCCAGCCGGGCAGCGACATGGTCGAAATCGTGCCGCTCAATGACACCCTGCTGGTGGAAGCCAAGATCCGCCCGCAAGACATCGCCTTCCTGCACCCTGGGCAAGAAGCGATCGTCAAATTCACCGCCTATGACTACACCATCTATGGCGGCCTCAAGGCCAAGCTTGAACGCATCGGTGCCGACACCATCACCGATGAAGACAAGAAAACCACCTACTACATGATCACCCTGCGCACTGATCGCAGCCACTTGGGCACCGACGAGAAGCCGTTGCTGATCATTCCTGGCATGGTGGCTTCGGTGGATATCATTACCGGCAAGAAAAGCATCCTCAGCTACCTGCTCAAGCCGATCATCAAGGCGCGGGCCGAGGCGTTGCACGAGCGCTGATCTTCGGCGCCTGTTGTGACCTCATCGCAG
>NZ_JACAQL010000009.1:10947-81003 GCF_013385245.1 Pseudomonas sp. IPO3747
CGCAGATCCCAACCCTAAAGCATATCGATATTCGCTAACGGTATTTAAGCTTCCATTCTTATACCTATAAATTCACTCCCCTGTCCGACCGGGAGTGCCCTCATGTCCGCCACCTCTACTGTTCCAACAGCGACCCCAACCGCCCAATCCTTCGAGATTCGCCCACTGCCCGGCAGCGTCGGCGCCGAGATCGTTGGCCTGGACTTGTCCCGCCCGGTCAACGACACAGACTTCGCGCGCATCCACCGCGCGCATGTGGATCACCACGTCGTGGTGTTCCGCGACCAACGCATCACCCCCGAACAACAGATCGCCTTCAGCCGCCGCTTCGGCGTGCTGCAGATCCACGTGCTCAAACAGTTCCTGCTGGCCAACCACCCGGAAATCCTGATCGTCTCCAACATCATCGAGAACGGCCAATCCATCGGCCTGGGTGATGCGGGTAAATTCTGGCATTCGGACCTCTCCTATAAAGAGCTGCCCAGCCTGGGCTCGATGCTGCACGCTCAGGAGCTGCCCTCCGAAGGCGGCGACACCCTGTTCGCCGACATGCACAAAGCCTGGGACCAACTGCCCGAGCACCTGCGCAAAGCCGTGGAAGGCCGCAGCGCCGCGCACTCCTACACGGCGCGCTACAGCGAAACCAAATTCGAAGGCAATTGGCGCCCAACCCTCACGCCCGAGCAGCTCGCTCAGGTGGCGGAAGTGGTCCACCCGATTGTGCGCACCCACCCCGAAAACGGCCGCAAAGCCCTGTTCGTCAGCGAAGGTTTCACCACCCGCATCGTCGGCCTGCCGGAAGACGAAAGCCGCGACCTGCTGGCCCAGCTCTACGCTCACAGCGTGCTGCCGCAGAACATCTATCGCCACCAGTGGCAGCCCCACGACATGGTGTTCTGGGACAACCGCTCGCTGATCCACCTGGCTGCCGGTTGCCCGAGCCATCTGCGCCGCAAACTGTTTCGCACCACCATCCAGGGCGATGCGCCTTTCTGATTCCCGGCAAGAGAGTTGACATGAACGCGCCCCTGCAAGGCCACGCGGCCAGCACCCTGAGTACCGCCAAACCGCTGTTGGCGGTGGACAACGTCAGCCTCGAATACCGCACGCCCGAGCGTGTGGTGCGGGCCACGCACCAGGTCAGTTTCGAAATCGACCCGGCCGACCGTTACGTGCTGCTCGGCCCTTCGGGGTGCGGCAAATCCACCTTGCTCAAGTCCATCGCCGGGTTTATCAAACCCTGCGAAGGCGAGATTCGCCTGCTGGGGCAAAAGGTCGACGAACCCGGGCCGGATCGCATTGTGGTGTTCCAGGAATTCGACCAGCTGCCACCGTGGAAAACCGTCAAACAGAACGTGATGTTCCCGCTGCTGGCCTCCAAGACCCTCAAGCGCCGCGAAGCCGAAGAACGCGCGCTGCACTACCTGGAAAAAGTCGGCCTCAGTGCCTTTGCCGACGCCTACCCGCACACCCTGTCCGGCGGCATGAAAGCCCGGGTGGCTATCGCCCGCGCGCTGGCCATGCAACCGAAAATCCTGCTGATGGACGAACCCTTCGCCGCCCTCGATGCCCTGACCCGGCGCAAGATGCAGGAAGAACTGCTGCTGCTGTGGGAAGAAGTGCGCTTCACCCTGTTGTTCGTCACCCATTCCATCGAAGAAGCGCTGGTGGTGGGCAACCGCATCCTGTTGTTATCGCCGCATCCCGGGCGCGTGCGGGCAGAAATCCACAGCCATCAATACGACCTGCACAGCCTCGGCGGTGTGGAATTCCAGGCGTCGGCGCGGCGCATTCATCGCCTGCTGTTCGATGAAGCGCCCGAAGCCGAACGTGAGTTGGGTTTCGCCGATATCCGCATTGCTTACTAAGGGGCCGAACCATGCGCCAGGAATTTGAAGTCACCCTCGAACCACTGCTCAGCGTCCCTGTCGAGCGCGAACTGCCCCTGCGCCAACGCCTGTGGCAGCAAGGCTGGCTGCGCAAGGGCTTGATCCTGATCGTGCTTGCGATCCTCTGGGAGGCGGTCGCCCGCTACCAGAACAACGACCTGCTGCTGCCGAGCTTTTTGCAGACCTCCCAAGCACTGTTCGACGGCTTGCTCAGCGGTGAACTGTTGAGCAAGGTCTGGATCTCGCTGGCGGTGCTGATCAAGGGCTACCTGATCGGCATCGTGCTGGCGTTTGCCCTCACCACGCTGGCGGTCTCGACCCAACTGGGCCGCGACCTGCTCAGTACCCTGACCTCAATGTTCAACCCGCTGCCGGCGATTGCCCTGCTGCCGCTGGCGCTGCTGTGGTTTGGCCTGGGGCAGAACAGCCTGATCTTTGTGCTGGTGCATTCGGTGCTGTGGGCCTTGGCGCTGAACACCTATTCGGGGTTTCTCGGCGTGTCCGAAACCCTGCGCATGGCCGGTCGCAACTACGGCCTCAAGGGCATGCGTTTTGTGTTGTTCATCCTGATTCCGGCGGCGCTGCCGTCGATCCTGGCTGGCCTGAAAATCGGCTGGGCCTTTGCCTGGCGCACACTGATCGCCGCTGAACTGGTGTTCGGCGCCACCAGCGGCAAAGGCGGGCTGGGTTGGTACATCTTCCAGAACCGCAACGAGCTGTACACCGACAAAGTGTTTGCCGGCTTGGCCGTGGTGATCCTGATCGGCCTGCTGGTGGAAAACCTGGTGTTTGATACTTTCGAGCGGCTCACCGTAAAGCGCTGGGGCATGCAGCGCTGAGCCACTGATCCCTGCTAGGATTGCGTGCAATTCACTCCCCACTGCTCACGAGTGCTTGGCATGCAACTACCGGACATGAACCTGTTGGTCGCCCTCGACGCCTTGCTCGACGAGGGCAGTGTGGTCGGCGCGGCGCGGCGGATGAACCTCAGCCCGGCGGCCATGAGCCGCACGCTCACGCGGATTCGCGAGACGGTGGGCGACCCGATCCTGGTGCGGGCCGGTCGCGGCCTGGTGCCGACGCCCAAGGCTTTGCAGCTGCAAGGCCAGGTGCGCAACGTGGTGGAACAGGCGGCGTTGCTGTTTCGCTCCGCGGACCAGGTAGACCTCAGCACCTTGCGCCGCCGCTTCAGCGTGAGGGCCAACGACTTTTTTGTCGGCGTGTACGGCGGTCGGTTGTTCGACACCATGGAGCGCATGGCGCCGCTGTGCGAGCTGTGCTTTGTGCCCGAAGGTGATACCGACGACGACGCGCTGCGCGAAGGGCGCCTGGACCTGCGCGTGAGCAATACGTTGCCGGCCAGCCCGGAGGTGAAGGTACAGAATTTGTTTTCCACCACCTTTGTTGGCCTGGCGCGGCAAGATCACCCGCTGTTCGACGAAGAAATCACCGCCGCACGGTTTGCCAGCTATTCCCATATCAGCATTTCGCGACGCGGCATCGCCCGTGGCCCGATTGACACTGCGCTGAATGCCCAAGGCCTGGAGCGCCGCGTGGCAATGATCGCCCCAGGCTTTCACGGCGCGATGTTCATGCTGCCCGACTCTGATCTACTGCTGCCGGTGCCAAAGGAAGCCTTGCTGAGCGCCAACCGCCTGAACCTGCCATTGCGCGCCTTCCCGTTGCCTATCTCCTTGCCGACGTTGGTATTGGCCCAATCCTGGCACCCGCGCTTCGACAAAGACCCGGCCCATAAATGGCTGCGCGAAACCATGCGCGAGAGCTGCCATGCCACCTGGCTCGAAGCCCAGCCCAGCTGAAGTGCACTCGATCAATGTGGGAGCTGGCTTGCCTGCGATGGCGGTCTGACTGTGTAGGGATTCATTGCCTGACCCACCGCTTACACAACTTTTAAAGGCAGCCAATTACCCTTGTGGCGAGCAGGCTTGTCGAATCGTCGCACCGCCTGCGTTGGGCTGCGAAGCGGCCCCAAACCCAGACGCTGAGTACTTTCAGGAAAAACTGCAGTGCCTTTACTGGGGCTGCTTCGCAGCCCAACGCAGGGCAAGCCTGCTCGCCACAACAGGGCAGTTGCCCCTAACCCCATGAGGATTGCGTCTGGTGCATTTATAAGCTTCCAATAAGTAACTTTTTTGTCATGTATGCGCCCCCTTAAACTGGTCGGGTATTTCTAATTCCGAGTTGCGCGTTCATGACATCCCTCGCTGCCCCCGCTCTCCAGGCTGCAGCCAAACCTACCGCCCTGAGCCCACCTGTGTTCGGCCCGCGCATCATCATCGGCCTGGTCGGCGTGTTGTTGGCGGTGCTGGTCTCTGGTCTCAACGAGATGGTCACCAAGGTAGCCCTCGCCGATATTCGCGGTGCACTGTTCATTGGTTTTGACGAAGGCACCTGGCTGGTTGCGGCCTACACGGCCACCTCCGTGGCGGCCATGGCCTTTGCGCCGTGGTGTTCGGTGACGTTTTCGCTGCGCCGCTTCACCCTGTGCGCCATCGGCCTGTTTACCTTGCTGGGCATCCTGTGCCCCTTTGCGCCGAACTACGAAAGCCTGCTGATACTACGAACCGTGCAAGGCCTGGCCGGCGGCGCATTGCCGCCGATGTTGATGACCGTGGCGCTGCGTTTCCTGCCGGCCCACGTCAAGCTCTACGGCCTGGCCGGTTACGCACTCACCGCCACCTTCGGCCCGAGCCTGGGCACGCCGCTGGCGGCGTTGTGGACCGAATACGTCGGCTGGCAATGGGCGTTCTGGCAAATCGTCGGGCCGTGCCTGCTGGCGATGGCCGCGGTGGCCTACGGCTTGCCGCAAGACCCGCTGCGCCTGGAGCGCTTCAAGCAGTTCAACTGGCGCGGCCTGCTGCTGGGTTTTCCGGCGATCTGCATGCTGGTGATCGGCCTGTTGCAGGGTAATCGCCTGGACTGGTTCGAGTCCGGCCTGATCACCTTTCTGCTGATCGGCGGCGGCGTGTTGCTGGTGCTGTTCATGCTCAATGAATGGTCGCACCCCGTGCCGTTTTTCAAGTTGCAGATGCTCGGCCTGCGCAACCTGGCGTTCGCCCTGATCGTACTGGCGGGCGTGCTGATGGTACTGACCTCGGTGATCATCATTCCCTCGAGTTTTCTCGCCCAGGTGCAGGGTTACCGGCCACTGCAAACCGCGCCGGTGATGCTGTTGATGGCGTTGCCGCAATTGATTGCGCTGCCGCTGGTGGCGGCGCTGTGCAACCTGCGTTGGGTCGACTGCCGCTGGGTGCTGGGCATTGGCTTGAGCATGCTGGTGCTGTGCTGCATCGGCAGCTCGCACCTCACCTCGGCGTGGATACGCGACGATTTTTATGGCTGGTACCTGCTGCAGATTTTCGGGCAACCCATGGCCGTATTGCCGTTGCTGATGCTCTCTACCGGCAGCATCCAGCCGATGGACGGGCCGTTCGCCTCGGCCTGGTTCAACACCGTCAAAGGCCTCGCTGCGGTCATCGCCACGGCCGTGCTGGACACGCTGACCACCCAGCGTGAGCACTTCCATTCGACCATGCTGGTGGACCACCTGGGCAACTCGCCCCTGGCCGACGGCGAGGCGCCGGGCCTTGCCCAGCGCCTGCACCAGCAGGCCGTGGTGCTGACTTCTTCGGACCTCTATTACGTCATGGCCGGTGTCGCGGTGGCGTTAATCCTGCTGATTTTCTGGATGCCCACGCGGATCTTTCCGCCTCGCGCACCGACCTAGCCTCAAGGACTTCTCATGAAACGCAAAGACAAAATTGCCGTCTCCGTTATCGCTGTGTTTGCCGTCGGCGTCCTGGTTTATCTGGTTGCGCCGGGCGTGCTGGGCAACAAGCGCCAGACCACCAACGACGCCTTCGTCGCCGCCGACTTCACGCTGGTGGCGCCGCGCGTGGCCGGTTTTATCAAGGAAGTGCTGGTGGAAGACAACCAGCGGGTCAAGGCCGGCCAATTGCTGGCGTTGATCGACGACCGCGATTTTCGTGCTGCCGCCCAGGCCGCCGACGCCGACACCTTGGTCGCCCAGGCCCAGCTGAAGAACGCCACTGCGACCCTGGAGCGCCAAAGCTCGGTGATCGCCCAGGCTCAGGCCACCGTCGCGGCCGACCGTGCCGAAGTGGCGTTCGCCGAGCACGAACTGAACCGCTACAACCACCTCGCCGGCGTGGGCGCAGGCACCGTGCAGAACGCCCAGCAAGCCAAGACGCGCATCGACCAGGCAACCGCAAACCTGGCCAAAGCCACGGCCGTACTGGCGGCCGAACGCAAGCAAGTGGAAATCCTCACCGCCCAGCGAGACGCAGCGGAAGGTGGGCTAAAACGCGCCCAGGCAGCGTTGGAAATGGCCAGTTATCAGCTGTCCTACACGCGCATTGTCGCGCCAGTGGACGGCATGGTCGGTGAACGTGCCGTGCGGGTCGGCGCCTATGTGACGCCGGGCAGCAAGATCCTCGCGGTCGTGCCGTTGGCCCAGGCCTATGTGGTGGCCAATTTCCAGGAGACGCAACTGTCGCATATGCATGCCGGCCAAGCCGTAGAACTCAGCGTCGACAGCCTCGACGGCGAGTTGCTCAAGGGCCACCTGGAGAGCCTGGCGCCTGCCACCGGCGTGACCTTTGCGTCGGTCAGGCCGGACAACGCCACCGGCAACTTCACCAAGGTGGTACAGCGCATTCCGGTGAAGATCATCCTGGAGCCGAACCAGCCCCATATTGAACGCCTGCGCGTGGGCATGTCGGTGCAAGCCACAGTCGACACCCGGCCCGTCGCGCAGTCGCGTGAGGTGGCCCAGCAATGAAGCGATTTGCCTGGCTCACCTTGAGCCTGATCAGCCTGATCAGCCTGAACGCCTGCACGGTCGGCCCGGATTTCCAGCGGCCCCAAGGCCAGCAAGTCACCCAATGGCGCGAACCCCAGGGCCGTCAGGCGGCCAGCCACGCGGTGACCGACCCTTTGCAAGAGCGTTGGTGGGACGTGTTCCACGATGCAGAGCTCTCGGCCCTCACGCGTCGTGCGCTCACTGATAACCTCGACCTGAAACTGGCCAGCAGCCGTCTGCAACAAAGCCGCGCCATGCGTCAGGTGACCACAGCCGAGCGTTATCCCAACGTCAACGCCAGCGGGGATTACGTACGCCAGCGCAACAGCGGCAAAGGCTTGAGCGACCCGTCCAAAAACAACGGTCAATCTGCTTACAACCAATGGGACATGGGCTTCTCCGCCGCCTGGGAGCTGGACTTCTGGGGCCGCGTCAAACGCGAAACCGAAGCCGCCGACGCCACCCTGCAAGTCGCCGAAGACGACCGCCGCGCCGTGTTGCTGTCGGTACTCGCCGAAACCGCCCAGGACTACATCCAGCTGCGCGGCGTGCAGAATACGCGCGCTGTCACCGAGCAAAACCTCGAGGTCGCTCGCCACAGCCTCAAACTCTCGCAACTGCGCCTGGCCGACGGCGTGGCCACTGACCTGGATGTGGCCGAAGCTGCCGCCCAGGTCGCCGCCATCGAAGCGCGTTTACCGGATTTGCAGCAGCGTCAGGACCAACTGATCAACGCCCTGAGCCTGCTGATGGGCGAGCCGCCGCAAGCGCTGCATGCGCAATTGTCCAAGGACGCCGCCGTGCCGCAAACCCCGCGCCAGGTCGCCATCGGCTTGCCCTCGGAGCTGGCCGAACGCCGGCCCGATATTCGCCAGGCGCAAGCGCGCCTGCATGCGGCCACCGCCAGTATCGGCGTGGCAAAAGGTGATTTTTACCCGCGTATCACCTTGTCCGGCAGCCTGGGCTCCCAGGCCCTGCAACTCTCGGATTTCGGCTCCTGGGGCTCGCGCGCGTTTGCCTTCGGCCCGCAGTTCAGCCTGCCGCTGTTCAATGGCGGGCGCCTGCAAGGCATGTTGAATTTGCGTGAAGCCCAGCAACAGGAAGCGGCGCTGGCGTACCAGCAAACCGTACTGCGTGCCTGGCATGAGATCGATGACCAACTGACCCGCTACAACGCCAGCCAACTGCGCCGCGACAGCCTCGCTGAAGCGGTGCGCCAGAACCAGATCGCGTTGAGCACCGCACAACAGCAGTACGTCGAAGGCGTGGTGGATTTCGTCAACGTGCTCACCGTGCAAAGCGCGCTGCTGGCCACGCAGGAGCAGTGGGTAGAAAGCTCCACCGGCGTGTCGCTGGCGATGGTGGGGCTGTACAAGGCGTTGGGCGGTGGCTGGGAGTCCGTCTACCCCGCTACAGCCTCCATTCCCGCAGGCTGAACATAACCCACTGTGGGAGCGGGCTTGCCCGCGATAGCGGTAGTTCAGCCAACGTTATGTTGACTGACGCACCCTCATCGCGGGCAAGCCCGCTCCCACATGGAATATTGCGTGATTTAAGGGTTCTGCAAAAACACCACATACCCCCTGAACCATTCACTCCCTTTCAAATACCCCGGCTCTTCCCACACGCCGCCCTGAATCAGCCCCACCTTGAACGGCAGCCCCAGCCGGTTCATGCGTGGCAAATACGCCGCGTAATCCGGGATGCTATGGCGCCCTTGGTAGGTCTGGACCACCACTTCATCCACCACGCCTTTGAGCTGGGCGATGGCGGCTGGGTCGGCGTTGCTGCTCCAGTCCATCAGGCCGGTAATGCTCAGCCGCAGGTCAGCAGGCAGGCGTTGGCGCAGGTCGCGCAGGAAGCCTGTGTATTCGTGCAGGTATTGGGTGCGGGCGTCGAAATCGATCTGGATGCCGACCACCGGGTTGCCCGCATCGCGCCAGCGTTGCACCTGGCCGAGCAGTTGGGTGTAGACGCGCTCGGGCCAGTGCAGGGTGTGGGCGCGGTACACCACCCAGACTTCGCCTTGGGTGATGCGCGGTACGCTGATGCCTTGGGCGATAAACTGCACACCCAATTGCGGCGCACGGCGCGTGGAGTTGATCTGGCCCTGGAGGATGTACAGGGTTTTCGCCTGTTTGAGCACCGGCTGCGGCGTGACCCCGCTCCACAGCCAGAAGGCGTCGTAGTCGCGAGCGTCAACGCCGGCAAAGGCCGGGCTTGCCAGGAGCAGCAAGCCTAGCCACAGGTGTTTCACCAGTAGTACTTCAGCGACTGCGCCCACTCGGTGTCGGCAAACCCGGTTTTGAGCTGGCGGAACCAGCCTTTACGCACGGATTTATCCACGTCTACACCGCCGCAGCCGTTATAGCCGGCCCGCGCATAGCAGTTGATCGCACGGAACAACGCGTAGGCCTTGTCGTTGTGTGGCGCCTTGGGGTTGGCGATGACCTGGCGGTAACCGTCGAGCCGCGAGAAGGTCTCGCCCTTGAACAGCGAGGCGGTGCTGCCCAGGCTGCCGGCGGCGCGCACTTGGTCCAGTGGCATGCCATCGAGGTTATTGCGCAGGATGAACTCACCCAGGCAGTTCAGGCTCTTGGGGTTTTTCCCATCGGCCTGCAGGGTGCTGGCGATTTGCGCAATGCTCGGGCAGGCGTAGCCGGACTCCGCCTTATCACCGTTCCACTGGAACAACTGCAGCGAGCGGCCATCGCCATAGACATAGCCCAGGCTGGTGCCGAGCTTGTCGGCGGGCGCCGATGCCGGCAGTTGCTTGAGGTCGTCGGCGAAGGTGGCGTACTGGCCGCGCATCAGGTCTTTGTACAGCAACACAAACTGGGCGGTGGCACGTTCGATCGGGTCGCTGGCCTGGGTGATCTGTTGGCGTAGCAGTTCCTGGCCTGCGATGTTGCGCAGCAAGATGTAGCGCACCTGTTTGGCGCTGATCGGCGAATCGCTGGCGAACACGCTAGCCAGTTGGTCGTTGCGCTCGTAGTTCATCGCCAGCGCCAGTTCCAACTGGTCGCGCTGCAAAGGTTGCTTGGCCAGGGGCAGCAGCTTCAGCCA
Organism: Pseudomonas sp. IPO3747; assembly: GCF_013385245.1. Classification (NCBI taxonomy): domain Bacteria; kingdom Pseudomonadati; phylum Pseudomonadota; class Gammaproteobacteria; order Pseudomonadales; family Pseudomonadaceae; genus Pseudomonas; species Pseudomonas sp. IPO3747. The sequence continues at coordinate 20,746 of NZ_JACAQL010000009.1, forward strand.
CAGCGCTTGCGCGCCTTGCCAATCCTTCTTGGCTTCCAGGGCAAGGCCGCGCAGGGTTTGCTGGCTGAAGGCGAAGTAGTCGAGGCTGGCGGGCACGTCCTGAGGCAGCAACTTCAAAGTGTTATCGGGCTGATGTTCGACGTAAAAGGCAAACGCCGCTTGCACGTAGTCGTACAGCGCCGGCTCCTGGGCAAACACCGGCTTTTGCGCGTCCAGGGCCGCGCGGCTCAGCTGCGGCGGGTTGCCGGCGCGCATCCACATCAAGTCGTTGACGGCCAGCATCAGTGGGTTGGCCGAAGGTTTTTGGGTGGCACTGAGCAGCTTGTTGTCGGCTTCCTGCACCAGGTCGTCCAGCGACACATTGCGCTGTTTGGCGCTCAACTGCGCGGCCAGGTCGTTGGCCAGCTTGTCGGTATCGCCCGCCAGCCAATGCACCCGGCGCAGCAGGCCCTGGGCAGAGACAGCGTATTCGCCCTGTGGATAAGTTTTCAGGTACAGGTTGAAGCTGGTGTCGGCATTCGCCAGCACCGATTTATCCACATGCTCCAATTGCGGCATGCCGTATTCGTCGAAGGCGTTTTCCTGGGCCTGGTTCAACTCGGTGCGGGCGATCATGTAGGACGCCGTTTCCTTGACCCACGGCAGGCTGCCGGTGGCGGCGGCAACAAAACCGCGCTGCGCATCAGCGAAACGGCCACTGTAGAAGTCACCGGCGGCTTGCAGGTAAGTGCGCAGTTCGCGGCCGGCGGTGGACTGGATCTGCTCCGGGTCGCCCAGGCTTGCGCCGTCCCAGGTGCAGGCGCCGAGCATCTGTACACGTCCCTTGGCCAGCAGCTGGCGCTCCGCGTCGGGCACGTCGGCTTTAACCACTTGGCTGATAAACGCCGTGGCACTGCTTTCATCATTGCTGCGGCAACGGCTGCCTTCGCCGGTCAGGAAGGCGTCACCCGCCGCCTTGTCGCCTTCACGCTGAATGCCCAACGGCGCAAGCAGCTCATCGAGTTTGCTGGGCGTAGGTGCCACGTCGGCTTTTTCATCGGCGGCGTCGGCTACCGGGGTCAGGCGGTACACCGGGAACGGCACCGGGCCGAAGCCCTCTTCCAGGTCCGTCTCGCCCAATGCGTTGGGCGTCAGCGGTGCCACCTGTTTATCCGCCAGCAACAGGCGCAGGTTGACCCGGCTGTCATTGCCCGGGCTCAGGAAGGGCAGGTTGCTGCAGCCTTCAAGGCTGTCGCGTGAGACCCGCCAGTCGGGGTAGCACGAGTCATCACCGCTGGCCTGGGCCTGGAAGGAAAGGCTGGCGAGCAATGCCAGGGTCAGTGGTGACAGAAAACCGATGCGCATGACGTGTCCTTGATCCTGAGTCCTTTGAAGGACGCAATAATAACGCACGCCTGCAAATACGTCGGCGGCCCCCTACAATAAATTCAGATTTGTCGGCTGTGGGGTAGTGGCAATTTGATCTTGCTGCCCTAGACTGCCCGGCATCATCAGGGAGTTGTAAACGTATGGTGCAGTTGCGGAGCTGGGTGTTAGGGATATCGTGTCTGATGGGCGTGGCGCAACTGGCGGCGGCGGACGATCCGCTGTTGGATCACCCACCGGCGGCAACCGCCGGCAACGGCAGTGAAGCACGCGGTGTGTTACGGGCTCGCGACCAGGCGATGCTGGCCAGCGAGTTGTCCGGGCGAATCGTCGAGTTGCCGTTCAGCGAAGGCGAGTCGTTCAAAAAGGGCGAGACTCTGGCGCGTTTCGATTGCTCCGCCTATCAGGCCCAGTTGAATGCTGCCCAGGCCGCCAGCCGAGGGGCCGGTGAGGAATTGGCTCACAACAAACAACTGGCGGCGCTTAATTCGGTGGGGCGCTTTGAAGTGGCTCGCGCCGAAGCCAAGCTCACCGAAACCCAGGCCCAGTCGCAGGTGTACCAAGTGCAGGTCAAGCGCTGCAGCGTGCTGGCGCCGTTTGATGGCCAAGTGGTGCAGCGCAAGGTCCAGCGTTATGAAAGCGTGTCGGCCGGGGCGCCACTGCTGGAAATCGTCGACAACCATAGCCTCGAAATTCACCTGCTGGTGCCGTCGCGCTGGATGGGTAAACTCAAGCCCGGCCAGACCTTCGACTTCACCCCTGACGAAACCGGCCAAGCGTTCAGTGCCACGGTTAAACGCCTCGGCGCGCGCATTGACGAGGGTAGCCAAACCCTGTTGCTGGTCGCCACCTTGCCCAATGCATCTGGCTTGATGGCTGGCATGAGCGGCACCGCTCACTTTGCGCAATTGCAATGAACGCACCGATACCGGGGCACCTCGAGCGGGTGTTCGCGCAGTTTCTGGAGCTGGAGCGCCAGACCCGCGCGGCGCGCACCACCGAGCAACTGGCCTACAGCCTGGTCAATGACGGCCAGCCACTGTTTGGCTATCGGCATGCGGCGCTGTTGATTGCTGGCAAAGTGCAGGCGGTGACGGCGGTGAGCAGCGTCGACCCGAACGCGCCATTCGTGGCGTTCGTCGAGCAAGCGGTGGCGCAGTTGCACAAGCAGGCGCTGGGCCAGACGGCACGCATGGTCCCGGCTGAACAGTTGAGCGGCGCGATACAGGCCGATTGGCAAAGCCTGTCCGCCGGGCATGTGTTCTGGTTGCCGTTGATCGACCCGCAGGGCCGGGTGTTTGGCGGCCTGTGGCTGGCGCGTGATACACCGTGGAGCCCGGCTGAGCAAGTCTTGCTGGCGCAGTTGGGCGACACCTATAGCCACGCCTGGCACGCGCTGCAACCGCGTCAGCCGTGGCGGTTGCGCCTGACCCGCAAGCGTCAAGTGCTGGTGGTGATCGGGTTGCTGCTGATGCTGCTGATTCCAGTGCGCCAATCAGTATTGGCGCCGGCTGAAGTAGTGCCACTGGCCGGGCAAGTGGTGGCGGCGCCGTTGGATGGGGTGATCGCCGAGTTTCTGGTCAAGCCCAACCAAACGGTGAAGACCGGCGACCTGCTGCTGCGTTTTGAAAGCACCACGCTCACCGCCCAGGCGGATGTGGCGGCGCGCGCCTTGGGCGTGGCCGAAGCCGAGCTCAAGGCCAATTCCCAACGTGCCTTTGCCGATGCTGAATCCAACTCGCGCATTGACCTGCTGGCGGCCCGGGTCGAGCAAAAACGCGCCGAACGTGATTACGCCCGCGAACTGCTCAAACGCAGCGAAGTACGCGCCGAGCGCGACGGCATCGCCGTGTTTGCCGACGCCGAGCGCTGGACCGGCAAACCCGTGCAGACCGGCGAGCGCCTGCTGCAGATTGCAGACCCGGCCCAAGCCGAGTTGCGCATCGAATTGGCGGTGGGCGATGCGATTGCCCTGGAGCCGAATGCGCAGGTCGCGCTGTTCCTCGACAGTGACCCGTTGCAACGCCACCTGGCGACTCTGCAGCGGGCGGCCTACGAAGCGCAGCCCTCGCCGGGCGGCCAGTTGGCTTATCGCCTGGATGCGCAGTTCGATGAAGCCCCGCCGCGTATCGGCCTGCGTGGTACGGCTAAGATCTATGGCGACCGCGCGCCACTGGCGCTGTACCTGTTACGCCGGCCGCTGGCGGGCCTGCGCCAGAGCGTGGGCCTCTGATGAGCCTGCCCAAACTGCGTGAAGACCTGCAACTGTCCAGCGCCGGCGCGGCCCTGGACGGCTCGCCGCGCTGGACCTTGGCCGACCCCGTGCGCGGGCGCTATTTCAAACTCGGCGCCACCGCCATTCGCTTGCTGCGCCACTGGTCCCTGGGCGACCCGGAACGCGTCCTGCAAGCGGCCAACCGTGAGCCGGGCTTGCCGTTGGGTGGCAGTGAATTGGAGGAGCTGCTGAGTTTCCTTCGCGCCCACGACCTGATCGCCGCCCTCGACCCGCAGCAGCGCGACAGTTACCTCTACAAGGCCGCCGCCCGCAAGCAAAGCCTGTGGCAGATAGCGCTGCACCAGTACCTGTTTTTTCGCATTCCGCTGTGGCGCCCGGACGCGTTTCTCAACCGAGCGTGGCCGTGGCTCGCGCGTTTCGGGCCGGGTTTGTTGCGCTATGGCTTGCCGATCATCCTCGGCCTGGGCGTGTTTCTGGTGGCGCGTGACTGGCAGCGCTTCCTGGCGACCTTCCCGCACCTGTTCAGCCTCGGCGGTGCCTTGGCGTTCGGCGTGGCGCTGTTCTTTGCCAAACTGTGCCATGAATTCGGCCATGCCTTCATGGCCAAGCGCGCCGGTTGCCGAGTGCAAAGCATGGGCGTGGCGTTCATGGTGTTGCTGCCGATGTTCTACACCGACGTGAGCGATGCCTGGCGGGTCAACGACCGCCGCTCGCGCTTGATGATCGGCGCCGGCGGGGTGATGGCCGAGTTGCTGCTGGCCTGCATCGCCTTGCTGGCCTGGTCGCTGCTGCCCGACGGGCCGGCGCGCACGGCGGCGTTCATGCTGGCCAGCGCGACCTGGCTGACCACCTTGGCGATCAACCTCAACCCCTTTATGCGCTTTGATGGTTACTTTTTGATCAGTGACTTGTGGGGCGTCGACAACCTGCAAGGCCGTGCCTTTGCGCTGTGCCGTTGGCGTCTGCGTGAGTGGCTGTTCGGCTACGGCGAACCGGCGCCGGAGCCTTGGTCGCCGAAGATGCAGCGGCGGCTGTTGAGTTGGGGTTACCTGGCCTGGCTGTGGCGCGCGGCGCTGTTTTTGGGAATTGCGCTGGCGGTGTATCACCTGTTCTTCAAGCTGCTCGGGATCTTCCTGATGCTGGTGGAGTTGGTGTGGTTTATCTTCCTGCCGATCTTCAAGGAATGGCGCGAATGGTGGAGTCGCCGCAGCCAGGCTCACGCGCCACGCGTGTTGCTCAGCGGCTTGGCTTTGCTGTTGATCGTGCTGGCGCTGGTGCTGCCGTGGCGCAGCGCTGTGGAGTTGCCGGCCATGCTCGAAGCGGGGCGCTCGAGTGCCTTGCATGCGCCGGTGGCCGCGCGGGTCAAGGCCTTGTCGGTGGTGGACGGGCAGGTGGTAAGCCAGGGCCAGGTGTTGATCGAATTGGAGTCACCGGACCTGGACGCGCGGCAAAGCATCGTGCGCCGCGAAGTCGACATCCTGCAGTTGCAGATGCGCCGCCAGGCCGGGCGCAGCGAAACCGCAGCGGATGCCGGGATCAACGATCAGCGCCTGTCCCAGGCGCTGGCCGAATACCGGGGTTTGGCTGCCCAGCGCGAACGCCTGCTGTTACGCGCGCCACATGCCGGCACCGTGCGCGACCTGCTGCCGCAATTAAGCGTGGGCCGTTGGTTGTCGCCTAAAGACCCATTGGCGCAAGTGGTGGAAGACGGCGCACGGCTGCGCGGTTACCTCGCCGAAGCCGAGTTGTGGCGGGTGGCGCCGGGGGCGACCGGGCGGTTTATCGCTGATGACCCGATGCATGCGGCGATCGCGGTGGAGTTGACCGATATTGACGTCAATGGCGTGGCCTACCTGGACCAGGAGGCACTGGCGTCCGACCACCACGGGCCGATTGCCGTGCGCCGCGATGAAAACCAGCGCCCGGAGCCGGTGCAGGCTCAGTACGGTGCGCGATTGCAAAGCCTGCAGCCTATCGACACGCCGCATCAGCCGTTGCGCGGCATGGTGGTGTTGCAAGGGCGCAGCGAGTCAGTGCTGGGTGTAGCCTGGCGGCGCGCCGCGGCGTTGGGTGTGAGGGAAAGCGGTTTCTGACAGGAGTGCAGCGCAATGTTGAACAAGGATGGTGCCTTGGCCCAGGGCTTGGAGGTGCGCCCGTCACGCAGCAGTGACGGGCCGTTTTTACACAGCCTCTACCGCTCGGCGCGGGCGGATTTGCAGTGGATCGACGGCGAGCAGGCGCTGGTGAACGAAGTGATTGCCCAGCAATTTCACGTACAGGAGAAGGGCATGGACGAACAATTTCCTGGCGCCCTGCATTACGTGGTCGAAAAACTCGGCACTCCTATCGGCGCGTTGAGTGCCGATTTTGGTCCCAATGAAATCCGCGTGTTGTACCTGGCCTTTATCCCCGCGGCCCGTGGCCAAGGCTTCGGCCGTGCAGTGCTGCAAGGCGTGCAACAGGCTGCCACCCAAGTGGTGTGCCCGGTGACGACGGTGGTCTGGGCGAGCAACCCCCATGCGCGCCAGCATTACCTGGCGCTGGGGTTTCGGGTGGAGGAAGCCACGCCCGCCGCGCAGCGGTTGGTGTGGTATCCGTCTCAGTTGAACACGATGCAGAAGTAACCACGCTGGCCGTCGCGGCCCATGGCTGGTTCGCGGGACACAAACACCTGCTCCAGGCAGGTGCCCTCCAGTGGCAAGCGGCATAAACCGTCGACAAACGTGGTAGGCGCAAGGCTTTCGAGCAACACCCTGAAGGCTCCGCGCGGGCTGCCCGGCAGGCTGGCTTTGGGCGCATCGGTCAGGCTTTGGACCTGAATCGGCAGCGCCGAACCATCCGGCAAGTACAGCACACTGGTGCGATTGAGCAATGGCCGGAAATGTTCCGGAGTGACCAGGTTCAACATAACAGGCTCCGCGTCAGAAGTGCCGGGACGCAGGAGCCCCGGCCAAAGGTTAACCGCGAGACGGAAAGATCCCGTTTAAGGCAATGCTGAAGTTGATCGCCAGGTAGGGGTTCATGGTTGCCATGGGCTGGCCTTGGCCGGCGGGGCTGATCGCGCCGCCTGTCACGGCGGTGCTTACGCCCTGCAGTGCGACCGGGGTGGCGCCTTGCTGGTCTGAATAGATCGAAGCACTGCCCGGCCCACCGCCGGAAGCGCCGATAAAGGCGTTGGTGGCGCTGGGCGTCGTCACTGGGTTGCTGGCGGTAATGGCCAGTTGTACTGAAGTGGTGGCATTGAACGGTGTGGTGGCGTGGGTGTGGGCCGGGAGGTTAATCAGGGTGGCGGTCACGGATTCGGTACCGGAGAACTCGCCGATGACGCGCGGCGTCAGGCCCGCGCCGTTGCCTTGACCAATCGGCATGCGGCCTTGCAGGTTCGGCAGCATGAAGTTTTGCACGCCATTGCCGCCGTAAATCGTGCCGAGCAACGAGAACAGTGCCTGGTATTGGTTGAGGGGCAGGGTTTGGCCGGCGCACAAGGCCCAGTCTCTGGGCGCGAAGTCAAACGCAAAGGGTTGGATAGTGCCGATGAATACTTCCATGGATCGTTCATCCTTGTAGTGGCTTTACGGTGTGTGACGCCAATCGATCTGGTGTCATCGCACAGCGTAGTCGCAGGTTTTGCGCGCCGCCCGACGGTTGCAAAACAGCGAGCGAAACCGGGGCTTTTGTCCTAGAGTGGCGCTTGTTTGCATATGTGCAGGTTTCGCCTCGGTAACGGGCGGTCTTAGGGGAATTGAGGTGCGACGGTCTGTGGTAGAGCAAGACGACAAAGTGGGCGCATTTCCCACAGCCAATCGCCTCTGGGCCGCCTGGGAAGGCGCCGGTTGGTTGAGCCGGTTATGGTGGGTGCCAATCCTGGCGCTGGCTATGGCCGCGCGTTTCTATGGCTTGACGGCTTCGGCAATCTGGGGCGATGAAGGCTCGAGCTTGTTGCTCAGCGAATACGCCATGGACGACCTGTGGTTTCACGCGGCCCACGACGTGCACCCGCCGTTGTACTTCTTTATGCTGCGCGGCTGGATCGGGTTGTTTGGCGATGGCATCTGGTCGATTCGCGGCATGAGCGCCCTGCCCGGTGTGTTAGCGGTGGGCCTGGGTATCTCACTCACGCGGCAACTGTCCACCCGTCGCGCGGCGGTGCTGGCGGGCGTGTTGCTGGCGCTATTCCCAACGGCGGTGCGCTACAGCCAGGAAGTGCGCATGTACTCGTTGCTCGCCGTGTGGCTTTTGGGCGCCACGCTGGCGTTGGTGTACTGGGTGCGCCAGCCTGAGCGCACGCGTTACCTGGCGGCCTATGTGCTGTTGATGGCGGCCGGTTTCTACACTCATTACTTCACTGCCCTGTGTGTGTTGGTGCATTGGGTATGGCTGGCAGTGCTGTGGCCTTCTCAAACGCGTGGCCAGCGGCTGGTCCTTCGCCCGTCGTGGTGGGGCGCCAATGCGTTGATTGTGGCGTTGTACCTGCCTTGGCTACCGAACCTGCTGGGTCTGGTGCAGCACGTCGAACAACTCAAGACCGGGGGGGATATCGGCTGGGAAGACCCGGTTTCACTGATGTCCGTGCCCTCGATGATCTGGCAGTTCGTACTCCAGGATGAAGGCATCGGTTTCTGGCAGCCGCTGTTCTGGCTGTTCCCTTTGCTCTTGATCGCCGTGGTGGGCTTCACCACCTGGCGCGACCGCGAGCGTTATCGCCCGGCGTGCCTGCTGGCCTTGTTCTTTTTGCTGCCGCTGCTGCTGGTGTACGGCGTTTCGTTTATCTCATCGGTGTTTATCGAACGCTACCTCACGGTCTACGCGCTGGGCCTGCCGATTCTGGTGGCGCTGGCCATCGACCGCCTGCCGCCGCGCCTGGCGTGGCTAGGCGCGGCGTTGTTCGTGTTGTTTATTGGGGTTGAGTTGCTGGGGCTCAAGAACAACGCCACGGTGGATGTGCATGATCAATTCAACGTGCCGGTGGAGTTCGTCAACCGCAATTACCAGGAAGACGATCGCATCGTGCTCAGCGACATGTTGTGGTACCTCAGCTACGTGTATTACGACCAGACCGACGCCCAATTGCAGCTCTATACGCCGCCCAAACCCGACGGCACTTCAACCCGGCCGAATGCTTATGGTTTTGGTACGTTGGTGGACCAGGACGGTGGGCGTATTTACCTCGACCGTCTATCGGCCATACCCGCCGATACGCACCGTGTGTGGTTGATCAGCAGCACCGAGCCACCGGATGATTTTGCACCGCTTCCCGAAGGCTGGCGCGAGCTTTTGCGTCAGGACGGCGGTGGCGCTCGGGCGCGGCTGTTCGTGGTATGCGCTGGTCCAGAGCCCTCGCAACCAGAGGGCTGCCGTTAATATCCAATTGGCATTAACGGAATATCCAAATAGTGGCAAATGACCACTAGTCGGCACTGCAATCCTCAGCTACGCTTCGCGCATAAATGGACTTTATCCGCCTAAGTGGTGATGGGATTGCAGTATCACTTTATCTCCGGGTTGCCGCGTTCCGGCTCAACCCTGCTCTCTGCCATCCTGCTGCAGAACCCGCGTTTTCACGCCGGTATGAGCAGCCCTGTAGGCACCTTGTTCAACGGTGTGCTGGGGCAATGCAGCGCCGGCAGTGAGTTTGGTTCAGTAATCGACCCCAATACCCGGCGCCGTTTGCTGCGCGGGTTGTTCGATTCCTACTACGCCGACAAGGCCTCTACCCCGGTAGTCTTCGACACCAACCGCCAGTGGTGCGCGCGCATGCCCGCGCTGCATGACCTGTTTCCTCAAGCCAAAGTGATTGCCTGCGTGCGCAACGTCGCCTGGGTCATGGACAGCCTGGAGCGCCTGTACCGCGCCAACCCCTTTGAGAACACCCGGCTGTTCAACGACGACGTTGAACGCAACACCGTCTACAGCCGTGTTGAGACCCTGGGCCAGCGCAACCGCCTGGTGGGCTATGCCTGGTCGGCGCTCAAAGAGGCGTACTACGGCGAAAACGCCGACGCTATGCTGGTCGTCGACTACGAACTGCTGTCCCAGGCGCCTGAACGGGTGATGCGGCTGGTCTACGAATTTATCGGCGAACCGTGGTTCGAGCACGACTTCGACAACCTCAGTTACGATGCGCCGGACTTCGACGAGGCCTTGGGCATGAGCGGCTTGCATCGGGTCAAACCCAAGGTCGCGCTGCAGCCGCGCCGCACCATCCTGCCGCCTGATCTCTTCGAGCAGTACGCACACATGGAATTCTGGCGCGACGGCTCTTTGAGCGCCGCCAATGTCATTCGCACCAAAGCCGACGCCGCGATCAACTGATCGCGTTTTTTCTACGGGTAACCGCTTTCGACTCACGGGTGAGCAGCATGTGGTGGAGCAAAGGAAAGGCACGTAACACAACACCAGGCGCTAAAACCCTGGCGACACCCATGATCATGTTCCTCGAACCGCGCATGCTGTTTGACGGCGCGGTCGCCGCCACCGTGGCCGATGCGGCCCAGGCCGACAGCCATGCCACCGCCGACGCGGCGGCCAAGGCGCCGACGGCCGAGCATGCCACCGCCAGCAAAGACACCCATGCACAATCCGAAGCGCCCGCTACGCCGGCGCCCGTGGCCGTGCCAGGGCAGACCGTGGTGTTTGTCGATGCGCGCGTCAAAGACTCCGCCGACTTGCTCAAAGGCGTCGCTCCCGGCACCCAGGTGGTGCAACTGGACGCCAGCAAAGACGGCCTGCAACAGATCGCCGACTACCTGGGCAGCCACCAAGGCGTGAGTTCGGTGCAGATCATCGCCCACGGTAATTCGGGCGATTTGTGGTTGGGCAGCACCTACCTGTCGGCCGATAACGTCACGGCCCGCAGCGCGGTACTGGCGCAGATCGGCCAGGACATGAACGCCGGCGGCGATATCCTGATTTATGCCTGCAACACCGCCGAGGGCGACAAAGGCATCAGCTTTGTCGACTCGTTGGCCAGCCTGACCGGGCGCGATATTGCCGCCTCCAGCAACCGCACTGGCACGGGCGGCGACTGGACACTGGAGGTTGCCACCGGCTCGATCGAGAGCCACACGGCGCTGTCGTACCAGGGGATGTCGGGTTATCAGTACAGCCTGGCGACGATCACCGTGACCAACGGCGCCGACAGTGGCGTCGGCTCGCTGCGCGCGGCCCTGAGCAGTGCAGTGGCGGGCGATACTGTCACGTTCAGCACCGCAGGCATGACGGTCAACCTCAACACGCAGTTGGTGATTTCCAAGAACCTCACCATCGAAGGCGATCTGGACCATAACGGCACGCCCGATGTGACCATCAGCGGGCAGTACAAGACCCAGGTGTTCACGGTCAATTCGGGGGTTACTGCGACCCTGGACGGCCTGGTCATTACCAAGGGACTGATGGCGGGTAACGGCGGCAATGGCGGTAGCGGGACTACTGCAAGCAATTTGCTGGGCGCGGGGATCAGTAACTTCGGCAACCTGACCTTAAATAACGTCAGCGTGACCGCGAATGCCGCCTCGGGTGGCGGCGGCGGTGGTGGCGTGGCCGGTGGCGACGTCGGCGGTGCCGGTGGCGGTGGTGGTGCTGTAGGCGGCGGCAACGGCGGGCACGGTGGTATTACCGGCAGCGGAACCGGTGTCTACGCCGGCACGGCAGGCACCGCCAACCAGGGTGGCGCGGGCGGTGGCTATCGCACCATGGGCGGCAACGGCGGCTCGAGCACCGGCGGTGCCGGCTCTACTGGCATCTACGGTTACACCAACGGTTCCGTAGGCGGCACGGCGGCCTCTGGCGGCTTGTCGATCGGCGGTGGTGGTGGTGGCTCCGGCTGGAATGGTGCCGGTGGCAGGGGCGGCGCAGCGGCCGGCGGTATCTACAACGCCAGCGGCGCCACCTTGACCATCGTCGGCACCAGTTCGATTACCGGCAACATCGGCGCCGGCGGCGGTGGTGGCGGCGGCTCGGCGAGTGGCAGCGGCACGGCGCTGAACGGCGGTGACGGTGGCCTGGGTGTCGGTGCCATCTGGAACAAAGGCAATGTATTGATCACGGCGAGCAACTTCGCAGCCTTAGGTGGCGCGGCCAACAGCGGCGCCAGTGGCAACGGTGGCTCGTCCACCGCCGCCGTGGCCGGCAATAAACCGACAGCAGTCAACGGCCTGTACAACGATATTGGCGGGACCGCGAACACTGCTTACGACCCGGCACCGACCGCCACCATCGTGGTCAGCAACGCCGCCCAGCACATCGGCAGCACCTCACTGGTGACCATTACCTTCAGCCAGGCGGTGACGGGCTTTACCAACGCCGACCTGACAGTTGCCAACGGTACTCTGGGCCTGGTCAACACCAGCGACGGCGGTATCACCTACACGGCAACTTTTACACCTAATGCCAGCGTCACCAGCGCCACCAACCACATCGTTCTCGACAACACCGGTATCAACAGTGTGGCGACAGGCATGGCGGGCACTGGCACCACCTCGTCCAACAACTACACCGTCGACACCACACGGCCGACCGCGACTGTCGCAGTGGTCGCGCCTACCCTGAGCACCACGGTCAACTCAACGGTCAATATTACTTTCAGCGAAGCTGTATCCGGTTTCAGCCTGGCCGACATGACGGCCACCAACGGTACATTGAGCAACCTGGCCACCAGCGACAATATTCACTGGACCGCTACCCTGACGCCGAACGCCGGCAACACCAGCAGTGGCAACGTGGTGACGCTGGACAACGCTCTCTATACCGACGTTGCAACCAACGCGGGCACCGGCACTACCACCTCCAATACTTATGGCATCGACACGTTGCGGCCGACCGCCAGTATCGTGGTGGCCACTACCGCGCTGAACATCGGCGGTACATCCCTGGTGACCGTCACCTTCAGCGAGGCCGTCACCGGCCTTACCTCGGCTGATTTTACTGTTGCCAACGGCACCGTCAGCGGGCTTGCCAGCAGCGATGGCGGCGTAACCTGGACCGGCACACTTGCGGCCACCGCCGGCATCACCGACACCACCAACGTGATCACCCTGGCCAACAACGGCGTCAGCGACGCGGCCGGTAACACCGGCACCGGCACCACCGACTCCAACAACTACGTCATCGACACGCAGCGGCCTACCGCAACCATTGTGGTCGCTGACAACGCATTGAAGCTCGGCGAAACCTCGCTGGTGACCATTACCTTCTCCGAAGCGGTCACAGGTTTCACCAATACCGACCTGACCATCGCCAACGGCACCTTGACCGCCGTGAGCAGCAGCAACGGTGGCATCACCTGGACCGCGACCTTTACGCCAACCAGCAACATTACCGATACCACCAACCTGATCACCCTGGATAACACCGGCGTCAGCGACGGGGCCAGCAACATCGGCACGGGCAGCACTAACTCCAACAACTACGCGATCGACACGCAACGGCCGACGGCAACGATTGTGCTGGCCGACAATGTGCTGAAAATCGGCGCTACCTCGCAGGTGACCATCACTTTCAGCGAAGCGATCACCGGCTTCACCAACGCCGACCTGATCATCGCCAACGGCACCTTGACGGTTGTGAGCAGCGCCGACGGCGGCGTCACCTGGACTGCGACCTTTACGCCAAACAGCAACATCACCGACAGTACCAACCTCATCACCTTGGACAATACCGGTATCTCTGACCTGGCGGGCAACGCCGGCAGCGGCACTACCGACTCCAACAATTACGCCATCGATACCCAGCGCCCGACCGCGACCATCGTGGTTGCCGAACCGACCTTGAGTGCCGGTGAAACCAGCCTGGTCACGGTGACCTTCTCTGAAGCGGTGACGGGTTTCGACAACAGCGACTTAAGCGTTGCCAACGGCACCTTGAGTGCGGTGAGCAGCAGCAATGGCGGCATCACTTGGGCCGCGACTTTCACACCGACGGTTGGCGTGCGGGATACCACCAACCTGATCACCTTGAACAACAGCGGCGTCAGCGACATTGCGGGAAACGCCGGCACCGGCATGACCAACTCCGGCAACTACACCATCGATACCCTCTTGCCGACCGCCGTCATCATCGTCTCCGACGCCACCCTCAAAGCGGGCGAGACGTCACCGGTGACCATCACCTTCAGCGAAGCGGTGAGCGGTTTCACCAACGCCGACCTGACCGTTGCCAACGGCACCTTGAGCGCGGTCAGCAGCAGCGACGGTGGTATCACCTGGACGGCGATTTTCACGCCGACCAGCAATATCACCGGCACCACCAACCTGATCACGCTGGATAACAGCGGCGTACAAAACGCCTCGGGCAATGCGGGCGCTGGCACCACTGACTCCAACAACTACGCCATTGATACGGCACGCCCGACCGCCACCCTCGTGGTCGCGGATGCGGCCCTCGGCGTCGGCCAGACGTCGCTGGTGACCATTACTTTCAGCGAAGCCGTGACCGGTTTCACCAATGCCGACCTGACGGTCGCCAACGGCACCTTGAGCGCAGTCAGCAGCAGCGATGGCGGCGTGACCTGGACCGCGACCCTCACGCCGACCGCCGGCATCACCGATACCAGCAACGTCGTGCGCCTGGACAATACCGGCGTGCAAGACCTGGCCGGCAACACCGGCAGCGGCACCACCGACTCCAACAACTATGTAATCGACAGCCAGCGGCCCACCGCGACCATCGTGATAGCCGACCCGACCTTGAGTGCCGGTGAAACCAGCCTGGTCACGGTGACCTTCTCCGAAGCGGTGACGGGTTTCGACAACAGCGACCTGAGCGTCGCCAACGGAGCTTTGAGTGCAGTCAGCAGCAGCGATGGCGGCATCATCTGGACCGCGACCTTCACGCCGACGGTCGGCGTTCGGGACACAACCAACCTGATCACCCTGAACAACAGCGGCGTCAGCGATATTGCGGGTAACGCAGGCACCGGTACGACCAGCTCCGGCAACTACACCATCGATACGGTATTGCCGACCGCCAGCATCGTGGTTGCCAATAACGTTCTCAAAGCCGGCGAGACATCCCTGGTGACCATCACCTTCAGCGAAGCGGTCACCGGCTTCAACAACGCCGACCTGACCATTGCGAACGGCACCTTGAGCGCGGTCAGCAGCAGCGATGGCGGTATCACATGGACGGCAAGCTTCACCCCGACCAGCAATATCTCCGACACCACTAACCTGATCACGCTGGATAACAGTGGCGTACAAAACGCTTCGGGTAATGCCGGTGCTGGCACCACCGACTCCAACAACTACGCGATTGATTCCCAGCGCCCAACCGCCTCTATCGTGGTCGCACAACCGACGCTTGCCGTCGGCCAGTCGACTCAGGTGACGGTGACGTTCTCCGAGGCGGTCACAGGCTTTACCAATGCCGACTTGACCCTCGCCAACGGCACCTTGAGCGCGGTGAGCAGCAGCGACGGCGGCATCACCTGGACCGCAATGTTCACGCCGGCTGCCGGTGTCACCGCCACCCGCAACCTGATCACGCTGAACAACAACGGCGTCAACGATCTGGCGGGCAACGCGGGCACGGGCACCACCGACTCCAACAGCTACAGCATCGACACCCAGCCGCCAACCGCCACCATCGTGATTGGCAACCCGCTCTTGACCGCCGGTGGCACCAGCCTCGTTACCGTAACTTTCTCGGAGCCAGTGACGGGGTTCAACAACAGTGACCTGATGGTGGGCAACGGTAGCCTCAGCACAATAACGTCCAGCGATGGCGGGCGCACCTGGACTGGGGTATTTACACCCATCGATGGCATCCAGGCCAACAGCAATGTAATTGCCCTGAATAACTACGGCGTGAAGGACCTTGCCGGCAACGACGGTTCGGGTTGGACCAACTCCAATGTGTTCAACATCCAGACTTCACATCCTACGGCGACGCTCGAGCTCTACGACACGGTCATCGGTAAGGGCGAAATACAGATTGTAACGGTGCGATTCTCCGAGGCGGTGTACGGGTTCAACCTGAGCAGCCTGCAGGCCCCCAATGGCACCTTCAGCCAATTTATCCGTTACAGCGACTCGCTTTACACCGCGGTATTCACGCCGAATGCAAACGTGACAGCCCCCAATAATGTGGTCACCCTGGACACCAGCAGCGTTCAAAACGCCGCTGGCAATAGAGGGGTTGTGAACGCGGTGTCGCCGGTTTTTGCAGTCGATACAGTTATACCCACGTATACCTGGACGCTGTCCGATAAGTTGCTGGAACCGGGCGAGACCGCCACCGTCACCGTAACCTTCTCCGAGCCGGTCACCGGCTTCGACAACCGCGCAATCGTCAACCTGCAAGCGGCCACATTGAGTCCGTTCTACAGCCTCGACGGTGGCGTGACCTGGCAGGCTACATTGACGCCGACGCCGGGCGCGGGTTCCTCGGGAAGCTACCTGATTGGTTTGTCCCTGGCTTACGTCAAAGACTTGGCCGGCAATACCAACTACTCGTTCGATACCAGCTCAATGATCGCTTACACGGTCGACCACACACCGCTCAGTTCCAATGTTTACCTGAGCTCCGAGCGTTTGGCGGTCGGTGGAACGAGCACGGTGTCTATCTACTTCAACAAGGCGGTCAGCAACTTTGACCTGAGCGACCTTAGCGCCGACAACGGCGTGCTCTCCAACCTGCGCACCAATGACGGCGGTATCAGCTGGCAGGCCACGCTGACGCCATTTGCCAATACCACCAGTGCCCAGAACGTGGTGCGGCTCGACAACGCCGGCGTGACCTACTACGGCGGCAGCACCGGCGCAGGTATCACCACTTCGCGCAACTACACGGTCGATACCCAACGCCCGACCTCCACCATCGTGGTCGACAAGACCAGCCTGGGCGGCAGCGAGAAGGCCACAGTGACCATTACCTTCAGTGAAGCCGTTGAGTTCTACAACAGCCCACAGGCGCAGAACGCCTGGCTCAGCGGCCTGAAAAGCGTGGACGGCGGCATCACCTGGACCGCTACGCTCACGCCGCAGCGCTATATCGAAGACACCAGCAACGTGGTGAGCCTGGACAATACCCAGGTGCATGACCTCAGCGGCAACGCGGGCCTGGGGACCAGTACGTCGAACAGCTACGCGATCGATACCCGCCCGGCCACCGCCACGATTGTGGTCGACAAGGCCGAACTCGCCAGCGGCGAAACGGCCAACGTCACGATCACATTCAATGAGGCAGTGTCGGGCCTCAAGCTGGATAACCTGAGTGTCGCCAGCGGCGTGTTGAGCAACCTGAAAAGTGTCGATGGCGGCATCACCTGGACCGCCACGCTGACGCCCAAAGATCATCTGCAGAACTGGTATGACACGGTGGTACTGGATGGCAAAGGGGTAACGGATGCGGCAGGCAACTCGTCAGCCAACACGTATGCCTACTCGAGCTATTTTGCCGTCGATAC
The DNA here is from genome assembly GCF_013385245.1 of Pseudomonas sp. IPO3747. Lineage (NCBI taxonomy): Bacteria > Pseudomonadati > Pseudomonadota > Gammaproteobacteria > Pseudomonadales > Pseudomonadaceae > Pseudomonas > Pseudomonas sp. IPO3747. The sequence goes on from NZ_JACAQL010000009.1 coordinate 37,749, forward strand.
CCAAGGCCCGCAGGTGTACATCGAAGTGTCGGATACCCAGCTCAAGGCCGGGCAGGGCACGCAGGTGTTCATCTGGTTCAGCGAACCCGTGCGCGGCTTCGACCTGTCCAGCCTGAAGGTGCAGAACGGTAGCCTGTCCAACCTGCAAAGTGGCGAGGGCGGCTACTACTGGACCGCGACCCTGACACCAAACAACAACGTCAATGACAGCAGCAATGTCATCAGTGTCGACAACAGCACGATCCGTGACCTGGCTGGCAACGCCGGTGAGGGCATCAGCCAGTCCAATGCCTATGCCATCAACAGCGTTACGGTCACGGCCGATCCGCTGACCTTGACCGGCGGCGTTACAAGGCCGGTGCTCAACACGACGTACCTGCCGCTGCAACCGGGCATCTTCACCCCGCCCACCGGCAACCTCGGCTCACCGCTGACGTTCGCGCCGCTGTTTGAGCAGCGCGTACTGGGCGACGGCATGCGCCCGCTGGGCGATATATTCATCAACAGCGGCGCCACCAGCCCGAGTTTTATTGCGCAGGTGTTCACCAGCAGCGATAACGTCGGCGACGGTTCCGGCAAAGGCTTTTTAGGCTTTGGCGGCGGCGATGGCGGGGTGTTCGGGTCCAGCACCTTGTCGAGCCTGTTCAACCGTGAAACTGGCGGTGACGACAGCTCACTCAAGGCGTTCGACAGCCAATCGATCAAAGGCCAGGGCGATCCGGCCCATGGGCTGCGCGGCGTCTTTGGCGCGCCAACCCTCGGCCAGCAATTGCAGCAGATCAAAGACACCGAACAACGCCAGGTGATTGACCTGGCGCACGCACTGCAACAAGTCGGCATCAGCGAAATGCAGGCTTGAACACACTAAATCAAGGCGCAGGAACAGGGGCAGTCCACGGATGAAAACAGGTCATAAGTTGTTCGGCGCCAGCTTGCTGGCGCTGGCGATCAGCGGTTGCGCGGTCACCAGTGAGCCGATTGAACGCAGTGTCAGCGAGCAGCGAGCCCGCAGCGATCTGCAAGGCATGTACAAGGACCAGGAGCCGTTGAGTGGCCCGTTGACGCTGCACCAGGCCATGGCCCGTGCAGTGAAATACAACCTCGAAGGCCGTTTGAAAGTGATGGAAGAGGCCCTGGCCAAACGCCAATCGGACCTCTCAAGTTTTGACATGTTGCCGCGCATGGCGTTGTCGGCAGGCTATGCCGGGCGCAACAACACCAACGCCTCCAGCAGCCAGAGCGTGCTCACCGGCACGCAGTCCCTGGAACCTTCGACCTCCCAGGACCGCGACCGTCGCGTAGCCGATTTGACCATGGTGTGGAACGTGCTCGACTTCGGCGTCAGCTACATCAGCGCCAAGCAGCAAGGCGACCAGCGCCTGATCATCCAGGAGCGCCGGCGCAAGGTGATCAACACCATTGTCCAGGACGTGCGCTCTGCGTATTGGCGCGCCGTGGCGGCCGAGCGGTTGCTGGGCCAGATCGACAGCTTGATGGCCCGCGTCGACCAAGCCCAGAGCAACAGCCAGAGCATGAGCGAACAGCGCATTGGCGACCCGGTGCAGGCCCTCGGTTACCAGCGCTCGCTGATCGAAGCCACGCGCCAATTGCAGGAACAGCGCCGCGCTCTTTCCCTGGCCAAGACTGAACTGGCCACCTTGATCAACCTGCCCATGGGCACCGACCTCAAGCTGGCGACGCCGGATAACTACAGCGTGCCTGAGCTGAAGGTCAACCTGGCAAGCCTGGAGCAGGAAGCCCTGGCCAACCGCCCCGAACTGCGCGAGCAGGACTACCAAACCCGCATCAGCGCCGCCGAAACCCGCAAAGCCATGCTGCGCCTGCTGCCTGGCCTGGAGTTCTCGGCCGGTGGGCATTACGACAGCAACTCGTTCCTCACTGACAACCGCTGGGCCGATTACGGCGCCAAGATCACCTGGAACCTGTTCAACGTGATCTCCGCACCCGCCGCCATCGACGTCGCCAAGGCCGGTGAAGAAGTCGCCACCGCCCGGCGCCAGGCGATGTCCATCGCCGTATTGGCGCAAATCTACGTAGCCAACGCCAACTACCAGGACGCCGTGCGCCAGTTCAAGACCAACGACCAGTTGGCCAACATCGACGGGCAAATCCTCACCCAACTGCGTAATCGCCACGAAGCTGCCGGCCTGGGCGAACTCGACCTGATCCAGGGCGAACTCAACACCCTGCAAGCCGACCTGCGCCGCGACCTGGCCTATGCCGACCTGCGCAACGCCTACGGCCAGATCTTCGCCAGCGCCGGGCTCGACCCACTGCCCGAACAACTGGATTCGGACCGCGTACAAGCCATCGCCACCGCCCTGGCCAGCCGCGAGTCGGCGTGGGCTGCCGGCAACATCACCACGCCGGTGCCACGCGCGGTCGTCAAGTAAGCGAGCGGCACTGACGGCGAGTTCCCCTCGCCGTCAGCCTGGCGGGCGCGTGGGCTAGACTCAGGAAAACCACCTTCCAAGGAGCCTGCCATGGAATCGCCTGTGCATAGCTTGCCGTCACTGTTCAAACAGCTCGGCCTGCCGCATGACCCGGTAAGTATCGAGAGGTTTGTGGCGGTGCATTCGCCGCTGAAGCCCGAGTTACACCTCGCGGATGCGTTCTTTTGGACGCCCGGCCAGAAGGCGTTTTTACGCGAAGAAATTCTCGACGATGCGGATTGGGCTGAAGTGGTGGATGAGCTGAATCTGTTACTGCGGGAAGGGCGCGGGGTGTAAGGGCCGATCGTTCCCACGCTCCGCGTGGGAATGCCTCCTGTGACGCTCTGCGTCACCCCTTCAATAGCGGACGCGGAGCGTCCTGGGCTGCATTCCCACGCAGAGCGTGGGAACGATCAAAATCCAGCGCCGCCTGGATGCTCAGGCCGAACAGCCAGCCTGAAGACAACACTGAACTAAATGTGGGAGCTGGCAAGCCAGCTCCCACAAGTGTTTTGTTCTGCCGCAAATCTAACGTTCTCGCTCAAACGCGCTTTACTTACCCACAAACCCACCATCCATCACAAAAGTGTTTCAAAACTTGACGGCTTTGGATCCATCCACCATATTGATAGTTAGCAAACTAACTGTATGCGAACAATCCAGTGTCCCAAACCCTCGAACAGCTCCATATGAACCTCAGCAGCAGCATGGTGGTGGGCGCCCGTAACTGGCGCAAAATCTGCCAGACCACGCTGGTGAGCTATGGTATTTCCGAAGCCTGCGCCGTGCCGCTGTTGATGATCGGCCGCTTGGGCGACGGTGTGCACCAGGTGAAAGTAGCCCAGGCATCCGGCATGGAAAGCCCGTCGTTGGTGCGCCTGCTTGATCGTCTGTGCCATGACGGTTACGTGTGCCGTACCGAAGACGTCCATGACCGTCGCGCCAAGGCCTTGAGCCTCACCGAGCGCGGCCGCGAGTTGGTGCAGGCGGTGGAAGTGCAACTGGTGCGCCTGCGCCAGGAAGTGCTGGCGGACATCGCCCACGGCGACCTTGAAGCGGCGTTGCGTGTACTGCAGGCCTTCGAGGCGGCTGAGGCGACCTCTTGAACGGATTTTTTACCGGCATGCCGCCGGCCCGCGACTGGTTCTACGGCGTGCGCACCTTCGCCGCTTCGATGATCGCCCTGTACATCGCCATGCTTATGCAAATGCCGCGTCCGTATTGGGCGATGGCCACGGTGTATATCGTCTCCAGCCCGTTTGTCGGCCCTACCAGCTCCAAGGCGTTGTACCGCGCCATCGGCACCTTCATGGGCGCGGCGGCGGCGGTGTTTTTTGTGCCGATGTTTATTCAGACGCCGTACCTGCTGGTGGTGATCATTGCGCTGTGGACCGGCACCTTGTTGTTTTTGTCTTTGCACCTGCGTACCGCCAACAGCTACGCGCTGATGTTGGCCGGCTACACCTTGCCGCTGATCGCCTTGCCGGTAGTGGATAACCCGCTGGCGGTGTGGGATGTGGCCGAAGCGCGTACCGAAGAGATTTTCCTCGGCATTGCTGTGGCCGCCGTAGTAGGCGCAATGTTCTGGCCGCGGCGCCTGATGCCGGTGTTTGATGGCTCGGTGGCCAAGTGGTTTGCCGACGCCCAGGTCTATAGCCAGCGCTTTCTGACCCGTAACGTTGCGCCCGAAGAAATCAGCACCTTGCGCGGCGGCATGGTCGCCACCTTCAACACCCTGGAACTGATGATCGGCCAGTTGCCCCACGAAGGCGCTCGGCCACAGACGGTGCGCAACACCAAGGAACTGCGCGGGCGCATGATTCACCTGCTGCCGGTGATCGACGCGCTGGACGATGCGGTCTACGCGATCGAACACCGCGCCCCCGAGTTTCTCGACCGGTTCACGCCGTTGCTGCAAGACGCCAACGCCTGGCTGGAGAGCACCACCGAGCAAGCACCGCTGGAACGCTGGCGCGTGTTGCGCGACAAGATCGACGCCGCGCAGCCACAGGGCGAAGCACTGGACGACCGCCACACGCTGCTGTTCTCCAACGCCCTCTATCGCCTCGGCGAATGGGTCGACCTGTGGCAAGACTGTCGCAGCCTGCAAGCCGCCATCCAGTGCGAAAGCCAGGACACCTGGCGCGCCGTCTACCGCCATTGGCGCCTGGGCCGGCTCACGCCGTTCCTCGACCGTGGCCTGATGTTCTACTCGGCGTTTTCCACCGTTACCGCGATCATTGTCGCCTCGGTGCTGTGGATTCTCCTGGGCTGGACCGACGGCGGCAGCGCAGTGATTCTGGCCGCCGTGGCCTGCAGCTTTTTTGCCTCCATGGACGACCCGGCGCCGCAGATCTACCGGTTCTTTTTCTGGACCGCCATGTCGGTGCTGTTTGCCAGCCTTTACCTGTTTCTGGTGCTGCCCAACCTGCATGATTTCCCCATGCTGGTGTTGGCGTTTGCGGTGCCGTTTATCTGCATCGGCACGCTCACGGTGCAGCCGCGTTTTTACCTGGGCATGCTGCTGACGCTGGTGAACACCTCCTCGTTTATCAGCATCCAGGGCGCCTACGACGCGGACTTCCTCAACTTCGCCAACGTCAACCTGGCCGGGCCAGTGGGCTTGCTGTTCGCCTTTGTGTGGACGCTGGTCGCACGGCCGTTCGGCGCCGAACTGGCGGCCAAGCGCCTGACGCGTTTCAGCTGGCGCGACATCGTAACGCTCACCGAGCCTGCAACCCTGGCCGAACACCGCCACATGGCTGTGCAAATGCTCGACCGCCTGATGCAGCACCTGCCGCGCCTGGGCCTGATCGGCCAGGACACCGGCAGCGCCCTGCGCGATTTGCGCGTGGCGCTGAACCTGCTTGACCTGTTGGCCTACGCGCCACGCATCTACGGTGTGCCACGGGTGCTGCTCAACCAAGTGGTGGAAGGCGTGGGCGGTTACTTCAGGGCCTGCCTTAAAGCGGGTGAACGCTTGCCCGCGCCCAGCGGTCTGCTGATGACCCTCGACCGCACGCGCCGCGCCCTCAACGGGCAAGGCCTGCAAGACGAAGATGACACCCGCCTGCATCTGCTGCACGCACTGGCCGGCCTGCGCCTGTCGTTGCTGCCCGGCGTGGAATTTATTGGCGGCACCGAAATGGAAGCGCCGCTGCCTGATGGAGCGCCTTTATGATCGGTGATCTGGATATCAGCGGGGTGTTCCTGCCCACGCTGCTGGTGCTGATGGGCATTACGTATGTGTTGTTTCTGGTGGTGCACGGGTTGTTGACGCGCATTCACTTCTATCGCCTGGTCTGGCACCGGGCATTGTTCAATGTGGGGCTCTACGCGCTGTTACTGGGCGCCGTGGACTCACTCAGTCGATACCTCATGACATGAAAAAACCTTTTTTGACCATCGGCCGTGTCGTCCTGACGTTATTGATAGTGACCTTCGCTGTCGTCGTTGTGTGGCGCATGGTCATGTACTACATGTTTGCGCCCTGGACCCGTGACGGGCATATCCGTGCCGACATCGTGCAGATCGCCCCGGACGTGTCCGGGCTGATCCAGCAAGTCGACGTGCGCGACAACCAGTTGGTGACCAAGGGCCAGGTGCTGTTCGCCGTCGACCAGGACCGCTTCAAGCTGGCCCTGCGCCAAGCCCAGGCCGCCGTGGCCGACCGCCAGGAAACCCTGGCCCAGGCCAACCGCGAGTACAAGCGCAACCGTGGTTTGGGCAACCTGGTGCCGAGCGAACAACTGGAAGAAAGCCAGTCCCGCGTGGCCCGTGCCCAATCGGCCCTGGCCGAGGCGCAAGTGGCCGTGGACGCCGCCCAGCTCAACCTTGACCGCTCGGTGATCCGCAGCCCCGTGGACGGTTACGTCAACGACCGTGCACCGCGCAACCAGGAATTCGTCACCGCCGGGCGCCCGGTGCTGTCGGTGGTGGACAGCAACTCCTTCCACATCGACGGTTATTTCGAAGAGACCAAGCTCGACGGTATCCACGTCGGCATGGCCGTGGATATCCGCGTGATCGGCGACAACGCCCGTCTGCGTGGCCATGTGCAGAGCATCGTCGCCGGTATCGAAGACCGCGACCGCACCAGCGGCTCCAACCTGCTGCCCAACGTCAACCCGGCGTTCAGCTGGGTGCGCCTGGCCCAGCGGATTCCAGTGCGTATTGCCTTTGATGATGTGCCGGCGGACTTTCGTATGATCGCCGGACGCACGGCCACGGTGTCGATCATCGGCGATAAGGTCAAAGACGGAGAAAAACCATGAAGCAGCTGCTGGCAACCGCTGCGCTGGGTTTGCTGCTGTCGGCCTGCCAAGTGGTAGGCCCGGATTACAAGCTGCCGGAAACGTCCGCCATCAACCGTGGCGACCTGCAAGGGCAGCTCGCGGGCGAGGGCAACAACGTGGTGTCGGCGCCGGTGCCGGCCGATTGGTGGAAGCTGTACAACGACCCGCGCCTGGATGAGCTGGTGCGCCAGGCCATGGCCTCCAACACCGATTTGCGCGTGGCTGCCGCTAACCTGCAACGCGCGCGTTTCCAGACCCAAGAGGCTGAATCCGCAGGCGGTTGGAGTGCTGGCGCCAAGGCGGAAGCCCAGCGCCTGCAGGAATCGGGCGAAGCGTTTTTGCTGACGGAGAAGGTCCCGGTGGCCAACATCGGCAGCGCCAGCATCAGCACGTCCTACCAGTTTGACCTGTTCGGCACCTTGCAGCGTGGCATCGAGAGTGCCCAGGCCAGCACCGACGCGGCCCAGGCCGCCGCCGATATTGCGCGCATCACCCTGGTGGCAGATGTGGTGCGCTCCTACACCCAGGTGTGCGCGGCCAATGAAGAGCTGGCGATTGCCAATGAGTCGCTCGACCTGCAAGGCCAGAGCACCAAGCTCACCCAGCGCCTGCGCGACGCCGGGCGCGGTGACGAAACCCAGGTGACCCGCTCGCAGACCCAATACAAATCCTTGCGCGCCGAGATCCCGCGCTATCAAGCATCGCGTCAGGCGGGTTTGTTCCGCTTGTCGATGCTGCTGGCCAAACCGGTGGACCAACTGCCCGCAGGCACCGGCACCTGCGCCGAGCTGCCGCATATCGCCCAATTGCTGCCCGTGGGCGACGGCGCAGCACTGCTCAAGCGCCGCCCCGACGTGCGCCAGGCCGAACGCCAACTGGCGGCTGCCACCGCCCGTATCGGCGTGGCCACCGGCGCGTTGTACCCGGACATCAGCATCGGCGCCACGGTGGGCACGGTCGGCATTCTTGACGACCTCGGCACACCAGCGACCAATCGCTGGGGCTTTGGCCCGCTGATCAGCTGGACTGTACCGACCAACGGCGCGCGTGCACGTATCCACGAAGCCGAAGCCGCGACCCAGGGCGCCCTGGCGCACTTTGATGGTGTGGTGCTCAATGCCATCCGCGAAACCCAGACCGGCCTTGCGCAATACACCGCGCAACTGCAACGCCGCGACGCCCTGGCCGACGCCGGTGCGTCCGCCAAGGAAGCCTCGGAGCAGACGCACCGCTTCTTCCAGGCCGGCCGTGCCTCGTTCCTGGCCGACCTGCAGGCCACTCGCACCTACACCGATGTACGTGCACAGCTGGCAGCGGCCAACACGCAAGTTGCCATGAGCCAGATCGATCTGTTCCTGGCCTTGGGCGGCGGTTGGGAAAGCGGACGAACGCAGGCGTCACAACCCGGCAAACCCTGAGCGAAAAGCTATGCTTTGACAGGCGGGCCACCGTGAGGCCCGTCTGACAAAGTTCGCGTTTGCTCATGGGGATTCCAATAATGAAAAACCCTTATGCTCCCGCTTTCTGGTGCGTGCTTTTCGCACTGGTGTTGCTATCGGCTGCCTATTTCTACGGCGTCATGCTTGCCCACCAACTCGACAAGGCCATGGTGTTTCTCGATAGCGCCTGTCTGGTGATCGGCACGTTGTCCATCGGCGTGGTGGCCTGGGCGTCCTATCAAAATCAACGGGTGAAGAAAAAGCTGCTTCAACAAGGCAAGACCCGCGTGGCGATCTGGGACACCAAGGTTGCTCTGCGCCGCGTCGAAACCGTATTCGACCGCTATTTCTGGGGCAGCTACTGGCAGCCCGGGCGTACTTTCCAGGAAGTCATGGGCGAGCTCACCGGCACGCCGCTGGAAAAAAGCCTCGAGGCCCTGAAAAAACAATGTGTGCTGCTCGACCAACAGGTCGCCGACGGTAGGCATTGGCTCAATAACGCCCGGGAATTGTCCGACGTGGCTACGCAAATGGCGCGGGAACGCTACCAGCTGGACTTCTGCGACCCCAAGGCCGATACCCCCAGCAACACAGTGATACACCGCGAGTTTGAGGTGTTGGTGTACACCTGGACCGCACGCTTGAAGAGTTTCGATCACCAACTCGATGAGGTTGAATTGGAATACTCGTGAACCAACCGCTGACCTGACCTCTCTGAAAAGCTGGGCCGTTATCGGCCGCCAGTGCTAATCTTCCCCCGTTTTCGGCGGGCTTGAGCCAACCCCTTCGGGGTTCAAGGAAGACAGCCCACTTCTCACAGGATTTGATCAGGTCACTTCATGAATAAGCCAGCAGTTGTTTTCTTGGGTTTCGTTGTCGCCGTCGGCGCCATTAGTGCAGGCGGCGCCTGGTACACCGGTAAGCAACTGGAGCCGGTGCTGCAAACTGCCATCCAGAACGCCAACAAAGAACTGAAGACCTCTATGGCCGGCGTCGATGGCACGGTGAACCTGGAGCTGGTGTCCCTGGATCGTGGCCTGTTCAGCAGCACCGCGCACTACCGCCTCAAAGGCCAAGGCAGCGTGTTCGGTGAAGAAAACCCGAACCCTGAGCTGCTGTTCGTCGACCATATCGAACACGGCCCGCTGCCGTTCTCGCGCCTGGTGACGCTGAAGTGGCTGCCGGTCATGGCCACCAGTCACTATGCGCTGGAAAAGAACGCCACCACCGAAAAATGGTTCGCCGCCAGCAAAGACGTGTCGCCGCTCAAAGGCGTGGCCAATATCGGCTACAACCGCTCGGTCGACGGCAACGTCGAATTGCTGCCACTGGACATCAAGGACGACAAGTCTTCGGTGAGCTTCTCGGGCGCCAACCTGGACTTCGACAGCAGCGCCGAAGGCCAGAAGGTCAAGGCCAGCGGCTACATGAACAGCCTCAAGGTTGCCGTGATCGACGCCAATGGCCAGCCGCTTGAAGCCGAACTGTCCGGCCTGACCGTGGCCAGCAACCTGGAAAAATCCACCTTCGGTTTCTACACCGGGCAAAACACCGTTGAGCTGACCGACACAAAAGTCACCTTCGGCCCGCAGAAAGCCGTGCTGACCCTCAAGGGTTTCGAGCAAAAAGACACCAGCGAAACCAAGGACAACAACCTGGCAGGCCGCGTTGACTACAAGATCGACGAAATCGGCTACCAGGGTAAACCTGTAGGTTCGGCCGCCATGGCCCTGAGCATGAAGAACATCGACATCCCTTCGATGCTGGTGCTGACCAAGCTCTACCAGGACAAGATGCAGCCGGTGCAAGCCGCCGCGGCTGCCGGCCAACCGGTGCCTGAGCTGCAACTGACCGAAGCCGAGCAGACCCTGGCCGAGGCCAACGTCAACCAGGTGCTGGCCGCCAAGCCGCAAGTGGCAGTGGAAAACCTGTCGCTGAAAACCACCCACGGTGAAAGCAAATTCAACCTGGTGGTAGACCTGACCAAGCCCACCTCGATGGAATTGCCACCGGTTGAGCTGGGCAAGCAGGTTATCGCGCTGCTGGATGCCAACCTGACCCTGTCCAAGCCGATGATCGGCGACGTCGCTGCCCTGCAAGCGGAAGTGGGCGGTGTGACCGACCCTAAAGCCATCGAACAGCAATCACAGATGGCGGCCGAGATGGTCAGTGGCATGGCCGTTGGTACTCAGTTGGCAACCCTGGTGGGTACTGACGTGGTTTCCAAGCTGCACTACGCCAACAACGAAGTGACGTTTAATGGCCAGAAGATGACCGTGGAGCAATTCATTGGCTTTGTGATGGCCAAAGCGGGTGCGGTCAGCGGCGCGCAGTAAGATTTCTTACATCGGTAAGAAATAATTATTGGAGGCGTGGGTTTACCTGAAGCGGCAGTCAAACAACCGGCATACAGGCCGGTTGTGGCTGCTTAGCTCAGGCAAGCCTTGGCCTCCATTGGTTTTTCTGCGGTTGGATAATTCTGAACAATTGTTCTGATTTGGGCATTTCCCTACTTTCCTAAGAGATAGTTCCTACAGGAAAGCTAGGCCGGGTCACGAGACGCCGGCACCCTGATGCGTTTTGCTCAGGACCACCTATCGTTATAGCTTTCCGTGTGTAAGGAAGCTCACGATATGCTGCGAACACTACCCACCAGTGCTTCAGGCCGGTTGCGCCTGCTCGTTGGGGCCGCCTTATGCAGCCAATTGCTGACGCCCAGCCTTGCCTTCGCCGACCCAGCCTATGACGCGCTGATTATCCAGGCGCGTAACGGCAACTTCACTCCCGCGCTGACCCAATTGCGCCAACTGCCGCCTGAACGCCAGACACCTGGCCAGATCAGCGATCACCTGGTGATTGCCGGTTGGGCAGGGCAAGACGCCGAAGTGTTGAAGGTCTACGAGGCCCAAGGCAAAAATCGTAACCTCACCACCCAGGCGCTGGCCACGGTGGCGCGCACTTATCGCAACCAAAAGCAGTGGCCGCAGGCTCTGGCGGTTTATCAGCAAGCGCTGGTGCGTGAGCCGGGCAATGTCGACCTGCAGCTGGGCCAGGCGCTGACCCAGGCCGACGGCGGCCAGGCCACGACGGCCGTGCAGCGCTTGCGCGCACTGGTGGCGGCGCAACCCAATGACCCCAACCGCCGCATGGCCCTGGGTTATGCGCTGACCCGCGCAGGCTTGAACTACGACGCCTTGTTCGAGTTCGACCAAGCCTTTACTCGCGCCGGTGACAAGCCTGAAGTGGTCCGCGAATACATCGTCGCCCTGCAAAAGGCCCGCCTGCCGGAGCCGGCGCTGCGCCTGTCGGCCAAACATCCGGGCCTGCTCGACGCGGTGACCCAGCGCCGCCTCGAAGGTGACCTCGCCGCCGAGCGCGTACGCATGGCCGAGTTCGCCACCCGCACCGAAAAAGAACGCTACGTGGTTGCCGACCGCGCCCTCAATGACTACGACAAACTGCTCGCGCGCTGGACCCCGGACCCAAGTGCCCATGATGATGTGGTGCGCTGGCGTATCGACCGCCTGGGTGCTCTCAAGGCGCGGGCACGCACCGCCGATGTGATCCGCGACTACGAAACCCTCAAGAGCGAAGGCGTGCAATTGCCGACCTATGCCCTGCGTTGGGTCGCCGCGTCTTACCTCGACCAGCGCTTGCCGGAAAAAGCCGAGCCGTTGTACCGCGAGGTGATCAGCGCTGCCGATGCCGAACCCGATGATCGGGTCGAAGACACCACGGCCTTGTTCTACACCTTGCAGGAAAGCGACAAAGGCGCCGACGCGCGCGAAGTCGCCAACAGCCTCGCCACTAGCCAGAAACCTCGAGTCGAACTCAAGGGCTTGCCCATTGGTAACCCCAACGACGCCTGGATGGACGCGCAACAGCTGTCGGCCCAGGCCGGCGTCTACGGCGGTGACCTGCCGGGCAGCGAAGCCGGGCTGGACGCTTTGGTGGCCAAAGCCCCCGGCAATGTCGGCCTGCGCCTGGCCCAGGCCGACATGTACCGCGCCCGCGACCTGCCACGCCGCGCCGAGGGCATCCTCAAGGAAACCGAAGCCCAGACCCCGCGGGATATCGGCCTGGAAGTCAGCCAGGCCTACACTGCCATGGACCTGCAGGAATGGCGGCAAATGGACGTGCTCACCGATGACGTGCTGGCCCGCAACCCGGACAGCCGCCAAGTGCAGCGCCTGAGCCGTCTGCGGGATGTACACGACATGGCCGAGCTGCGCGTGGAGGCCTACACCGGAAAAAGCTACGGCGGCGGCAATAACAACAACGCCGGCGCAGTGGCCGGCAGCCGTGACTGGGGCATCGAAAGCGTGCTCTACACGCCGCCTATCGATGAAGACTGGCGCCTGTTCGCCGGTGCCGGCTACGCCACCGCCGATTTCAGTGAAGGCACCGGCCAACACCGTTGGCAGCGCGTCGGTGTGGAGCGTCGCACCCGCGACATGACCCTGGAAGCCGAAGTGTCCAACCACTCCTACGGCTATGGCTCCAAGCAGGGTGCGGCCGTGTCGATTGCCCGCGACATCAACGACAACTGGCAGTACGGCGGCAGCCTCGGCTACCTGCTGACTACCACGCCGCTGCGAGCGTTGAATGCCGATGTCACCGCCAACGGCGGCAGTGGCTTTATTCGCTGGCGCGCGAATGAAAGCCGCGAGTGGAAACTGGCCCTGAGCCCGTCCCACTTCAGCGATGGCAACAACCGCTTCGAAGCCGTACTGACTGGCCGCGAGGGCGTCTACAGCGCGCCCGGCGTGCAGGTAGACCTGGGCCTGGAAGTCGGCACCAGCCACAACACCAAAGAAGACACGGTGTACTTCAACCCCAAATCCGACTTCACCGTGTTGCCCACGGTCACGGTCAATCATGTGCTCTATCACCGCTACGAGACTCAGTGGAGTCAGCAGTTCCAGCTCGGTGCAGGTACGTACAGCCAACGGGATTATTCCACCGGTGGCGTCGGTTTGATCGGCTATGGCCAACGTTTTCGCTGGAACGATGTACTGGACGTGGGCGCCAACCTGAGCCTGATCAGCCGACCTTATGACGGTGATCGCGAACGCGATCTGCGCTTGCTCGTCGACCTCACTTACCGTTTCTAAAAGAGCCTGACCATGACCGTCCTTTGCCGTTGCTTGTTGGTCCTGGGTGTAATGCTGGCCAGTGCCTGTGCCCAGCAACCCGCGCCTTTCACTCCACCCGCCGAGCGGCCGATACTGGCCAACGAAGCGCCGTGGCCGAAAAACCATTTCCTGGGCATCGCCTACCACGATGTCGAGGATCGCGACCCCGACCAGGCGGTGGTGGCGGTGCGCACCGAGCGTTTGATCGAACAACTGGCGTGGTTGCGCGAGAACGGCTACCAGGCGGTCAGCGTCGACCAGATCCTGGCGGCACGCAACGGCGGCCCCGAGTTGCCGCCCAAAGCCATCATGCTCAGTTTCGATGACGGCTATTCCAGCTTCTACACCCGCGTGATGCCGATTCTGCGTGCCTATCACTGGCCAGCCTTGCTGGCGCCGGTGGGGTATTGGATCGATACGCCGCTCAATCAACCGGTGGACTTCGCCGGCTCGCCGCGCCCACGTGGGGAGTTCCTCACCTGGCAGCAGATTCGTGAAGTGTCGCAGTCGGGCCTGGTGGAAATCGCCGCACACACCGACAACAACCACAAAGGGATTTTGGCCAACCCCCAGGGCAACCTGGAGCCGGCGGCGACCAGCCTGCGCTTTGACCCGGCCACCGGGCGTTATGAAGACCAAGCCAAATTCGATGCGCGCATGCGGGCTGATGTCGCGGCGATCACTAACAAGATCCGCAGCGTGACCGGCAAGGCGCCTCGGGTGTGGGTGTGGCCTTACGGCGCCGCCAAAGGCACCTCGCTGGCGATTGTCGGCGAGCAGGGCTACCAGATGGCGCTGACCCTGGAAGACGGCCTCGACAGCCTCGGCAACCTGATGAACAGCCCGCGCTTCCTGGTGGCTTCGGACCCGGACGGCGAGCATTTCGCCAATAGCATGGTGGCCGTGCAAACCCAGGCACCGCTGCGGGTGCTGCACGTGGACCTCGACAACGTTTACGACCCCGACCCGGCCCAACAAGCGCGCAACCTCGACCAGCTTGTACAACGTGTGGTGGACATGGGCGCGGGCACTGTATTCCTGCAAGCCTTCGCCGACCCCAAAGGCGACGGCCTGGTGCACTCGCTGTACTTCCCTAACCGCCACTTGCCGGTGCGCGCCGACCTGTTCAACCGCGTCTCCTGGCAGTTGCACACCCGTGCCCACGCGGCTGTGTATGCCTGGATGCCGGTGCTGAGTTTCGCCCTCGACCCCAAGCTGCCGCGTGTGACCCGCTGGGACCCGCAAACCGGCCAGGTCGGCACCGACCCGGACCAATACAAACGTTTGTCGCCGTTCGACCCGCAGGTGCGCAAGATCATCGGCGAGATCTATGAAGACCTGGCGCGCAACAATGCCATCGACGGTGTGCTGTACCACGACGACGCCGTGCTTTCCGACTTCGAAGACGCCAGCCCCGCTGCGCTCAAGGCTTATGCCGCCAACGGCCTGCCGGGCAGCATTGCCGCGCTGCGTGCAGACCCTGCAGTGATGCAACGCTGGACGCGCTTCAAGAGCCGCTACCTGATCGACTTCACCAACGAGCTGACCGCCAAGGTTCGCGCCATCGGTGGTCCACAAGTGGCGACCGCACGCAATATCTTTGCCGAGCCGATGCTCAACCCGGCCAGCGAAGCCTGGTTCGCGCAGAACCTCGACGACTTCCTCCAGGCCTACGACTGGACTGCGCCCATGGCCATGCCATTGATGGAAGGCCAGGAGCTGAAAACCTCCAACGCCTGGCTGGAAAAACTCGTCGCCACGGTCAAGGCGCGCCCCGGCGCGCTGGAAAAAACCGTGTTCGAGCTGCAAGCCAAAGACTGGCGGACCAAAGAAGCGCCGGATATCAATGGCGCGCAGATGGCCGAATGGATGGGCGTGCTCAAACGCCAGGGGGTCAAGAGCTTTGGCTACTACCCGGATAACTTCCTGGAAAATTCGCCGGACCTGAAGACAGTTCGTCCGGCCCTTTCCAACCAGTGGAACCCTTGATCATGTTCGACAGAATCCTGGCTTTATTCGTGTTGGCGTTGGTGTTGGGTGTGCCCCTGGGCCTGATCTTCCTGGTCACCGGGCAGTTCCTGATGGACTTCGTGTTTTTCTACCCGCTGTTCATGTCGGCGCTGTGGATCGCCGGCGGGCTGTACTTCTGGCTGCACTGGGAGCGGCATTGGCCGTGGAAGGAAGACACGCCGGCGCCGACCCTGGCCGGCAACCCGCTGATCTCGATCATCATCCCTTGCTACAACGAGGGCGATAACGCCGCCGACACCATTCATGCGGCCCTGAACCAGCTGTACCCGAATATCGAAGTCATCGCCGTCAACGACGGTTCCAAAGACAACACCGCTGCCGTGCTCGACGCCCTGGCCTTGCAACACCCACGCCTGCGTGTGCTGCACCTGGCGCAAAACCAGGGCAAGGCCGTGGCCTTGCGCATGGGCGCCGTGGCGGCGCGCAGTGAGTACCTGGTGTGCATCGACGGCGATGCCTTGCTCGACAAAAACGCAGCGGCCTACATGGTCGCGCCGATGCTCGACAACCCGCGCCTGGGCGCCGTGACCGGCAACCCACGCATCCGCACGCGTTCAACCTTGATCGGCCGGGTGCAGGTGGGCGAGTTCTCCTCGATTATCGGCTTGATCAAGCGCACCCAGCGCGTGTTCGGGCGGATCTTCACGGTGTCGGGTGTGGTGGTGGCGTTTCGCAAGAAGGCGCTGGACCGCATCGACTACTGGTCCACCGACATGATCACCGAAGACATCGACGTGAGTTGGAAGCTGCAACTGGACCACTGGGCGATCTTCTACGAGCCTCGTGCCCTGTGCTGGATCCTCATGCCCGAAACCGTAGGCGGCCTGTGGAAACAGCGCCTGCGTTGGGCCCAGGGCGGCGCCGAGGTGCTGTTCAAGAACATCCGAGGCATCTGGCAATGGCGCCATCGCTACCTGTGGCCACTGCTGTTCGAGTACTGCCTGTCCACCGGCTGGGCCTTCACCTTCCTGCTCTCGGTGATCTTCTGGGGCGTGGGCAAGTTCGTGGTACTGCCGCAGGCGATTGCCGTGGATTCCCTGGTGCCACCGGCCTTTACCGGGCTGGTATTGGCAATGGTGTGCCTGCTGCAGTTCGCGGTGAGCATCCTGATCGACCGGCGCTATGAAAAGGACCTGTGGAAAACCCTGTTCTGGACCGTGTGGTACCCGATGGTGTTCTGGCTGGTCAGCCTGCTCACCACCCTGGTCAGCTTTCCCAAGGTGCTGTTCAACCAGCACCAGAAACGCGCGCGCTGGGTCAGCCCGGACCGCGGCATCAAACCCAGTGAAGAGGAGGCGTGACCATGAAGCTGGTCAGAACTCGCCAAAACACCGTGATGTGGATCATCGACGTGCTGCTGACGCTGCTGGCGTGGGGCGGGCTGATCTGGCTGCTCGCGCGTGGTATCGGCGCCATGTTGGAAACCCATGGCGGCCCACGTATTGAGGCGCCGATTTTCGCCGCGCTCAACACCTTGCAGATCTACCTGTGGATCGCCTTGTTCAACGCAGTGATCCTGATCAGTTGGGCGCGCTATCAGCAACGCCGTGGGCGCAAGTTCGCCCAGCGCCGCGCCGAAGCCAATGCGCTGAGCGACAAAAACCTGAGTGAGAGTTTCAATTTGGGCGACGGCCACCTGGAGCAGTTTCGCAAGCCGGGCGTGCTGGTGATCCACAACGACGAAGACGGCGGTGTCGAGGATGTGAAGTCCCACGTCTCCCGCGACGTGGAGCGCCCCGGCCTGACCCTGGTGCCCGGCGCGGAAAAAGGCAAAGACGCCGTCTAGAAAATCCAAAGACACCAAAGATCCCTGTGGGAGCTGGCTTGCCTGCGATAGCGGTGGGCCAGCAACCAATCAATACCTGACACGCCGCCATCGCAGGCAAGCCAGCTCCCACATTCCATCTGCGTCGCTTGGAATTCCGATAAATGGGATCCAATTCACAAAAACACCGCGAACTTTTCGCTATTCCCCTGCACTAACCTAACTCGGCAAGTAGTTGATGGCTAAATAATGGCATTTGCTAAATTGTTTGCCGAATTAATATCAAAAGAGTTGCCGCTGGTCGGAATAAAACTTCTAACGGCCACCATTATCTCTTTGTGATAACTCTTTATTGTTAACAATCAATGTGTTGCGGATGTAATAAGCACGAATGTGCAACTGTCCCGGTTTCTTGGGCCAGCGCTAGTTCGATGGTAGTTTGCCGCCCCTTGATTTTCGATGGATCGAACATGTCTTTTTTATCGCCACGGACTCGGTACTTGCTGTGCACTTTCATGCTCGCCTGCCTGAGCCTGAATACGGCCACCGCCGCCCCCACGCCTGGGGATCAAGACCTGATCCGCGATCGGCAGAACCGCCTGCTGGAAGAGCAAAGCCGGCGCCTGCAAGAGCTTCAGGACCTGCCCGGCAAAGAAGCCAAGCCACAGGCACCGGCTACGCCTGCCGACACCCGCTGCTTCCCGATCAAAGACATCGAACTCAAAGGCGCCGACAGCCTGCCTGCCGGCGACCGCACGCTGCTGCTCAAACCCTATGTAGGCCAATGCCTGGGCGTCTCGCAGCTCAATGAGTTGCTCAAGGTCATCACCGACTATTACATCGCCAAAGGCCGCGTCACTAGCCGCGCCTACTTGCCGCAACAAGACCTCTCCAGTGGCCATCTGCAGGTGTTGGTGGTCGAAGGCAAACTCGAAGCGGTGCGCAGCGCCGAAGGCAGCAACGTCACCGAGCGTGAACTGGCCATGGCGTTTCCCGGCAAGGTCGGTGAGGCGCTGAACCTGCGCGAGGTCGAGCAACTGGTGGACCAGCTCAACCGGTTGCCGTCCAAACAGGCGCAAATGGAGCTGACGCCCGGCAAGCAAGTGGGCGGCAGCGACGTGGTGGTCAAGAACACCCCGCAAAAGCCCTGGCGCGCCAGCCTGTCGCGCAACAACGACGGGCAACGCAGCACCGGCGAGCAGCAATGGGGCGCGGGCCTGGAGTGGGACAGCCCGCTCGGCCTGGCTGACCAATTGGTATTGCGCGGCGGCCACGACGCGATCAGCGACCACCAGAAAACCTCGAAAAACACCCTGCTCTACTACAACGTGCCGTGGGGCTGGTGGAACTTCACCTACACCTACAGCGAGAGCGATTACCGCGCGCTGGGTTACACCGACACCTTCAAGTTCAAGCAGTCGGGCGACAGCCAGAACCACCAACTGCGCGCAGAGCGCGTGATTCACCGCGATGACGTGAGCAAAACCTCGGTCAACGTGGGTGTGGCTCACCTGCGCACCAACAACTACGTCAACGACGCCCAGCTCGAAATCAGCAGCAACCGCCTCAGTGAGTTGCAGTTTGGTATCAACCACGGCCGGCGCATCGGCAATGCTTTCGTCAACATCGACCTCGGCGTACAGAACGGCATCGGCGCCTTTGACGCCCAGCGCGACGACCAGCACCGCGACCAGTTCGGCAACCTCACGCCCACCCCGGATTACCGCAAATACACCGCCACCGTCAGCTATTTGCAGCCGTTTCGCCTGTGGGGTGAGTCGTTCAGCTTCACCAGCCTGGCCACCGGGCAACGCAGTGAAGACGTGCTGTTCTCGCCGCAGCGCATCAGCCTCGGCGGCTCGTCGTCGGTGCGCGGTTTCAAGGATCAGCAACTGTCCGGCGACAGCGGCGGCTACTGGCGCAACGAAGTGCGCTGGGCGCGCCCGGTCACCCTCGAATGGCTGCGCCCGGCCTTCGCCGAATACGGCACCAGCCTCGGTTACGACCAGGGCGTGATCCGCAACGACCGTTACAACGGCGACAACCACGGCCGCGTTTCAAGCAACTCCGTGGAACTGTTCGCCCGGGGCAAATACGTCAGCACCAGCGTGACGTTTGCCCACTCGTTAGAAAGACCTGGAGTGGTGACGGAGCGTGAAGCGCCGATCTACTTCCGCATGGATTTCTTCCTGTAATTCAACGCCCCGCTGCAACGAGAATTTGACCATGGATGTTCGCCACTTTGCCTTTCTGGCCCGCCAACCTTCTGCTGCCCTGAAGCGCCGCGACGCGTTCTTCGGCCTGCCCAAGCGCGGCCTGGTGCTGATCCTGGTCAACGCGCTGTTCTGGCAGCCGTTGCTGGCCCAGGCCGAAGGCATTGTGGTGAGCAACCCGGCCACCAGCGTCGGCCAGGCCGGCAATGGCGTGCCGGTGGTGAACATCGCCACCCCCAATGGCAGTGGCTTGTCCCACAACCAGTTCAAGGACTACAACGTCGGCCCCAACGGCGTGATCCTCAACAACGCCACTGGCGCGCTGCAGAACACCCAGCTGGGCGGTTACATCGTCGGCAACCCCAACCTCAAGGGCGGCGCGGCCAACGTTATCCTCAACGAAGTCAACGGCGGCAGCCCGAGCCAGCTGCGCGGTTACACCGAAGTAGCGGGGCAGTCGGCCAAAGTCATCGTCGCCAACCCTTACGGCATCACGTGCAGCGGCTGCGGGTTTATCAACACGCCCAACGTGACCCTGACCACCGGCAAGCCGATGATGGACAACGTCGGTCGCCTGGACCACTACCAAGTGGACGGCGGCGCCGTGACCATCGACGGCGAAGGCCTGAACGCCAGCAACGTCGACCGCTTCGAAATCATTACCCGCTCGGCCAAGATCAACGCGCAAATCAACGCCCGTGAACTGGCCGTGGTCGCCGGGCGCAACGACGTCGACGCCAAAAGCCTGAAAGCCACCGCCCGTGCCGACGACGGCAGCGCCAAGCCCGAGCTGGCCATCGACTCCAGCGCCTTGGGCGGCATGTACGCCGGTGCGATCAAACTGGTGGGCACCGAAGCCGGTGTGGGCGTGAAGCTCGACGGCACGCTGGCGGCCAGTGGTGGTGATATCCAGCTCGATGCCAATGGGCATTTGAGCATGGCGCAAACCGCCGCCAGCGGCGCGGTCAACATCAACGCCGCAAGCCTGGACGCCAAAGGGCCGGTGTATGCCGGTACAGCCCTTAACGTGAACACCCAGGGCGACCTCACTAACCGCCAGAGCCTGGCCGCCCGTGACCGCATTGCGCTGTCCAGCGGCGGCACGCTGACCAATGGCGACATCATCGAAGCCGGCGTCAACGCCGACAACACTCGCAACGCCACAGGCGATGTGAGCCTGCGCGGCAAGGCCGTCACCAACACCGGCGCCAGTGTGATTGCCAGCCGCGCGTTGAGCGTGGATGCCCAAGCGTTGAACAACCAGGGCGGCACACTGGGTGCCAAACAACACACCCAAATTACCGCTGCCACAGTCGATAACCAGAACAAAGGCCGCATTCTCAGCAACGGCGGCCTGGCCATCACCGCTGATCGCCTGCAGAACACCCAAGGTGGGTTGGTCACCAGCAACGGGCCGCTGACCGTCGTCGTCGGTGAGCTGCATAACCAGGGCGGTGAGCTCTCAAGCCTCGACACTGCAGCGCTGACGGTCGCGACCCTCGATAACGTCGCAGGCCTGATCACGGCGGGCAATGCGCTCAGCCTCAACGTCGGCAGCCTCAACAACCAAGCCGGGTTGGTCACCAGCCAAGGCACGGTGAGCGTGGCCGGTAATAGCCTCGACAACCGCCAAAAAGGCTTGGTCGCAGGCGTGGGTGGTGTGCAGGTCAATGTCGCCAACATCGACAATCGTAACGGCGAGCTGTCCAGCCGTGCGGGCGTTGTGGTGACCGCTACGCAACTGGATAACAGCGACGGCGGGCTGCTGATTGCTGGCGCCGGTGCAGGTTTGAATGTCGACCAACTGCTTAACCGCAACCAGGGTTTGATCAGCAGCGAAGGGCTGCTGAGCATCACCGCGCGCACGCTGGCCAACGGCGGCGGCACGCTCTCCAGCGCCGGGCCGCTGACCCTCAGCGCACTCGGCGCGGTGGACAACCGAGGCGGGCGGCTGGTCACCGATGGCAGCCTGATACTCAACGCCGCAAGCGTCGACAACAGCCAGAACGGCACCCTGAGTGCGCGCCAGGCCCTGTCCCTTGGCACTGCCGACCTCAACAACCAGCAAGGCGGCCAGATCACCAGCGCCGAGGCGCTGACGCTGGACCTGCACCGTGGCGAGTTCAATAACCAGGGCGGGCTGATCAACGCGCCGCTGTTGATGCTCAACAACCTCAAGAACGTGCATAACCAGGGCGGCGAAATCTCCGGCAGCCAGGCGTTCACACTCACCGCCGACAACCTCGACAACAGCAGCGGCAAACTGCTGAGCAACGCCGCGCTGACCCTGCGCATCGGCCAGGCCCTGGCCAACGTCAAAGGCATGATTGCCGCCGCCTCGGTTGACGCCCACGCCACCGACCTCGACAACAGCGGCGGCACCCTCACCAGCCGTGGCGACACGCTGCTCAACGTGGCTGGCCGCCTCACCAACCGCGACCAGGGCCTGCTCAACGCGAGCAATACGCTGACGCTCAACAGCGCCGCGCTGGACAACCAGAACGGCTCGCTGCTGGGCAGCGCGATTGCCCTGGACTTCGGCACCGCCACCGGCGACCTGAACAACGCGGGTGGCCTGATCACCACCGCTGGCAACCTCTCCATCAACCACCTGCGTGACCTCAGCAACCAGGGAGGCGAACTCTCCAGCGCGCAAACTCTGAACCTCAGCGGCCGCACGTTGAACAACAGCAACGGCAAACTGATCAGCAATAACCTGCTGGTGCTCAATGCCGAAAACCTGATCAACCAGAATGGCCTGATGTCCGGCTGGCAGGGTTTGACGGTCAGCGGCGCGAACCTGGACAACCGCAACGGCGGCACCTTGTCCAGCCGTTACGGCGACCTTAATGCCACGCTGACCGCCAGCCTGCTCAACAGCGCAGGCGGGGCACTGGTGAGCCAGAAAGCGCTGACCGTTAATGCCGGCGAACTGGATAACAGCAACAAAGGCGTACTCTCCAGCGCGGCCGGGCAGACGCTTACCGTCGGCGGCTTGCTGAACAACGCCCAGGGCGGCGTGATCGACAGCGGCGCGGCCCTGAGCCTGACTACGCAAAACCTGGACAACAGCGCCGGCAGCATCAGTGGCGGCACCGCCACCACCCTTGACCTGCTCGCGACCCTGACCAACACCAGCGGCAAACTGGCCAGCGGCGGCCCGCTGCTGATCAGCCGCGCAGCGCAGATCAACAACCAGGGCGGCCAGATCGCCAGCCAAGGTTTGTTGACCCTGCTGACTGTCGGCCTGGATAACCGCAACCGTGGCACCCTGGCCGCCAACGACCGCTTGAGCCTCACCGCCAGCGGCCTGGTACAGAACGGCAACGACGGCTTGATCTACAGCCAGAACGCCGACCTCCTGCTCACCGCCAGCCGCTTGGACAATGGCAAAGGCACCGTGCAAAGCCAGGGTGGCATGACCGCCAACGTGGCCGACACGCTGGATAACCAGAGCGGCAAACTGATCGCCCAGGCCGGTGACCTGAATATCAACGCGGCCAGCCTCGACAACCGTGGCGGCACCCTCGCCAGCCTCAAGGCCGCACTGCAAACCCAAGTGGTCGGCGTGCTGCGCAACGGTTACGACCTCAACAACAACCGCCAGGGCGGCGTGATGCAGGGGCAAAGCCTCAACCTGCAAGCCGGCAGCATGGACAACTATGGCGGGCGCATCGCGGCGCAGGGCGGCAACGCACTGGTCACCACCGGCAACTTCGACAACCGCAACGGCGGGCTGTATGCCAAAGGCCTGATGCGCGTGGTCGGGCATGACTTCGATAACAGCGGCGACAACGACGGCCAGATCGCCGGCCAACAGATCGACCTGGACCTCAGCGGCGCACTCAACAACCGCCTGGGCATCATCGAAAGCGAAAGCACCCTCAAGGTGCGCGCGGCCAGCCTCGATAACCAGACCGGGCGCCTGCGTGCGCTGGGCACGGCGGGCACCACCGAATTCGCCATCGGCGGTCTGTTCGACAACCGCAACGGCGTGCTGGAAACCGCCAACAACGACCTGACCCTCAACGCCGGCAGCTTCCAGAACCTGGGCGGCAACGTACTGCACGTGGGCACCGGCAACTTCGGCATTGCCCCGGCCAACCTCAACGACGTGGGCGGCAGCCTGGTCACCCGTGGCGACCTGACCATCACCCAGGGCAACTGGACCAACAGCAGCGTGATCCAGGCCGGGCAACTCACGGTCAACGTCGACAACCTCGACCAGACCGCCACCGGCCAACTGCTCGGTGCCCGAGGCTTTGTCGGCAATGGCGCCAACTGGACCACCCACGGCCTGATCGCCAGCGACGGCGCGCTCGACCTGACCTTGAGCGGCGCGCTCAACAGCAGCGGGCGCATCAGCAGCCTGGGCAACCTCAACCTCAGCGCCGCACAGGCCAACTTGAGCGACACCGCCAGCATTGCCGGCGGCGGCGTCACCACCGCTACCATCGCCGGCACACTCAACAACCGTGGGCGCCTCACCGCCGCCACCGACCTGGTGGTCAACGCCGGCACACTCAACAACTACGCGACCCTGGGCAGCGGCCAACGACTGGTCGCCACCACCGGCGCCTTGCTCAATGACCACGGCCTGATCTTCAGCGGTGGCGACATGAGCCTGCGTGTGGACGCGCTGAACAACAGCTACGCCGACGTCTACAGCCTGGGCAACCTCAGCGTCGACCGCGACGGCAAGGGCGGCCTGGCCAGCAGCATCCTCAACAGCTCATCGACGATTCAGAGTGACGGCAACCTCAGCCTGTCCGCCAACTCGATCAAAAACGAGCGGGCGGTACTCGACGTCAACGACGCGGGTGTCTACACCGCCTCGGCCACCGAAGGCACGTGCATCAAGTACGTTAACGCCGGTGACTGCAAAGCCGGCGGCACCCCGCGCAACTACGTGTGGGAGTTGGTGACCCGCGACAAACTGGAAGTGACCGCTGCCAGTGCCGGTTCAAGCATCACCGCCGGCGGCAACATGACGTTGGCCGGCGGCGACTTGCTCAACAGCAGCAGCTCGATCGCGGCCGGCGGTAACTTCACCGCGCGCCTGAACAACCTGGTCAACACCGGCATCGAAACCGGCGAGACCGAGACCTATCGTCTTTTCACGTCAGAGCGCACCAAGCACCCTGAAGGCTGGTTCGGCGCCGCCGCCGCACTCACCAACAAATATTGGTACAAAAGCGCCGGTTACAACCCCAATGACCTCGGCGGCCTTGAAGCCACCGTGGCCAACTTCATCGGCATGATGGAGATCGAGCGCACCCAGTTCGGCAAAGTCACCAAAATCGCCAGCGATGACCAACGTTACGCCGCCGTGATTCAGGCGGGCGGCGCGGTAGACGTCAAGGCCCAAGCCGGTATCGACAACAGCGTGGTACGCCTGGGCTATAGCTACATCGGTGCGGGCGCCAAAACCACCACCGACGCCACCGGTGCCAGTGGCGCAGCCGGTTACTCCACCCGCGTGACCCTCAACCAGCAACTGCCGCCGGACCTGGCCCAACAGCAGATCAACCCGCTGAGCCTGCCCGGCTTTACCTTGCCTACCGGCCAAGGCGGGCTGTTCCGTCTCAGTGGCCAAAGCGCCAGCGCGCCAGCCAGCACCGGGCCGCAAGGCTGGACCTTGGGCGGCGGCAGCGTCGACCGCATGCCGGTTACCGGCCCGGTCGTACCCGGCAGCAGCACCTCGGCCGACGGCGTGGTGATCAACCGCGTGCAGGGCTTGCCAGACAGCCAGTTCGTTTCCAACCCACAGAAATACCTGATCGAAACCAACCCGCTGCTGACCAACCTCAGCCAGTTCTTAAGCTCCGACTACATGCTGTCCAAACTGGGCTACGACCCGGACCAGGCACAAAAGCGCCTGGGTGACGGCCTGTATGAACAGCGCCTGATCCAGCAAGCCGTGATCGCCCGTACCGGCCAGCGCTTCATCGATGGCCAGACCAGCGACACAGCGATGTTCAAGTACCTGATGGACAACGCCATCGGCACCAAACAGGCGCTTAACCTGGCCGTAGGCGTGAGCCTCACCGCTGAGCAAGTCGCGGCCCTGACCCACGACATCGTGTGGATGGAAAACGCCACCGTCGCCGGCCAGCAAGTGCTGGTGCCCGTGCTCTACCTGGCCCAGGCCAACAACCGCCTGGCGCCCAACGGCGCACTCATCACCGGCAGCGACCTGAACCTGGTCAGCGGCACCGACCTCAACAACGTCGGCACCCTGCGCGCCACCAACAACCTCGCTGCCAGCGCCGGGCGCAACATGGTCAACAGCGGCCTTGTGCAAGCGGGCAACCGCCTCGACCTGCTCGCCGGCAACACCCTCACCAACCGCGCCGGCGGCATCATCGCCGGGCGCGACGTCAGCGTGCGCGCGGTAAATGGCGATGTACTCAACGAACGCACCGTCACCAGCCACCAGAGCAGCAGCGGCTACCGCACCGAACGCACCGACTTCGTCGACAACGCCGCCCGCATCGAAGCCGCCAACACCCTCACCCTGCAAGCTGGGCGCGACGTCAACAGCACCGGCGGCGCCTTCAAAAGCGGCGCCGACCTGGGCGTTCAAGCCGGGCGCGACGTGAACCTGGCCACCGCCGAACAACGCAACGCCAATGCCGTCAGCACCTACATGCGCAGCAGCAGCGCAAACCAGTACGGCACCGTGATCGAGGCCGGGCGAGACTTCCAGGTGGTGGCTGCGCGGGATATCAGCGCCATCGGCAGCCAGCTCAATGCCACGCGTGATCTGGCGCTGGTAGCCAAGGGCAATGTGAACCTGGCGTCAGCGGCGAATGAACAGCATTCGGCGTTTAATTCCAAGAAGGTGACCAGTCAGGAGGACCACGTTCAGCAAGTGGGCACCTCCCTGGTTGCCGGTGAGAACCTCTCCCTCAGTGCCGGCAACGACCTCGTGGTCAGCGCCAGCCGTGCGAGTGCCGGCAAGGAAGCCTACCTGTACGCAGGCAATGACCTGGCGCTGAACGCCGCGCAAGACAGCGACTACAGCTATTACCGCAAAACCAAAACCAGCAAAGGGTTGCTGTCCAGCAGCCAGAAAACGCGCATCGACAGCAGTAACCAGATCAGTCAGCAGGGTTCTTCCATCAGCGCTGATACCGTGGTCGTGCGTGCTGGCCGTGACATCGGCACTACCGCCAGCGACGTGGTTTCCACCAACGCCACCAGCCTGATTGCCGGGCGCAATGTGGTGATTGATGGGGCCACGGAAACCTTTGAACAAAGCCATTCGTCCTCGACCAAAAAATCGGGCTTGATGAGCAGCGGCGGCATCGGCGTTACGTTGGGTTCAAGCAGCAACCAGAACACCTTCACCAGCAGCACCGAAACCACCCGAGCCAGCAACATCGGCAGTGTGCTGGGCAGTGTGGATATTCAGGCTGGCAAAGACCTGACCATTCGTGGCTCTGACGTGGTTGCCGGTAAGGACATCAGCCTGGTTGGGCAAAATGTCAGCATCCTGGCTTCCGAGAACAACAACCGTAGCGAGCAGACCTCCAAAAGCAAAACCAGTGGTTTGACCCTGGCGTTGTCCGGCACCGTGGGCAGTGCGGTGGACTCCGCTTATAAGACCGCCAAGCAAGCCAAGAACGAGGACGACGGCCGCCTCTCGGCGCTGCAAGGTGTGAAGGCGGGTTTGACGGGGGTGCAGGCGTGGCAAGCGGCGCAGCAGAATGGCGGCATGACCGGCGCTAACGCTTCGCAGTTTGTGGGGATCAGCATCTCCCTGGGTTCGCAGAAATCCGATTCCAAACAGACCCAGGAGCAGACACTCAGCCAGGGCAGCAGCCTGACGGCCGGCAACAACCTCACCATCGTGGCGGACGGTAACGGTACGCCTGGGGCCGCAGGTGATATCCATGTTCAAGGCAGCAAGCTTCAGGCCGGTAATGAGATGCGGCTGGCGGCGGAGCGCGATATTCGCCTGGAAGCTGCGGCGAATAACCAAAAACTTGATGGCAAAAATAGCAGCAGTGGTGGTGCGGTAGGTATCAGCCTAGGCGTGGGTTCCGAAGGCGGCGGCCTGAGCATTTTCGCCAATGCCAACAAAGGCACCGGTAACGAGAAGGGCACTGGCACCACCTGGACGGAAACAACCCTGGATGCGGGCAAACAGGTCAGCCTGATCAGCGGCCGAGACACCGCCCTGAAGGGCGCGCAGGTCAGCGCAGACAAAATTACCGCTACTGTGGGGCGCGACCTTACGCTGCAAAGTCTGCAAGACACCGATAACTACAAGTCCAAGCAGACGGATGTGAGTGGCGGCGTCAGCTTCGCCATCATCGGCACCGGCGGCAGTGCAAACCTGAGCATCAGTAAAAGCAAGATCGACTCCAAATACCAGAGTGTGCAGGAGCAAACCGGCCTGTTCGGCGGTAAGGGCGGCTACCAGATTGACGTAGGCAACCACACGCAACTCGATGGCAGCGTGATCGGCAGCACAGCCACGCCGGACAAAAACCGCCTGAGCACCGGCACGCTGGGATGGAGCGTTTTAAAGAACAAGGCTGAGTACACAAGCCAGTTGCAGAGCGCCAGTGTGAGCAGTGGCGCAAGCGGAGCGAACGCCTTCATCAGCAACCTGCCCTCCGGCAGCTTGATCGCGTTCAATCATGGCGACAGTGACAGCGGCACCACCTCATCGGCCATTTCCAACGGTACCCTCGACATCCGCGACCCTGCTAAACAGCAGCAGGACGTTGCAACGCTGAGCCACGATGTTGAACACGCCAACGGCAGCATCAGCCCGATCTTTGATAAGGAAAAAGAGCAGAAGCGCCTGCGGCAGGTGCAGTTGATTGCGGATATTGGTACTCAGGCAGTAGACATCGTTCGAACCCAAGGCCAGATCGATGCTGATAAAGAGGCGCGTGCTGAACTTGATAAGCGTGGCATCAAGGACCCTGGAAAAGATGCCAAAAAAGAGGACGTCGATGCCTACAAGAAACAACTGATTGCCACTGACGCTTATCAACGGATCATGGCGGACTACGGGGTCGGCGGCAATTACCCACGTGTAGCGCAGGCGGTGACAGCAGCATTGCAAGGGTTGGTGGGAGGCGATATCGGTTCCGCTATTGCGGGCGCGTCGGCGCCGTACATGGCGCAAGTCATCAGGAAAACCACCGGAGACAACGCTGTACTCAACACCATGGCGCATGCCGTATTGGGTGCGGTGGTGGCGCAGGCGCAAGGCAACTCTGCGGGAGCGGGGGCTGCGGGAGCGGCGACGGGTGAATTCATCGCCCATCAGTTGTATCCGGGCAGGAAGACAATCGAGTTGACGGAGGAGGAGAGAGAGACGGTTGTTGCACTTTCGGGTCTAGCAGCAGGGTTGGCTGGGGGGATTGCTGGTGGTGATCTGGGCGGTGCGGTTACTGGGGCAAAGGCGGGAAGCAATGCGGTGGAGAACAACTCCCTCAGTGATATTGCAGAAGCATTAGCCGCACATAAGACACTTGAGCAGCAGGCTGAAGACCGCGTCAAAGCAGAAAACCAACACTACAAGGAGCAAAACTGCGCTGGCATGAGTGAGCAAGCGTGCTCGGTCAAGATGTATACTCAGCGGCGTGAAGAGCTCAAAGATGCCCTGTCAGAAGGCGCAAATTTTGTACCAGTTGTCGGCACAGTTAAAAGCGTAGCGGAGGCTGAGAGTGCACTTGATTACCTTGAGGTAGCAGCATCACTTATTCCAGGTGAACGGATTANNCGGATGCTGAGGCTGGCATGCCCTATGCCCACCCGATAAAGGAGGCTGGTGAAAAAGGTGGTGTCAAACTGGCTAGTGTTGAGGTCGATGTGACCAAAGCCAGTAAAGGAACACCTGAATACAAAATACTGAATGAGCCCCCACCAAATAGCCAAGTCAAGCTGAGCAACGGCACTGAATTTAAGACCAATTCAAGCGGTTACGTTGATGAAATTACCTACAGTCCGTCGTTGGATAAAGGCGTCCGTGATGCACGCCAAACGGCAGTTGGCAAAGAGGGATTGCCAACGGATGTGGGGGGGCACATCCAGGGTTGTCAGCTTGGTGGTACCTGTGACAGATTCAACCTCTTTCCGCAGGATGGTAATTTCAATAACTCTGCCTATAAGCGGTGGGAAACAGAAATTAAGAAGGGGTTGAACAACGGTGATCAGGTCGGCGCCGTGACAGTGCGCTTTTCTAGAACGGATCCTGTGTCGGCAAGACCAGATTCATTAGTTATTGACTACTCAATCAATGGAATAAAAATGCGCAAGTCATTCAGGAATGAGGCCGGGCAATGAGCATTGAGCAACAAGTACAGGTCTTGAATGCGCTCACGCAGATCATGCATGACTCTGCGAATGGTCCGTACGAGGAAATGCGTTGTGAATTTGAGCATGAAGTTTATGACGGAGGGTGGTCTGTAGGTTCTAAATACTCATTCGTTCGCGATGGCTTGTTCTTCAGCGAGCTTTTGGATGACCCTGAAGATAGAGCTTCTAGTCACGTCCATAAGTTGCACGAGCTGATGAGATCGCACACAGGTGGTGATTGGAGAAAATTTGTACTGGTTATCGACCCTAGTGGAAAGGCTAATACCAAATTCATTTATTAAGTTGGTACAAAAGGTGGTGTCAAACTGGCTAGGGAAATGGGGGCAGACCACGTTTTGTGGACCACGTTTTGCGTTTTTTAGAGTTCAGTGAAGTTGTTATTTAAAAATATGGTTTATTTTTTGAAAAATAAGGTGGGCCACGATTTTGCTTTTTTAGAGTTTGGTAGAGTTGGTATTTTCAAAGCATAATTTATTTTTGTAATATTTTTATTTTGTCCGCCTAGTGATCGAAGGCTAAGCTGGGATCCCTCAGGGCCTGACCCCTGTTTTCACTATTTCATCGAATGCGTTGAAACAAAATCCCGGTATCAAAGCCGTTTTTGAATTTCCAAGTCAAAAAGCGGCTGAGAGAGCAACTGATATTTTGATTGAGCAAAATATCAGAAAC
Source organism: Pseudomonas sp. IPO3747 (assembly GCF_013385245.1). Lineage (NCBI taxonomy): Bacteria > Pseudomonadati > Pseudomonadota > Gammaproteobacteria > Pseudomonadales > Pseudomonadaceae > Pseudomonas > Pseudomonas sp. IPO3747. The sequence continues at coordinate 68,093 of NZ_JACAQL010000009.1, forward strand.
GTTACTGCGAGGGTTGCACCCTAATGACTACGCATAAGCTTGAATTTCGTCATAGGCCAAAATTTTCAGAGTCTATTGAAAAACGGCACGAAAATATTATCGAAAGGTTGTCCGGCTTAGGTGCGCCATGGAATTTGGCCGGTGCTGTAGATGTTCCCGATATTGAAGGCGAGCTTGTTGTTTCTGTTTCTTTGGATAAATTCCTTCCAAAGGGAATAAAAGGTCGAATTGCATATTCTCTTAGAAGTGAGAAATATCTAGAAGATGATGCTCAATTTGATGACTCTCTATTCATTGAGTTTTCGAATGCTAAAATTGATTATTTGGACTTGTTGAAACGAATTTTCCCTGCGTACGTAGAGGCTTTTGGTGCCTATAGAGCTGCACTGCATGATTGGTCTGTCACTAGAAGCGACTGGCCGGCAGTAGTAGCTGCATGCGATGCTACAAAAAAAGATGTTAACGGGAGAGAGGGTGTTTTTCGTATAAATGCGGCTAATTATTTTGATGAGAAATTATGCCTTCGTGCATTTGGGAAAAGCCCTCAACAGATTATTAACTGTCTCAAGGGGCACGTTGAGGAGACCTCGGAATTGGCCGGAGGTGTGTTGATTGTTGTTAGCTATACGCCGCTGACCACCAGCGAGATAGCTACTGCTGGAGAGCGATTAAAAGAACTTTTGGTTGGGTGATGCGAGGGGAGGCTAGGTCCAGAAGAGCCGGGGCCAACTGGCGCACTCCCAACAATGACGACTTGTTGCCCTGCCTGCTGTCCGCACGTGACCTCCACGCTTGGCAAACTGGTAAGACAACTCGAGACCAGTCGACCAAGATTAAAGGATGTTTCAAGGGAAATAGGGGTCAGACCACGGTTTTCGTTTTTTAGAGTTCAGCAGAGTTGCTCTTTAAAAACATGATTTATTTTTTGTAATTATTCCAATCTGTTGGCCTGTTGAAGGGCGGCTAAGCTGTAAGCTCCTATCCAGTTAGGGGTTTATATGGCTCGCCGTCCTAGGGTTTTACTGCCGGATATCCCGTTGCATATTATTCAGCCGGGAAACAATCGGTCTGCGTGTTTTTATTCAGATAAAGACTATATTTTTTACATTGATACATTAGCCGTGCTTGCTGAATTGTATGGCTGTAAAGTTCACGCATTGTGCTTGATGACAAATCATGTTCACTTGTTGTTGACTCCCACCTGCTGCGCGGGGGCTGGCCTGCTTATGAAGGGGCTGGGGCAGCGCTACGTTCAATATGTCAATCGAACATGTCAACGTACGGGCACGTTGTGGGAAGGCCGTTTCCGCTCCTGTTTGGTTCAACAAGACAACTATGTTTTAGCTTGCTATCGATATATCGAAATGAACCCGGTCAGAGCGGGTATGGTTGCTCATCCGGGCGACTACCGTTGGACCAGTTATAGAACAAACGCACAGGGCGAGCTATCAGGCTTTATAAGCCCGCATGCAGTTTATAGCGACTTAGGTAGCGGCGCCGCGCAACGAGCCGAAGCTTACCGGTCAACATTCCTGGATCGGCTCTCACCTGAGTTGATAGAAAAAATTCGATCTTCTACAAACGGCAATTATGTTTTGGGCGATCAGAAGTTTGCGTCAGAGATTGCGCAGATAGTAGGTAAAAGAGTTTCACCGAGCGTGTCGGGACGCCCGAAAAAGTGTGTGTTAAAAGTTTAAGAATAGTGGTCTGACCCCTATTTCCCTCCGGAGACAACGCTGTACTCAACACCATGGCGCATGCCGTATTGGGTGCAGTGGTGGCGCAGGCGCAAGGCAACTCTGCGGGGGCGGGGGCTGCGGGAGCTGCGACGGGTGAATTCATCGCCCATCAGTTGTATCCGGGCAAGAATACAATCGAGTTGACGGAGGAGGAGAGAGAGACGGTTGTTGCACTTTCGGGTCTAGCAGCAAGGTTGGCTGGGGGGATTGCTGGTGGTGATCTGGGCGGTGCGGTTACTGGGGCAAAGGCGGGAAGCAATGCGGTGGAGAACAACTCCCTCAGTGATATTGCAGAAGCACTAGCCGCACATAAGACACTTGAGCAGCAGGCTGAAGACCGCGTCAAAGCAGAAAACCAACACTACAAGGAGCAAAACTGCGCTGGCATGAGTGAGCAAGCGTGCTCGGTCAAGATGTATACTCAGCGGCGTGAAGAGCTCAAAGGTGCCCTGTCAGAAGGCGCAAATTTTGTACCAGTTATCGGCACAGTTAAAAGCGTAGCGGAGGCTGAGAGTGCACTTGATTACCTTGAGGTAGCAGCATCTCTTATTCCAGGTGAACGGATTANNCGGATGCTGAGGCTGGCATGCCGTATGCCCACCCGGTAAAGGAGGCTGGTGAAAAAGGAACAGAGCAAGTTTTACGGGAAGTCGAGATTAGTTCTGGTGGTAAAGGTGCATGGAATAAAGAGCTGAATAATCCTGTGCCGAATACCGTATATAAAGTCGATGGGAATAAAACCTTCCAAACAGATGGCTTGGGCCGCGTTGAAAAAGTCGAGTCAAATCTTTCATTGACTAAAAATGATCGGAATACATATCAGCAATGTGTGGCAGGAAAGTGCGGTGTCACTGGGGACGAGGGTGGGCACTTGATTGCTAGTATATTCAACGGACCTGGGGAGAGATTGAACCTCCTTCCCATGAATGGAAACTTGAATAAAGGTACTTGGAAAACTATGGAGAATACATGGGCGTCCGCACTTAAGGAGGGCAAACAGGTTAGCGTGAAGATTGAGCCTGTGTATTCTGGTAAAAGTATTCGGCCAGATAGCTTTAATGTGGAGTATTCAATAGGCGGTGCTCGTCCAAAAGAGATTGTATTTAAAAACTCACCGGGTGGAAATTGATGCGTAGTGATGATGATATCTACAATGACATTGGGAGCATTTTATTTCAGATTGCTCCCGATGGAGCATGTAAAATTATAATGCGTGCACAGCTATCCCAAGAGCTAGATAGCTGTGAGTATGAGTATGACTACATTGATAAACAAGGTAACGTTGCCTGGTTCACGGCAGGCGGGCGAGCCAATACAGATATTTTAGCTCTTTTAACAGAGCTGCGTAGTTGGTATGTTGAGAATAAACTTACAGGAGGGCTGCCAGCGTGGAGTGGCTGTGAGGTGACCTTGGATTTAGTTGAAGTTAAAATTAGTATAGACTTTGTTTATCCTTGATAATTAAGCGGCAAGTTTGAAGGGAAATAGGGGGCAGACCCTGAGGGATCCCCAAAAATTTACCCTAAGCTCTGCGCTTGATGGCACACCTCATTAAAAGAATAGTGGTCTGACCCCTATTTTCTTAATTAAAACTACTGCCAAAGGCTAAACAATGATTATGCGTTTAGAAATGGTTGAGAAAGGACTTGTAGAGAAATAGGGAAATAGGGGTCAGACCACGGTTTTGTTTTTTAGAGTTAAGCAGAGTTGCTCTTTAAAAATGTGATTTATTTTTTGTAATTATTCCAATCTGTTGGCCTGTTGAAGGGCGGCTAAGCTGTAAGCTCTTATCCAGTTAGGGGTTTATATGGCTCGCCGTCCTAGGGTTTTACTGCCGGATATCCCGTTGCATATTATTCAGCGGGGAAACAATCGGTCTGCGTGTTTTTATTCAGATGAAGACTATATTTTTTACATTGATACATTAGCCGTGCTTGCTGAATTGTATGGCTGTAAAGTTCACGCATTGTGCTTGATGACAAATCATGTTCATTTGTTGTTGACTCCCAGCTGCTGCGCAGGGGCTGGCTTGCTTATGAAGGGACTGGGGCAGCGCTACGTTCAATATGTCAATCGAACATATCAACGAACGGGCACGTTGTGGGAAGGCCGTTTCCGCTCCTGTTTGGTTCAACAAGACAACTATGTTTTAGCTTGCTATCGATATATCGAAATGAACCCGGTCAGAGCCGGTATGGTTGCTCATCCGGGCGACTATCGCTGGACCAGCTATAGGGCAAACGCATAGGGCGAGCTATCAGGCTTTATAAGTCCGCATGCTGTTTATAACGAATTCTGTAGCGGCACCGCGCAACGAGCCGAAGCTTACCGGTCTATATTCAATGATCGACTTTCACTTGGGCTGATAGAACAAATTCGATCTTCTATAAACGGTAATTACGTTTTGGGCGATCAGAAGTTTGCGTCCGAGATCGCGCAGGCATTAGGTAAAAGAGTTTCGCAGGGCGTGTCAGGACGCCCAAAAAAGTATGAGTTAAAAGAATAGTGGTCTGCCCCCTATTTCTTAATCGCGGCAGGCGCCGGGGCCGTGGTTGGCTCTGGGCGAGGTACCTCAGGTGCTGTTGTCGCGGGAGGAAACGCGATGTCGGTGGAAGTCTATAATCGAGCAGCTCATGAGGCGGAGGTGGCGGCGATCAAGGCTGAGGCTCAGAAAGGTGACTTCACGGAAGCGAACCTGGAAAAGGCCATGTGTTACATCATCAAGTGCTGGGCTCATCTGGAGCGAGGGACCAAGGAGTATCACGATGCATACTTGAGTGAAGCCGATATGGTCGGGCTGAGTAATGAGCTTGAATGGGCAGATGCGCAAAGGGATAAAGGCCTGTTTAACTATTCGCTCACTGACTCGGTTTTTGATGCGGGAACGCGTGATGTCATTCCTGTGGTAGCTAACACCGCCAAGACTGTCACGGGAGGGGCAAGTGTTTACTCGGGGGGCACTCTATGCGGCACAGTGGCCGGGTGCTTTTTCGGTGGGCCTATGATTGTATTCGGATTAGGGAATATTGAGGAGGGCACCTCAGCCCTTTATAACCATGTTAATAATGAAGAGGGCAGTTATAATCATGTTAAACAAACTTTTGATCAGATTCCTGGCGGATATGGGCCGGTGATATATAGTGCCGCAGATTTCGCGTTATCAATTGGTTCGGGGTTTGTAAAGGTGCCTCTGAAGATGGGGTTGGCTGATGGTTTGAACAAGAAAAAATCAATATTTGATGTGACGGTCAGAAAGTTTGATAATAACCAATTTATTCTTGGTAAAAAGGCGCCGTATGGCGGTGCAATGTTGCTATATTTTCTGTCCGTGGGCGCGAAAGGCAATAGCCTTTACAATGAGGCGGTCGATGCGAGCAAGTAAACTTATAAATACCCTGCTGCTGATAGTTTCATTGTTGGCGGTGGTGTGTGGGGTGAGTACGTTTTTCGGCATGATGGTCGCCATAGTGGTTGGTATACTGCTTCGCACAGATTCGAACTGGGTGTTCATCTGGATTGGATTTCCCTTGTCAGGAATATTTGCTGTGTACTGGATAGTTACACGGTGGGATTATGTGAAATCCTTTATGTCCGGGCGTGGTGGGTGGTAGAGCGGGTAATCGAGGTCAGATCACGTTTGTATGTGGTCTTACTCCTGGCTGCGCTACTCAATGGCTTTCTACGATTTGACGGTAGCTGGAAGCGCTTTTTCCTCATGGTGCTGGTGCAGTTGTGGTTTGGCCAGGCGGTCTACAGCTATGCGCGAGGCGCCAGGGTGGCCATCGCGCCGGGCGGCATGAGTAAGGATGCCGACCCGGAGTGGCGAGCGGCGTTGGCCGGCTTCGCCCTGTTTTTATACGGGGTCGTATTTTTTTTGAGTTTTTGAACCTTGCATAGCCCATGTATGTATACGGAAAACCCTTATGAGAAAAGTTGCCTTTATCCTCTCGGCCCTGATCCTCGCGGGCTGTCACTCCAATGCGCGCGACTCGTCGTCCAGCCTGCTCAAAGACGGCGTGCAGTTGCAGCAGAACAAGGTCGTGGCCGATGCCGAGCAAGCCAAGGTGATCATGCGGGCCACCGGTTTTACCTACCCTGTGCAGTTCTCCGTGCGCCGTGGCGGTGATGCGGATCAGCGGCCGGAGATCCTCGGCACGGTGGTAGATTCAGGCCGTGGCAAGGTGTTCGGCTGGATCGCCAAGATGAGTGAGGTTGCCAACAGTGCGGCGGTCAAGCGCTTCCCGCAGTTGGAAGTGTTGGCTGATCCGGGGCAGACAATCGAGGTATTGGGCGAGTCGCGGGTGTATGACTCGAACTACTACCGCTACGCCGAAAAAATTGTCTACGCCTGCGGCCCTATGAGCTCGGCGTTCAAGCCGCAGAAGCAGAAGGTTTACCTGGTGGAGTTCGTAATCGTCGGCGCGGGCTGTGAGCAGCATGTGTATGACATCACCGATCCCGCGCAGCGTATTCCCGTCCTCGAGTGAAATAGGGGTCATGAAATAGGCAGAAATAGGGGTCAGACCACGTTTTTGTTTTTTAGAGTTGAGCAGAGTTGCTCTTTAAAAACATGATTTATTTTTTGTAATTATTCCACTCTGTTGGCCTGTTGAAGGGCGGCTAAGCTGTAAGCTCTTATCCAGTTAGGGGTTTATATGGCTCGCCGTCCTAGGGTTTTACTGCCGGATATCCCGTTGCATATTATTCAGCGGGGAAACAATCGGTCTGCGTGTTTTTACTCAGATGAAGACTATATTTTTTACATTGATACATTAGCCGTGCTTGCTGAATTGTATGGCTGTAAAGTTCACGCATTGTGCTTGATGACAAATCATGTTCATTTGTTGTTGACTCCCACCTGCTGCGCAGGGGCCGGCCTGCTTATGAAGGGACTGGGGCAGCGCTACGTTCAATATGTCAATCGAACATATCAACGAACGGGTACGTTGTGGGAAGGCCGTTTCCGTTCCTGTTTGGTTCAACAAGAAAACTATGTTTTAGCTTGCTATCGATATATCGAAATGAACCCGGTTAGAGCCGGTATGGTTATTCATCCGGGCGACTATCGCTGGACCAGCTATGGGAAAAAGGGGGCAGATTTATTTAATTTTTCGAGTGTTTTTTTACTTAAATAAATCTGTCCCCTTTTTGCTATTAGGTAAAAGAGTTTCGGAGGGCGTGTCAGGACGCCAAAAAAGTATGAGTTAAAAGAATAGTGGTCTGACCCCTATTTTCTTCTATTTTCTAGTGACCCCTATTTTCTTCAGTTGCCAAGTTTGAGGGCTGAGTGGGAAAAAAATACAGGCGAGATATGGCCAAAAGAAAGCTTCACTGATAAAAATGGCAATATGAAAACCAGAAATTACGATGCGCACCATGTGATAGAGAATAAATTTGGTGGTAAAGCTGAGTGGTGGAATATTACACCTGCAATGCGGGGTGGAGAGCATCAGGGAGGCATTCATAGAACGCAGGGTCCAGCAGAAAAAATATTTGGTAAGTGACTATGAAAAATTCAGTAGAAATTCGAAAGTTTATAGACGAAATAACATCCGCTGAGCTTTTTGAGGGGGATTATGGTGACTGTATTTCTAATGTTGATGCCATATTAAGTGGTGTTGAAGAATCGGATCGAAACAGTGTGCCTGCGGATTATCTTGAATTTCTTGCGGATTTTGGATTCGGTGAGCTAGACGCTGCATTTTATGTTGATGATGGTCCGGAAAAATATTCAACTATATGCGGTCGGCAAATTGAAGGTTATGAAGGGATTTACATAATTGGCGGGAATTCGAGTGATGTGCTATATGGTTTTGACGCAAAGAATAATTGGCAGGTCGTAGCGGTTAGTTCGGAGCTGGATGGGTTCGAGGTGTTAGCATCAAACTTTTCTGACTTTATCTTAGAGCAGCTTAAATATATAAAATCTATGGTTGAGCGACGTGCGGAACGCTAATGTTTATTTAGCGGTTTAAGAGGTACAAAAGGCGGTCCTTCAGAAGCTGTCGCTTACTTCAGGGTTGAGGGGGCGGATCTGGTACTAAGGGAAAAAGGGGACAGATTTATTTAATTTTTCGAGTGCTTTTTTACTTAAATAAATCTGTCCACTTTTCCGCCCTTTTCATTCGCGTCGAAGAGTTATTCGAGTATGGAACCAAAAAAGCGGGGTTATGGTTGTGAGCAACTCAGCATCAATTATATCGGATGTGGCAATTGACGAAGACACTTTCGCTGATTTTCTCCACGCTGTAGGTGGAATCGTCAGCGCGGGTAAACGTAGTCGTGGAGTATTGAGCTGGGATGAGGCCACTTTGTATGTGTCATTACTTACCTCCGAAAAGCTCATAGGTTTTTATGATGCGCAAGATATTCTCGATTGGGAATCTTGGTTGGGTGCCACGCCGAGGACAATGATTGAAATACAGTTGGGACACTCAAAAGGGTCGATAGAGATGTATTTATGGTTGGCGTACGAGTTTGGTAAAAAATGGAATTGTGTTGTTGATGATGTTAATTCTGTGACCATTAAGTACTCTGAAATCTGTGACAGGTATATAAGATCGAGCGTGAAATAGGGGCAGGCCATTTTCTGTTTGATGGTGTAAAGGAGTAGTGACAAGCCACCTTTAATATTCAAGTGTAGTTTGCCCCTACTCACTGCCTCACCGTTAACAGGGCAACTCGTCAGCCGCCCTGTCGCGGTCAGTTGACGCTGTTAAGCCTGCGAATAATGACATCCAGCAAATCACACCCATCCCGCAGCGGTATAGCCAGTAGTTGGGCGAAGTCTTGAAGCACCACAGCATCGCTGCTGAGCTGTTCGCGGAAGGCCAGGTTTTCCAACAGTTGCGTGACGGCGCGAATCCGGTACGCGGCGGCGTCGTGGAGTACGTCGAGTGAGATATTGGGGTCAGACCACGTTTTTTGAATGAGCCGGCGCATATAGGTACGAGGTTCCCATGACACGTGAGGTTCAGATGGCAGGTTTAGCGGTAGTCGGATGGCGGTTGGTGCAGGGGTTGTGCCTGCTGCTGATGTTCGTCAGTGCAAGCGTTTGTATGTTGGCGTGGGGCTCCTTCGACAGCTCTACCGCCGGCGCTTTCGGAGCGGCGCTGGGCGGTTTCCTGATGTGTGGCATTGGGCTGCTGTTCGCATTTGTGTTCGAGCGCTTGCGCACGCCTCGGGCCACGGCGCGCTACATGGTGACGCGGGTGGCCGTGGTTCTGCTGCTGGCAGCGGGCGCGGTGTACTTGGCCGACGCGGTATGGCTTGCGCCTGAGCGCGACGCGCTCGACGCGAATTTGGAAGGGGCGACCTGTGGCAAGTACACCGGCACCATCGTGAAAGGCTGGGAGCAGATTTGCGCCGGGAGGAAATAGAGCAGAAAAAGGGCACGGATTTGAATGGCACTTACTTAATCTTCGTAGAGTGGCCATTTTTTCTGATTTCGGCCCTTGCCACCGAACGTTTCGGCATCAGGGTACAAAGCGGATAGAGTTATTTAAGGGCTATAAAATAAATCCGTTCCCTTTTCCCCCAGTGCATGCTTTTCACAGCGCCAAGGCTGCATAGGCAACAGGCCACTTTTACTGCCCAAGCGTGGCCCGCACCTATTCACTGCCTCACCGTTAACAGGGCAACTCGTCAGCCGCCCTGTCGCGGTCAGTTGACGCTGTTAAGCCTGCGAATAATGACATCCAGCAAATCACACCCATCCCGCAGCGGTATAGCCAGTAGTTGGGCGAAGTCTTGAAGCACCACAGCATCGCTGCTGAGCTGTTCGCGGAAGGCCAGGTTTTCCAACAGTTGCGTGACGGCGCGAATCCGGTACGCGGCGGCGTCGTGGAGTACGTCGAGGGGCGCGCTGGTGTCGATAAGCAGAGCGGGGACGGTGCAGTCGTGGCCCGTTAGGGGCATGTATTGGTTCATGGTGAAACCTCGGTCAGTAGAGTGAAGCTGTCACCTATCGTCGCCAAACGAATGGGTGACAGCTGTACGCAGGTTGGCGAACCGGGACCGAGTTCCGGCAGACCCGAAGGTCTCCCGCGCACAGCTGCCATAAAGCAGCGATGCGGGTACGGAAGCCCCTGCAAGCAAGCAGAAAGCTTTCGCATACGGTCAACGGATCGCCAAATCCGATCGCCCTTGTTGGGCGACGGGCCGGACTATAAGCCCCCCACCCAAACCCACGCAAGGCACCAACGCCCTGACTCAACCCTCTTTTGTCTATCCCCAACCCCACCACCCCCAACGCATTCCGCCGTCCGCTCACGGATATCAGGCAAATCCTCGGTAGTTTGGGGAAGCGTCCTACCGCAAAAGGAACCATTTCCCTCAAGTCCGGGTCTTTACCCCGCCCACCCGCAACCGGTCGGGCTGCATGGACTGCAGCGTTTTTAAAACGACATTAAGGATTAATGTGAACTTCGCCTCCCCAATCCCTTGTCTAACACCACCGGCTGCGGTGCGATTGCTCGCGCCTGGGGTTCAGCAGGGCGCCTTGGGGGAATACATTCGGATCATCTGATCCCTCGCTCAGCACACCTACAGCCGCCGGGCGTATTGGCGGCTTTGACTGTAGTTCATGGAGTTTGAAATGAAGCGCAAGCCGTTCCAGAAAACCCTGCTGGCCCTGATGGTCAGCGCAGGCGCCGCGCATGTTGCTGCGGTGGAATTCGACGTGAGCAGCGGCCAGAACAAGTGGAAAGGCCAGGTGTTCAACGAGCCTGTCACCTTGGTCGGGTCGCGCAATGTGGTGGCCACCCAGCGTAATGTCGATGGGGCCAGTGTTGCCGAGACCAATGTTCAGGGTTCGCTGATCAACCGCGCCGACTACAACATCGATGGCAGTGGCCTCAACATCCGTGGTTTTGTAGTGGATGGCGCGCTGGACTCTGATCTGCGGGCCCGTGGCGGCACGATCACCGGTGATGTCATCCAGGCCGGTACGATCAGGCTCACCAACCAGACCTGGGCCGAAGGTTTTGAGGTGGGCGCCGCGAACATCGGCGGCAGCGTGATCAACTCCGGAACTATCGTCACCGTTGACGTGCCGGGGTCGGACAGTGACGGCGAGGGCATGTACCTCAATGGCACGACCGTCGGTGGTGACGTGATCAACTCCGGCCTGATTGATGTCACTTCCATCTACGGCTACGGCCTGATCCTGGACACCCATAACAATATGCCGGTGACCGTCGGCGGCAAAATCCTCAACTCCGGCACCATCCGCGTCACGGGCGAAGAGGCGTTGGGCATTGAAGTTGAAACCGACACTAGTGACCTGCGTATAGAAAACAGCGGTGTGGTGACGGTCAACGGTGGTATGGCCAGGGCCGTACAGTTCAACTCCGGCACCTTCGATTACTTGCTCAACACCGGCACGATTGAAGCCAACGGCGCCAATGCGGTGGCTGTGCATCTGACTGGTGCAACCTTTACCCAGAACCCGCAGTCGGGCGCGCGCGGCGTTATCAACCGGGGTCTGATCAGTGCCGACAGCACCGCGATCCTGGTCAATGCCCGCGACCAGACTTCGCCCTTCGAGATCAACCAGCAAGCAGGCGAGATCCGCAGCAAATCCGGCACGGCCATCGACGCCGCCAACCTTGCCACGCTGAACTGGACGGGCGGCAAAATCACCGGCGACTTGCTCAACCTGAGTGCGGTGAATGTCGCCGGCCAAGCTGATTTTGCCGGCCAGCGCATCATCGCGCCGGTCTCGATTAATTCCGGCTCGTTGAACCTGGCCGCGCCCGGTACCACGATCAGCGGCAACCTTAACGTCGCCAGCGGTGCGGGCATTGATATGCACCTGGCCGACAGCGTGGTGCCGACCACGCCGTATCTGTCGGTCAACGGTACGGCTAATTTCGCCCAGGCGTCGAAGCTCACGGTGAGTGCGCAGCCAGGCGACTTTGCGCGCACCAATAACGGCACTCAATACACCCTGTTGCAGGCCACCAGTGTGCAGAACAACGGCCTGTCGGTTGCCAGTTCGTCATCGCTGCTCAACGTGCTGAGCTACTCGGCGGATGCGCAAACGGTCAAGGCTGTCGTCGCGGTTAAAAACAACCAGCAAGTGCAGCAGGAACTTGCCGGTGCAGGTGCCAGCGCCGCAGCGGCCACGGCGGTGAATACGTTCAAGAACGATGTGCTCGGCGGGCTCAACCAGAACGACCCAGTGTTCCAGTCCCTCGCCAACGCCGGGACTGCGCAACAGCTTGCTCAAGTGAGCGAGCAGCTCAAGCCGGACGTCAACCGTGGCGCGCTGGATGTGGCGTTGTCGGGGCAGACTGTTATCAATGGCGCAATCTTCAACCGCCTTACCGACCAGCGCGAAGGCCATCAAACCGGCGGCGTGTGGGTGCAGGGTTTGAGCAGCAACATGGACCAGGATGGGCGCGGCGGTAACAACGGTTACTCGGCCAACAGCAGCGGCATGGCCGTGGGTGTGGACGGGCGTTTGAACGACACCACTACCCTGGGCGTGGCTTACAGCTACCTTAATTCCAACATCCATTCGGACCTGGGCAACAAGACCGATGTGGAGGGCCACGCGCTGTCGCTGTATGGCAACTGGGCGCTGCAAAACTGGTTTGTGGATGGCAGCCTCAGCTACGGTCATAACGACAACGACAGCAAGCGCCATGTGGCGGGCACCACGGCCAAGGGCAGTTACGACAGCAACGTGTTGGCAGCCAGCGTAATCGGCGGCTACAGCTTCAAGCCATCGCAGGCGGTGGTGATCGAACCGCGTGTGGCGGCGCGTTATGCCAACGTGCGCATGGACGGCTACGACGAGAAGGGTTCTTCGGCGGCGCTGAGCACGCGTTCGCAGCGTTATGAAGTGGGTGAGTTGGGTGCCGGTGTGCGTTTGGCCGGCAACTTGCCGATGGGCGCAGGCAGCCTGCAACCGGAAGCGACCTTGATGGCGTATCACGACCTGATGGGTGATCGCGTGGCGCAAACCTCCAACTTTGTGGCGGGTGGTGCGGCGTTCACCACCACCGGCGCGTCGGTGGCGCGTGACAGCTACGAGGCGAGTGTGGGCGTGAACTACCAGGTGTCGGACTTCACCGTGGGCGCCAGCTACACCCGCCAAGCGCGCAGTGGCTTCGACGCCGATGGCGTGATACTCAAAGCGCGTTACGCGTTTTAAGCCCTGTGGGA
>NZ_JACAQL010000009.1:81051-117559 GCF_013385245.1 Pseudomonas sp. IPO3747
GTGGGAACGATCGGTAACACCACCAAACCCCTGTGGGAGCGGGCTTGCCCGCGATGGCGGTGGGTCAGTGAATAAATCCAGTGACTGACACACTGCTATCGCGGGCAAGCCCGCTCCCACATTTGGTGTTGTGTTTGTCAGAACAACTTGCGCTGCACAGCTTCATCCAGCGTGCTGCGGGTTAGTGCTTCAACCACTTCTCCAGTATTGGCCTGGAACGGGATGCCTACGATCAGCACCAAGTGCATCCAGGTGCGCACCGATTCGCTTTTCTTGACCCGGCCCAGTTCTTTGCCGTCCTTGTCCTTGAATACGGTTTCCAGGGTGAAGGTGTTCTTCGCCGTGGACGGGATGATGAAGAACGTGACGCCGGTAATAATCGCCGAGGCCATGCTGAACTGTTCGTTGTTATACAGCGTGGCGTCGGCGTAGATGTCCGAGTCGACCTTGTCGGTGCTCACCCGTGCAAAGCGGTTGGACTGGCGGAACCCATCGGCCACGGTTTTTTCCCACAGCGCCGCCGGTGCGCCGGCCGTGGTATTGCCGGGGCCGCCGTTGACTTGGCTCAGCGCCGTGGTGCGCACGTAGGCGGTGGGTTTCTGTGCCGGTGTGGCGGCGGTCGGCGGCCAGGTTTGCACGGTTGGCAATTCGTGTTGCGAGTAGGACACGCAACCGGTCAACAAGACGGCGGCGAGGACCAGGCTGTGTTTGATCAACCCTTTCATGTGTTGCTCCCTGAAATTACGGTTTGGCCAGTTTGGCAGTGGCGGTATCGAGCAGTTGCGCGACCAGTTCGTTCAACTGTTTGGCGCCCATGGTCGGGGCCCAGTATTCGCGGCCGTAGAGGCCCACGTTGCGTTCAAACTTGACCTCTTGCTTGGCGCTCGCCAGTTCCTTGCCGTCGCGGTCGACAATCACCAGGTCGCCGGCCACGTCGAAGGTGTCGACGAAAATCGGGCCGTTGACCCAGATCCAGATCGTCAGCGTCAGCAGGGCACCAGGCACGTAGGCGGGGTGAACGCCACGGTGGCCTTTGAGGGAGGTCATGTTGAATTTCAGCGCGACATCGTTTTCGCCAAGGCGCACCGGGTACTCAGTGACCTGCTTGAAGTAACCCGCCGTGCGCACGTACTGGTTGAGTTGGGCCGTGAGCGAACGGCTGATCGCAGTTTTATTGGCGTCGTTGACGTCGGCGGCGCTCACTGTCACATCAGCGACTTGCGCACTGCGCGGGCTGCTGACGGGGGCCGGGTGGAGCGGGGCGCCGATGGGGCCGGTGACGGTGTAAGAGACGCAGCCGGTCATCGACAGCGTCGCGAGCAGGGCCGCAGCCCCAAGGAGGGTTTTCAACACGCAATATCCCTATTTAATGAACAAGCCAAGCCAATGTCTCGACCGATGGCTGTGTAACTTGAGGCGGGCGCGCAGCGTAACAGAATGCCGTTGAGCGGCGAACGCCCCCGCAGCAGCGAAACCGCTTGAGTACACAGGGCAACCCCGTAAAATGCCGCGCACTGGATACAAGGCATTTTTCAAGGATGAATCAAGCAATGCGCCTCTCTGCTTTTCTCCCGGCCACCCGCCTCACCGCGGGCCGCACGTTTCAACCGCACTGCTGCGAGGCAGTCACCCTTCCTGATATCGCTATTGGCGGGCTCGACACTTTCCATGTTGAGGCTGCGTGCAAACGCGCGCGCGTTTTCAGCAAAATCTGATTGCCGCGACTTCGTTGATAACTTACATAACAGCCCTTTGCGCTGGTTTCACCTCTAGGAGCACTCTGTGAAAACACTGTCCAAAATCCTGCTGTCGGGCCTCACCGCCGCAGCGCTGCTGAGCGTGGCCGGTTGCGCCACCGAGAGCAACCGTGCGATGCCGGTGGAGCAAGTTGCCAGCGCCAGCGTGGCCTATTCCGGCGTACGTGTACCGATTGCCGTGGGCAAGTTCGATAACCGTTCCAGCTACATGCGCGGCATCTTCTCCGATGGCGTTGACCGCCTTGGCGGCCAGGCCAAGACCATCCTGATCACCCACCTGCAGCAGACCAACCGCTTCAGCGTGCTGGACCGCGACAACATGGGCGAAATCTCCCAGGAAGCCGCGATCAAAGGCACCGTGCAAAAGCTCAAAGGTGCTGACTACGTGGTGACGGGCGACGTGACCGAGTTCGGCCGCAAAGAGACCGGCGACCGCCAGTTGTTCGGCATTCTCGGCCGTGGCAAAACCCAAGTGGCTTACGCCAAAGTTGCGCTGAATATCGTCAACATCAGCACCTCCGAAGTGGTGTATTCCACCCAGGGCGCCGGTGAGTACGCGCTCTCCAACCGTGAAGTCATCGGTTTTGGCGGCACTGCCAGCTACGACTCCACGCTCAATGGCAAGGTTCTGGACCTGGCCATGCGCGAAGCGATCAACCGCCTGGTAGACGGCATCAACGCCGGCGCCTGGAACCCGCGCAACTAATAACAACAACGCCAAGGAGCACTACACGGATGAGCAAGGCAGTTAAGTTGGCGCTGATGCTGACAGCAATCGCGACGGTCGCCGGGTGCCACACGGCGCCCCAACCCCTGTATCAGTGGGAAAGCTACCAGCCGCAGGTTTACGAGTACTTCAAGGGCGAGCCCAAGGAAGCGCAGGTGGAAGCCCTGGAACGCGATCTGCAAAAGATCAACGCCAGCGGCCGCAAGGCCCCGCCGGGTTACCACGCGCACCTGGGCATGCTGTACCTGAGCATGGGCAAGGATGACCAGATGGTGCAGGAGTTCCGCACCGAGAAGGCATTGTTCCCTGAGTCCGCTGCGTACATGGACTTTTTGCTGAAAAACGCCAAGGCTGGAGTTGCCACTAAATGAACCTGTTAAAACTCACCGGCGCCTTGCTGGCCCTGGCATTGCTCGGCGGCTGCGCGGCGCCCAAGACCATTGATTACACAGCGTTCAAACAGGCTCGGCCGAAGTCGATCCTGGTACTGCCACCCATCAATGAGTCGCCGGAAGTGCAGGCCTCCTACAGCCTGGTTTCGCAGGTCACCTACCCGTTGGCCGAAGCCGGTTACTACGTGTTGCCGATTGCCCTGGTGGACGAAACTTTCCGCCAGAACGGCCTGACCACCGCCAACGATATCCAGGGCGTGGCGCCGGGCAAGCTGCATGACATTTTTGGTGCGGACGCGGCGCTGTACATCACCATCAGCGACTACGGCACCAAGTACATGCTGATCTCCAGCGACACCTCCGTGACGGCCTCGGCCAAGCTGGTGGACCTGCGCACCGGCACCACGTTGTGGACCGGCTCGGCACGCGCTTCCAGCGAGGAAGGCAACAACAATGGCGGCGGCCTGGTGGGCATGCTGGTCTCGGCAGCGGTCAAGCAGGTGATCAACAGCTCCACCGATGCGGCGCACCCGATTGCCGGTATTGCCAGTGTCCGCCTGCTGTCGGCCGGGCAGCGCACCGGCATTTTGTATGGCCCGCGTAACCCGAAATACGGCACCGACTAAGTACCTGTTCAACCGTGAACAGCCTTTGCTGACCGCTCGGGTCTGCAAAGGCTTCGCGGGTTGGGTGTCACGCGTTGCCGTCAGTTTACAAGCACATCCGGTGGCCTGATCACTTGCGTACTGGTCACCACGAAGTCTGCTGTGCGGTTGCCGGTCAAGTCGATGGCGATGAAGTGGCGCTGGGTCTGCGGGTTGAAGCCCACGATCGCGTCGCCGATACGCCCGCTGAACGCCTGGACGGGCTTGAATCGCGTGTTGGACCTTCGCTCCAGCCCGCGCAGGTCAATCTTGTCGGTGCCGCTGGTGAAATCCATGATGACATCGGGGTTTGCAGGCGTGGAGTCGCTGGCGTGGTTATAGACGAAACTGTCGGCGCCGCCGCCGCCGCGCATGCGGTCCGCACCCGCCCCACCGGTGAGC
This sequence comes from Pseudomonas sp. IPO3747, assembly GCF_013385245.1. NCBI lineage: Bacteria > Pseudomonadati > Pseudomonadota > Gammaproteobacteria > Pseudomonadales > Pseudomonadaceae > Pseudomonas > Pseudomonas sp. IPO3747. The sequence continues at coordinate 84,974 of NZ_JACAQL010000009.1, forward strand.
CGGTTATCGGCGGCGTTGCCGATCAGCACATCGTGGCCTGAGCCACCGATAGCGTTTTCGATGAGGCAGTTGCGGGCGATAGAGACGTTGCCCTGATAACCACCTACGTCGGAAAACGAGCCATCTCTCAGATTGATCGTTTGGTTATTGCCGTAACCCGAGAAGTCCAGCGTGTCATTTCCGGCGCCATCCCATACGCAAAAAATAGCGGCGTCCTGATGGCTTCTCAGGGAGTAGTGGTCCCTGCCGGTGTTGGAGTTGAAACCGTAGATGTTGTTTTCTCGGCGGGTTTGATAGTTGGCGCCGTACTGGTGCTGGATAGCACTGATGTCATCCATCATGGGAGCCAGCGGCCTGCCCTCGAAGTGTTTGCCACTGCTTTGGGCAGGGTAATAGCTCATGACGGTATGGGCTTTAGAGTCTTGGGCATAAAACCGTTTGGCGTCGTCTTTTTGGCCGTTGTAAGTACCGGGGTGATTCAGGCCGAGCGTGTGACCGATTTCGTGGGTTACGGTGGGGCGTGTCACAAAGCCCGGTTGATAGCGGGTATCGCCAGCGATGCCGTTTTTGTCGTTGCTATAGGGGTAGTAGCCGTCTGCAACTATCACATTATTGGAAATACGGAAGGCCAGCCGTCCTTCTGCCGGGCCGCCGTTTTCAGTGAACGTCAGGTTCGCCACATCGCCCCAGGACTGGATGGCGCGCCGTGCTTCTTGTTTCTCGTAGTCGTTGAATCCAAGACCCTGTTCATAAGTGAAGTTGTAGGAAATCTCGGTCCTGTTGTTTTGGTTTCGGTCCTGCCATTTCAACCTGCCCCCCGTCAGTTGCTCAACGGCCTGACGCTGATTAAATGACGGCCTGTCAGCTCTACTTATGTAGGGATCATCCGAGCGTTGAGTCGGGTCATAGTTGCCCCCATGGCCGCTGAGAGAACGGGCTACCGGGGCGTCCCAGCGGCGGTGTGCAGGGCTTTGGGCTGACTGAGCGCTGCTCGAATAAGGCTTGTACATCGGCGTTACAGGATTAATTCTCAAGGTCGTTATTCTCACGGGGTATTGGCACTTTTCCTTCTTGGTGAGGCAGGCAGGTTCCCTTTTGCTAAGTGTGAAGTTGCCAGTGTTGGCGTCACTTTCCAAAGCCCGATGTGTGTCCGAGTAAGTCGTTTTTCTTGCAGGTAAAGTGTTCCTACACAGGGTTAAGCCAATGCCCAGTCCTGGGCTGAATTTTCGCCCTGCATCAGAAAAAACGGCCACCGCGAATGACCGTTTTTCACACGTGTTCAGGGACGACTTTGAACCCTGGTGCGACAGTGCGTTTATCCGAAGATAGGCCGTGAGGTCATCAGCCCACTGATATCCTGGGGCCTTATCAACCGCGTGCTTTTCAGCAGGAAGTCCGTCTGGCCGTTTCCGGTCAGGTCAATGGCGACAAAGTACCGATTACTGTAGGCGTTGAACCTCACCATCGTGTCGCCCGCGCGGCCGGAGTAGGTGTGGACCAGTCGCAGCTGAGTGCGGGTGCTCTGGCTCAGCCCGGTAAGGTCGATCCTGTCTCGGCCGCTGACAAAATCGGTGATCAGGTCAGCACCCGCAGCGGTTGAATCGCTGGCGTTGTCGTAGACAAAAACATCCGCGCCGCCGCCGCCCCTCAACGTATCTGCGCCGCCCCCGCCCTTGAGGCGGTTGTTGGCGTTGTTGCCGATCAACGTATCGTCATGGCTGCCGCCAATGGCATTTTCCACGGTCACGCCCTTGGCAATGGAAACGTTGCCTTTCATACCGCCCACATCAGAGAAGGCTTCGGCGTTCAAGTTGATGGTTTGTTTCTGATTGAAACCGGAACAGTCCAACGTATCGTCGCCACCGCCATCCCATATGCAAAAAACCGGCGCGTCCCGCGCGGACTTCAGGCTGAAATAATCACGCTCGGTAGTGGAGTTGAAACCGTAAACGGTATCGCCGCGACGGGTCTGGTAGTTGGCGCCGTAGGCGGCCTGTATAGCTGCAATGTCATGCATCAGGGGCGCCACCGAGTAATGGGTCCACTGTGCGTTTTTTGAGAAGTTCTGACCACTTCTGATCTCGGGGTTGTAACTCATCACGCTGTAGGCTTGAGTGTCCTCCAAGTAGTCGCGCGTGGCGGGTTGCTGGGTATAGTCACCGGTATGGTCGAGGCCCAGGGTATGCCCAATTTCGTGAGCCATGACATGTTGGTCGTAACGGTCAGTCCTGGGTTGTGCATGCCCTGAGTCCAGCCATGCCTCGCCTCCTTTTTTGAAGCTCTTGGGAAACGGCAGGGTCGCATAGGATTCCTCGTTACCCTCGTAAAGACCCAGGGTCAGCCGCCCCTCGGTACTCGCGCCTTTATGTGAGAACTTTATACGGGTGACATCCGCCCAGGCTTGCATCGATATAAGCGCCCGTTTCTTTTGTTGTTCATTTAACTCATGGGCACCCTTGGGTACATGACTGACCCGGTGTGGCTCATCCGGCGTGAAGAACTCGTAGGCAATATCAATGACGCCGTCGCGGTTGTGGTCTTGCCACTTCAATCCCATTTCCCGGCTGGTGCGCAGCAGGTGCCTGGCGGCGCGGTCGGTGGTGTAGGACGCCAATGGCTGGTCCTTTACAGCACCCGGTTGTTGATGGGCAGGCTCAAATAATGCAAGCGCCGTATAAGGCTTGTTATCAACAGAGAGCATCTACTTGAATCCTTTTAATAGGCGAGCGGAGGTGTGAACGTTAACGCTCATGGGAAAACACGATGGTGTCAGGGGTTGATAGGGTTAAACCTTCGAGGTGACTACCTGCGCGAAAATACCCTGGCTTGGCTTTGGAAGTTTGCAGTCAAACCCATAATGTCCTCGGGTTTTATTAGTTGAGTGCTTTTGACCAGAAAGTCGGTCTGGCGATTACCCGTAAAGTCCACGCCCACAAAGTATCGACCACTGCGTGAATTTAACTTAACAACGGTATCGCCAATGCGGCCTGTATAGTTATCGACAAGCCGCAGCGGTGTGCCGGTATTCTTGGCCAAGGCAGTGAGATTGATCTTGTCTTTGCCACTGACAAAGTCCTCAATCAAGTCGGCATTCTGATAGGACGAGTTACTGACCTTTTCGTAAGTGTGTGTCATTGAACGGTGGGAGGGGCGGGTGGGTGTGAGTGTGGATCGAGTAGTGGGGGTTTCAGGCTGTTGATGATGGGCTGTGGTGTTTGCGGAGGCGACAATGTCTTCTGCTGTGACGCGTCCATAGGTGCGGATCAGCAAGTCGGCTTTGCCGTCGCCCGTCAGGTCAATCGCCACGTTGCCCTTGCCGCTTTGTTGATCGTAGGTGAGCACCGTCTCACCTGCCTTGCCTGTCATCTCGCTGACGAAGGCCAGGGCGGCGACATTGGCGTTTTTCATGGCCACGGCTACATTGATTTTGTCGGTGCCGCTGACAAAATCCATAATTGTATCGGGGTTGTCGGGCGTGGAGTCACTGGCACTGTTGTAGTCAAACGTATCCGCTCCGCCGCCTCCGCGCAGCCGGTCGCCACCCGCGCCGCCGGTGAGCCGGTTATCGGCATCGTTGCCGATCAGCGCGTCATCGCCTGAGCCGCCGATGGCGTTTTCCATGACCACACCGCGAGCGATGGAAACATTGCCCCTGAGCCCGCCGACATCGGAGTACGAGCCGGCCTTGAGATTAATGGTCTGGTTGGAACGGTAGCCGGAAACGTCCAGAGTATCGTTGCCACCGCCGTCCCATATGCAGAACACGGCAGTGTCCCGGTTGGAATTGAGGGTGTAGTAATCGCGCTGGCTGTTGGAATTGAACCCGTAGGTGGTGTTGTCCTGACGGATTTGACGATTGACGCCATAAAGCGCCTGGATGGCGGAAATATCATCCATCATGGCTGATGCTGGTTGGGCGCCGCCATGGCTTTTGCCGCTCAGTGCCGCCCCGAAATAGCTCATGACGCTATGAGCCTGGGAATCCTGTACGTGACTCCTTCGGTTCTCGTCATAGCCGCCATCGTAGTTGCCGGTATGCGACAACCCCAGGGCGTGACCCGTTTCATGAATCAAGTCGTGGCGCGTGACCCTGGTGGGGTTATACAGGGTGTTGCCTCCTTGGTAATGGTTGCTTGGGTAATAGCCTACGGCGGTGCCGACGGCGTTCGATATGCCAAATGACATTTTGCCTTCTGTGCGTGGCCCATTCTCTTCAAAGGAGAGATTGGACACATCGCTCCATGACTGCATGGCACGTCGTGCCATTTCTCTCTGGCGACCATCGAATTGCCAGGCGGCGCTGTTGAACGAGTAGGAAACAGAGACCTTGCCATCGGCATTTTTGTCATGCCACTTAAGGTTTTCCCGAGTGAGATTGTTGGTTGCCTGGCGCTCATCGAAAGAGCGCACATTGAGGTTAGCCGCGTAGGGGTCGTTGGCGCGCAGAGTTGGATCTTTGCCGTCCCAGTAGCGTTTGGTGGCGGTGTCGAATGTCGTCGGGTTGGTTGTTGTGGTTGGATTAAATGGCCGCCGTGTGGGTGGCTGAATAGAGGGCTGTACGAACTTACGCACGAAGGGGTGTTTGAGAAATGGCTGCACGAAAGGTCTGAAGACCGGGTGGTTGAGATAGGGTTGGGCAAAAGGCTGAATAAGCGGGCGCAGAAAATGTTGGCTGTAGTTGGGTTGCTGGAAAACAGACGGGCGCAAGTCGATTCTCATAAGAGTAATCCATGTTCTTGTTGTTGGCCTATTCCTTGTGTAGGGAAGTGCATGTCCGTGTGCTGGAAATACCTTCGCACCCTATAAGTTAATTTCCAATAGAGTATTTATTTCTAGTGTGTGTCAACAGGCCGGTATGACATGGTTTGCAACGGCTGTTATGTTTATTCGGTTTTTAAATTTCGTGTCAAAGAGTCGGGTTCCCCAAGCATTACGCGTCTTGTTGAAAGCTGATATGTCGTTTGTGTTTAACGTGTTTTTTCTGGAAATATAGAATTGCTTACAGTGTGAGTATTTTTGTTAAGAGCATTCTGGAGTTTCTCGGTAATCGTAAGTTGTTTCGGGCTCGGCATCGTTGAGTGACCTACAGGGCTCGATGCTTCCAGCTGACGCCCAATGGCTTGGCACTCTGTAGGGCAAGCGTGTTGTATGCGTAAATTCCGAGATTTAACCCGAACCCGAAGTGCTTTGCGTCTGAGCCTATGAACGGATTATTTACTGTTGAGGTTCTGCGCCATGTCACATGCTCGTTTAGTGCTGCGTCCCCTTGTCTGCAGCGTTGCGGTTGCCGTACTGGCTTCGCTGGCCGGCTGTGGGCTTTCATCGTCCAGAGAGGTGGCCAAGCCTCCCGCGCCCGCCGAGCCTCAGGCTGAGGGTGCCTTGAGCAAGCAGGCAGCGATGCCTGTGCTGATGGCCGCGCCAATGGCCATGCGCGACGCCGCGGCTTTGGCCTATCGGGCCGAGCCTCACGAACGCTACCAGAACCTGCCCGACAACCCGGTCTACAGCGTTGCACAAACCCCGGTCTCGACCTTCAGCGCCGACGTCGACACCGGCAGCTACGCCAATGTGAGACGTTTCCTCAACCAAGGGCGGCTGCCACCTGACGGCGCCGTTCGACTGGAGGAAATGCTCAATTATTTCCCCTATGACTACGCGCTGCCCACTGATGGCTCGCCCTTTGGCGTGACCACCGAAGTCGCCGCCACACCGTGGAACCCGCACACGCGATTGCTGCGCATCGGCATCAAAGCGTCCGACCGTGCGGTGGCAGACCTTGCGCCGGCCAACCTGGTGTTTCTGGTGGATGTGTCGGGCTCCATGGACCGCCGTGAAGGCTTGCCGCTGGTGAAAAGCACGCTGAAATTGCTGGTGGACCAGCTGCGTGATCAAGACCGTGTGTCGCTGGTGGTCTACGCCGGTGAGTCGCGTGTGGTGCTTGAACCCACCAGCGGGCGCGACAAAAACAGGATCCGCAATGCCATCGACCAACTCACCGCCGGCGGCTCAACGGCAGGCGCCTCCGGCATCGAGCTGGCTTACCAGATGGCCCGTGCCGGCTTTATAGAGAAGGGCATCAACCGCATCCTGCTGGCCACCGACGGTGACTTCAATGTGGGCGTCAGCGACTTCGACAGCCTCAAGCAGATGGCCGTCGACCAGCGCAAAAGCGGCGTGTCCTTGACCACCCTGGGTTTCGGTGTGGATAACTACAACGAGCACCTGATGGAGCAGCTTGCCGACGCCGGCGACGGCAACTACGCCTACATCGACAACCTGCGCGAAGCCCGCAAAGTGTTGGTAGACCAGCTCAGCTCGACCCTGGCGGTGGTGGCGCGGGATGTAAAGTTGCAGGTGGAATTCAACCCCGCCCAGGTCAGCGAATACCGCTTGTTGGGTTATGAAAACCGCGCACTCAAACGTGAGGATTTCAACAACGATAAGGTCGACGCCGGTGAAATTGGCGCCGGGCACACCGTGACCGCGCTGTACGAAATTGTGCCCAAGGGCGAGAAGGGCTGGTTGGAGCCGTTGCGTTACGCCACTGCACCTGTGGCTCAGAGCACATCCGCTGAGCTGGCCATGCTGCGCGTACGCTACAAACCGGCGGCGGGCGGTGCCAGTCAACTGATTGAACGGCCCATCCGCAACGAAACCACCCAGGCCAGCGCCGACCTGCGCTTCGCGGCGTCAGTGGCCGCCTTCGCCCAACAGCTCAAGGGCGATGGCCGCTACACTGGCAGCATGAGCTTAAAAGACACCGCCGCACTGGCGCGCTCGGCTCGCGGCGATGACCCGTTCGGGTTGCGCAACGAGTTCGTGCAACTGGTGGAAATGGCGCAGAGCCTCAAACACTGATCCCGAACATGGCAACAACCAACTGTGGGAACTGGCAAGCCAGCCCCCACAGTCAATGTGCATCGATCCATCAAAAGGAGTTCGCTACCTACATGGCCGTCCCCGATGACTCACCCAGCGACGAATCGCTGCTGGCCCGCTACCGAACCGGCGACGCTGCCGCGTTCGAGGTGTTGTACGCGCGGCACCGCCAGGGCCTTTACCGGTTCCTGGTGTCACTGAGCAACAAGGCCGAACTGGCTGAAGAGGTGTACCAGGAAACCTGGCTCAGCCTGATCCGCAGCGCCACCCAGCCACAGGGCCGGGCGAGTTTTCGTACATGGCTGTTCCAGATTGCCCGCAACCGCCTGATCGACCACTGGCGCAAGCACGGCATCCACAACCCCTTACATGACAGCTACGACGAACAACTGCACGCCCAGGCCGACGACAGCGCTGGCCCTGAGCAGCAACTGAGCCTGAGCCGCGACCAGGCGCGCCTCGACGCCGCTTTGCAAGACCTGCCCGAAGACCAGCGCGAAGTCTTCCTGCTACGCCTGCACGGCGACCTCGAAGTGCCGCAAATCGCCGCCCTCACCGGCGCCCCGCTGGAAACCGTAAAAAGCCGCCTGCGTTACGCCCAGCAGAAACTGCGCCGCCTGCTGGCCGAGGAGATACTCATATGAACCACTCCCCACACACACCTGACGACGAGCTGATCCAGCATTTTCGTCAACACGGCACCGGCGAACCGCCTGCGTCCCTCGACGCCTTCATCCTCGCCACCGCCCGCCGCGAAGCCCCGGCGCCGCAACCCAGCCTGTGGCAACGCTGGCTGCAAGCCTGCCGCCAACCGCGCTGGCAAATGGCATTCGCCACCGTCGCCGGTGTAGCACTGATGATCGGCGTAGTGATGCGCGTGCCCGAGTCGCAAACGGAGATATCCCCCGCGACATTTTCCGCGGCGCCAGCCCCACAGATGTATGCCGCACCTGCGCCCGCACCTATGGCGCGGATGGCAGCAGCGCCGAAAGTTGAGCACGCGCTGGTTCAGGCTGAAGCCATCGGTGCGTTTGCCGATCAGCCGACAGAAAAACTCAGTAAGCGCGCACCGCTGGCCTTGCCTTCGTTGGTGGAAGGGCTGCAGGAGATTGTGAACCTGCGCATGGCGGGGCAAGCCAAAGCGGCGGATGAAAAGCTGTTGACGCTGCATGAGCGCTTCCCCGAGGAAGACTTGCCGGCGCGGTTGGAGGCGTTGCAGAAGCGATAAATGCTTTCAAAGAAAGCCCGCCACCGACTACTCGGTGGTGGGGTTTTTAATGGAATTTTGAAAACAACTTGGTCAAAAAATGTGGGAGCGGGCTTGCTCGCGAAAGCGGTGTATCAGTCATACATGTATTGGCTGACACCCCGTCTTTGCGAGCAAGCCCGCTCCGACATTTTGAGCATCGTTTGCCTGGAAAGGCGCTGGGGGAAATGGGCAGAGATTTATTTACACCGCAGGTCAATTATTTGGAGGTTGTGGATACTTGAAACGCGAGGCATGCAAAAAATTGCCTACAAAAAAGCCCCAGGTCTTTCGACCTAGGGCTTTTTCATCTGTATCTGGTGCACCCGGCGGGATTCGAACCCACGACCCCTGCCTTCGGAGTCCTAAAAGTCGACGTTTAGAATCAATACGTTAGCGGGGATTAGCTGGGGAATCAATGGGTTGTGGTAGCTGGGATTAGTGGGTTTTCGCCCCGGTTAGCGGGGCGAGTGTGGCAAATTTGTGGCATTCCGATCAGTAAGTAAGTCTCTCGACGCATCTATTCGACTGAGCTCACCCTAGGTAGTCAGTAATGAAGGGCAGTAAGCGGCCAAAAGCGGCCACTTGCGAAGTGGCTCAAGCAGGCTCTCTTTGAGCCTTGAGGGTACTTAGGAGCTAGGCTCGAATCATCAAGCCTCTAGAGTGATGCAGTGCTATTACAGACAGGTATCGATTTGGGTAACGCGTCGTAACGTTGACCTGATCTCAAAATTGCGTCTACTTCACATATCAAGCGCTCACCGCAAGCAAACGAGGATTCTTCCAGGTGCTAAAAATGCCAGCGCACCGTTAAAAACTTATACATTGTTTTTATGTTGTACAATAATTTCAACGCACCTTTCAACCCTGGTAAGTACCGATTTGAGAATATTTCTTCCTATTGGTGATATACGACCTTGAGATTTTGCTTGATGAGCTCACATCGCCGGCTATGCTTTGTCTTGGGTGACCAATTGTCGTTCGATCTCGCCTCTTTGCAGGGACTAAATAAAGCGAATGATACGGTACTGCTCGTGGAAGTAATGGAAGAGGCTAGAGATACGCAAACCCTAAGCATCAGAACGCCGAATTTCCCGATAATATTTAGGCATCAAGAATTAATCTCATTGCTGAGTGGCTAGATAAGACTACGCAGATCCGGTTCGGTTTTCCAAAGCTGGAAGCCAATAAAGTGACGAAAACAGGCCGAAAATCTGTCGAGCCTTTTTGATTCGTTCAATTAGATCGTTACTACATAGTGAACAATCAAGCTAGAGGATGTACCACTTTAGCTGGCAGGCGAAAATCAGTTATATTGTTGACTAGTATCATATAGAAGAGCAAAAAATGGACGGAAAGAGAATTCAGGATTACTGGTCTAGCGAGGTTGATGCGCTCGTCAGGACGTATCAACAATTTGAAACGCTTATCCCAGCGCCACAGGGAGCAGGTGCAGCGCATCGAGGCGAGGATGGAAGGTTTGTTGAAGACCTTCTACGCGAATACCTCACTCGCCATCTGCCAAATGGGTTGGAAGTACTCACGGGGTTCATCCTGCGACCTGCTGTAAAAACGGGGGAAAGTGGAAAAGAGCGGAAGGCTGAAATGGATTCACACTCAAAGCAACTTGATATTATTATTTTTGATTCAGGTAACTACCCCGTATTTCAACGTTTTGGAAATAGTGTAATTGTTCCGCCCGAAGGCGTGGTGGGAGTAATTTCCGTGAAGAAGCACTTAAACGACGGTGATGTAAAGAAAGAGTGCGCGGCTTTGTTCGAAGCCGCGACGCTTTGTGAAACTTTAGCTTCCAATGATAGAAATGATAAAGTGCGCGGCCCCTATCTTGCGATAGTCTCAGTAAGATCTAATATCGAAAAGATAAAAACAGACGTTTTAGATTGGGTATTCACTAGTACGCAGGAAGCTTACGCGGGTCAGTCTGACGTCACCTTTGATAAGTTAGTCGGATTTATCGGAGCACTTGATGAATGGAGCATTTTCAAACGGCGCCCAGCTAAGACACTGATTGAGGCAGAGTATGTTGGATTTAAGCATCAGCATGGAGAGTCCCATCTCGGGCTACAATTTCTTTTAACTGGAATACTCAGCGTCTTTTATGACGAAACGCGCCGAAATATGAGAAGGCCAGGCTATACCGCTTTTCCATCCGGACGCGCGCACGACAAGAAATTGGGAGCAGTCCCTTGCAAGCTTTTACGTTAAGGATTGCCATTAGTCATTCAGTAAATTTTCTCACTCCAATGCTCAGTAGCTAATCTTAAAACTCACAGGAACAAAATACGCTAACATTACATAAGCAGGTTCTATCTCGATAACTGGACCCTAGTGGGTTTCGATGGTAAAACCAATATCACGGGCAATTAAAAAACTTTAGACATTTTTCTAGAAATAGCGAAGATCTATCACCAACCGCCGCGCAAGAGAGGTCTTCAGTTCCTTATCGTTTTAGATCCTCCACACGCGCAGCAAAGGAACGATCTGCGTCAATTAAGCGTAGGGCTCAAAACTAATTTGGAATGGCTGTGCGGAGCGCTTGATGCAACACTTCCAGTTTAAGCGTGGGAAAGATTCATGCCTGCACGGACTGCTTTCGGCCAGAAGCGGTCATCGATTTCCTAGGAAAGCGAAGTAGGTATGTAGCATGGCGTCGGCGGAATTAGTCGCAAATCCGCTGACGCAAGTAGATTACGGACTAACGATGACCTTGATGTCCGATCCCGAGATGCTCTTAATGTATGAGTAGCTCGTTCCCAAGACAGCAAGCTGCTCCTTCGACACCTTCTTCGCTGATATCGCGGGTTGCACGATCACAAAATTGAAGATCAGCTCGTGATCGTGGCATTTGTTGCGCAGTATCTCCAGTTGCTGAGGCGTCCCTTTCAGGATTCTGTCGAAGTCCTTGAGCAGTGATTGCTGGTAGCGATCCATCAATCGGTTGAAGAACTTATCGCCAGTGTACAGCCATTTCACCGATCTCGACGCCTGACCGCATACCTCATAGACGTCGGCAACGCGGGCTCCAGGCGCGGCGACTCCATCCGTCATTGGGCAGAATTTGCAGTGGTAGAGGTCTATGTAGATGGCGTCTTTGTTTTCCCGGATTGCCACAAGGTCAGCGATTTCACCTTTGCCGTCATCGTTGAAGACGATGGAGTAGTCATCAGCGATCTTGGCGAAGGTGAAGCCTTGTACAGAGTCCTCACGTCGCTCCGCACGCATGGACTCTTGATGAATTTTCGTCGCTCCCCAATTCCAGGGTTCGAGCAAGCCGGCAGGTAGTTTTACATCCATACTGTTGAGCGAGTAATGACGGTAGTTGCCCTGCACCATGGAACCGTCGACTTTGAGCAATACAAGCGGCTCTCCATCCAGGTAGGAATCCAGCGGCATTTCATGGGGGTAAAGAATCTTCACCCCTGGGCAGGAGGTCTTGTATCCGTCCTCCAACAGCTTGATAGCGATGGTAGTGAGGCGTCTCTCCTCGCCATCGTTACCCGTGACCAAGACAGGGATCTCCAGCGTCCGCGCACCACTGTATTCAGGCTTACCAAGCTCGACGTCGAGAAGGTTGAAAGTCTCTCCCTGAAAATACAGCGAGATCCTTTGCTCGTTTTCGATCGCGATCGACGCAGGCCAGTCGGCATAGAACAGGCCTTCTGGCCATCTGTCCTTGATTTGGTCAACACGCATGACATTTTTGAGTACGTCAGCAGGGTCGATGGTGTTGTCGTTGAGTTTGACCGACATGCGCTTGCACCACTCGACCCAGTAGTTGATCGGAGAGGAGTTCATCTCCCAGATCTTGCCCTTGTGCGAGCAGCCCACTGTAGTTCGTTCTCCATCCTCAAAACCGGTGGCGAAGATGTTGGATTTTGTCGCGTTGCCCTTTTCGATGTCGCTGATCACCTGGTTAATATCGCGCCCCACGTGCATCGTGAACCGCAGGTCTTTCCGGGCGCGAGACAGGCCAACGTTCTGCAGCTTCATCAACTTGATGTCGTGGAGCGTACGGAAAGTCTGCTCACCATTGATGCGACGAGAATCTTTGGCGACCAGGTTGAGAAAGCGAGTTGCCTGGGTGTCGTCACCTGAGGTGTGAATGAACAGGGTTTTCTGTGCCTTGTTATAGAAAGCGATGTACAGATTCCAGTTGGTATCGACGATCTCCTCGGTCTGGGCCCACCCAACCAGAGTCTCCCGCCGAGTCACGGCAATGACGGTATCGGCCTGATCATTGATCGAGATGCACTGCAGTGTTTCTCTGCGCCCATCCAGACTCTGCGCCCGCTGTGGTGCCCAGTCTTTGGGGGAGACGTGATACGCCACAGCACTGATTTTGGGGTTCGGGTTCAGTCCAAAAATCACCTGGGCATCGTCCCCATCGGCGAACTGCTCGTTAAAGTCCGCCTTCTCAATTTCCCGGCCGACCTTTTGCTCGCTCACGTTGCGAATAACTGCACCCCAGTCAGCACTCTCCTTGTAGAGGTCTGCCATCTGGTGGTCGGTCTTCTGGTTAGCGATGTTCGCCACGAACTTGGCATCACCAAGGGCGGCATCAACCCTTGTCAGCCTGCCAATGAATTGGAGCGTAACTGCAGGGCTTTGGTGTTGATCATGAATGGCGGCGATTTTGAGCTCAGGCAGATCGAAGCCCTCGCCAAGCATGTCGACGCAGACGATGATCCGGTGCTTCTTCTTGACGATCTCCGCCATCACCATGGCTTGGTTCGGCACCTTGCTGTGAATCAGGACTGGCGTCAGGTCGGCGTGCTGCTTGTAAATCTCAAACAGGTCTGTCGCACGCTTGTGCGACTTGGCCCGCACCATCATCAAATGGTTGTACCCGGCTTTGAGGTCAGTCCTGAGCAGCTCAACAGCCTTGTCTGCGATGGCCTGGTCGGACAGCTTGAGGTTGTATTCTCGTACCGGATGGAACTCGATGCCTTTGAAATAGCCATCAAGCTGCGCATCCCGCAGCGGGTAGTTGTAAATGATCTTGCCCGCCAGAGCTAAACCATCCTCCCGGAATGGCGTCGCGGTGAACTGAATACAAGGTTTGCCCCTGAAGGCTGTTTTGATTCGGTTCCAACTGGCAGCTACGACATGGTGAGCCTCATCGATCATCAGGTGGCTGCACATGTTCACCAGTGCCCCCAAGGCGGCGTCTTCGAATAGCAGCAGGGCCTGGGGAGTGGCCACAATGATATTGGCAGTAGCCAATTCAGCAACCTGCGCCTCAGACAGCTTCGAGTCAATGGCTGCAACAATGGGATTGCGCGCCGTGTCCGATACTGCCCCCACTGTGCGGAGCGTCTTAATCTCCGTGCACTTGCCCACCAACTGCGTCCTGAGGGCGTCCGAGGGAACCAGGATCAGGGTTCTGGCCATCCTCGCAGCGATGATCAGCGCGAGCATGGTGTCGGTCTTCCCTGTACCGGTCGGCATGACCACTGTAGCGGTCGAGGATGGGTCAACTACCAGGTGCCCCAGGGTGGCATAAAGCGCTGCCAGTTGCGGCTTTCGCAGCCCGGGTGCATTCGTCTTGGGGTCGTCGAGACTGAAATTGAAGAGATGTTTTTGCCAGCTCTGATGCACATCCGAATGCGTTATTACTACGTCGTCCATGGTGATTACCTGAGAGTAGAAAGGGCTACTGGCTAGAGTGGCGAAATGGTAGCACGCCTCTACCGCCTACATAACCTGACCTCCTTAGACATAAGGACAAGCTCGGTCGAGCTCCGGCGTAGGATTGTCGAACTGTAGAGACCGCTTTTGGCCGATAGCTGCCCCTCCACAAAAAGCAGTAATCGATATATGTGTACAATCTCAAAGTCGATTTACCGGAAAAAAGTAGGATTTCAACTACAGCCTTCGTGATACATGAAACTTGCTTGTCGACCATCTGATACGCCCGGTAGCACCCTGCTGCGGAGGCTGCACACATCCATGCAGGACACATCAAATTCAAGAAAACAGCAACGATGGCGATACATTTGTGCGTCACCATATCGCCCATGTGTGCTCGCCAAGAACAAGACGTCTCAACATACGGATATAAAAAATGGGCACAGATTTATTTATATTCACACCAGAGCCCAACTCATTGCCTGACTACCATCCCTCCCCCAGGATTTCTGGCTGACATCAGAGCCACCCGTCGCTCTGATATCCAAGCCCCCCAGCCAGACGCATCCATCCGAAACCCCCGGATAACTAAAACCATAGCCTTAAAATTCGCCCACAAAAAAGCCCCAGGTCTTTCGACCTGGGGCTTTTTTATCTGTATCTGGTGCACCCGGCGGGATTCGAACCCACGACCCCTGCCTTCGGAGGGCAGTACTCTATCCAGCTGAGCTACGGATGCTTGTGCGGGCGACATCATACCCATGTCGCCCTGATGCGTCCATTCCAGCGTTTTCGCCGGTAACTGTCGGCCGTTTCCCACCAAAAATGGCTAATCGCCACTCTCATTCACAACTCCCCGCGCCGCACGTCCCTTTGTTTGCTTTGCTCTTGTGGCTTTAAGCCGCTTCCAAGCCGCAATTCCCCAGGTGAACGCATGCATTCCAAAGGAACCGTGATGCTCGATCTCCCGTTGAGACAAACCCTGTTGGCCCGCTCCGATTTGTTTCGAGGTATGCCGGAGCACCTCTTGCGCTACGTTGCCACCCATATGGTGGAGCGCCTGCTGGATGATCGTGAACTGCTGTATTTCAAGGACGACAGCCTCGAATTTATTGCTTTGGTGGTTGAGGGCCGGATTTATTCGGTGGTGCATGGGCCGGACGGCCGGGAGCAGATTATCGGCAGTACCGGGGCCGGGCAGGTGGTGGGGGAGACGGCGTTGATCAAGGATCATGGGCGCGAGTCTTCCACCTTTGCCAGTGGCCCCACGCGGCTGTTGCAACTGGGTAGCCGGCATTTTGGTGTGCTGTTTGAGGAGCCGGTGTTTTTGCGGCGCTTGTTGATGCTGATGATGCTGCGCTTGCTGCAGGCCATCGAGTTGCTGGAGTTGGTGTGCCTGCATCGGTTGGAGTCGCGGTTGGCGCGGTTTCTGTTGGCCAACCTGGGCGATATCGACCTGGCGCTGGCCATGCCGAGTGTCTCTTTGCCCGCCAGCCAGGGGGTGTTGGCGTCGATGCTTAACACCAGCCGTCCCAAGCTCAATGTGCAGCTGCAATTGTGGCGCCGCAGTGGGCTGATCAGCGGCAATCTGGAACGCATGGTGATCAACGATCTCGAGCATTTGCGGCGCAAGGCATTTGCCTTGAATTAGTCATTGCAGTGTTCCGCAGGTAACAGCGCACCCCTGTCCCGCGCTTGCAGACTGGCCCTTCATCAAGGATGCACAGGAGTGCTGGCGATGGGGATGACTGTTCAGTTCAAGGATCAATGGGCCGCCGATGACCGTTTGTTCGAAGCGAGTTGGCGCGCCGTGCAGGGCGAACTCAAGCGGCGCGCGTTGCGGCGGGCCAAGGGCAATCTGGATCAGGGCCAGGAATGGTTGTCGGCCACGGCGATCAAGGCCCTGCTGTTCTTTCGGCGCTCGCCGGAGCGCATTCGCGACCCTCAGGGGTTTCTGTTTCTGGTACTCGACCATGTGTTTCTCGACAGCTTGCGACGCAGCAAGCGCGAGGAGCGGCTGCTCGATGATTCGGTGGACCTCGAGCACGATCACCTGGCCGCACTCGCCGCGCCCTGCGCTTCGGTGCTGGACCGGGTGGAGTGTTACGAGCGCCTGGAGCTGATCGAGGCGCAGGTGGCGCGGTTGCCGGTGTTGCAGCAGCGCTTGTTTGAGATGCGCTTTGTGGATGACCTGCCGTATCCGCAGATCGCTGCCGCGTTGCAGGTCACGCTGCCGCTGGTGCGCAAGCGTGTGCAACTGCTGCGCAACGCCTTGCGCTGAATTTGATTCACACACGCGGGCGCGGGGCGTTCTAGTTGTATGAGCGCGTCCTGCCGCCACTACCCACGCCCAACCCTGGGTGAATGCCATCAAGGAGAGATGTATGACAGAGGTCAA
Source organism: Pseudomonas sp. IPO3747 (assembly GCF_013385245.1). Classification (NCBI taxonomy): domain Bacteria; kingdom Pseudomonadati; phylum Pseudomonadota; class Gammaproteobacteria; order Pseudomonadales; family Pseudomonadaceae; genus Pseudomonas; species Pseudomonas sp. IPO3747. The sequence continues at coordinate 101,146 of NZ_JACAQL010000009.1, forward strand.
CAGCCAGATCACCGACGCGGTCACCCAAACCAACGTCAAAGTGGTGGCAGAAGCGCCGGCCCAGGCCATCGCGTCGCTGTATCAGGTGGCGAGCAGTGCGGCGGGCCTGTCGTTGCAGAACGCGGTCAACAGCCAACAGGCGATGAACCAGATTTCGAATGCGGTGATCTCCAAGGCCGTGGCGCTGATCATGCAGATTGGCGAGAAGGGCTAAGCCCTCGGGAGATCGATTATGTCGTGGTTCAGTAGAAAGAAACCCGCCGCCCCGCAAGCAACGCCCGCCGCCGACCCACCTGCGCCGGCGCCCGCCGCACCGGCCTCGCGCTCGATCATGGCGCGCATGAACGAGCACCTGCTCAACCAGGCGAGCACGCCGTCGCCCGACAGCACCGCGGCCCTCAACAGCCAGATCGTGCAGGCGGTGCAGTTCACCAACTCGCAGAACTTTGCCTATGCGCCGGCGCAGATTGCGGTGCCGGCCGACATGATGATCAGCCAGGCGGCCGGCCTGGTGGCGCAGGCGGCGGCGGGGTATTTCGACGGGGTCAGCAAGATCGCCCTGGCGGCCCAGGCCGTGCTGCTCCAGCAAATGACCGAGAACATCGTCAAGGACAACCTGCCGGCCGCTGCCGAAGACGCCTTGGGCGCCTTGGCCACCGACTTGCTGGTGGGCGCCGCTGCCGCCGTGGCCGCCGCCGCGGGTGCCATGGAAGCCGAGGCCGCCAGCGTGGCCATCGACAAGATCGACCAGAGCATCGCCAAGTACGCCGACACCTTGGCCAACCGGGCTGCGCCAGCGGCCTGAACCGAGCACAACGTTCCAGGGTTCTTCTGGAACGGTGCAACAGCAACTTGAAAGCAACTTTTCTTAAGTGAGGAGCGACATCATGCAGCCTGGAGATATTATTTTTTCGGTGAAGCAAGAAGATGACAGCGCGACGCGCGCGTTCATTCGCGCGGGCCAGTTGGTCAAGGCCAAGGTGTTTTCCCAGGACACGACGTTCCTGAATGTGGTTCATCCGGCGATTGCGGTGAGCGACACCCAGGTGATTGAAAGCGTGGGTGAGGGGCTGTCGCTGACTGACCTCAGCCTTGAAAAGCCCCCGCGTTCGGCGATGGTCTTCTCTTGCATGAGCAGTGAGTTGGGCGAAGCGGCAGTCGTGGCGGCCAAGCAGTTCTACTTCGACAAGATCAGCGGCGATATCCATGGCCGTTACAGCGTGTGGAACGCGATGATTTCTGCATTCCGGCGCTGGACCTCCAACACCAGCCTGGTCGAGCGCATCAACGAGTCGGTGGCGATTGGCAGCAGCTCGTTCTGTTCCCAGTTCGCGGCCAACTGCTATGAAGTGGGCAACCTTTATAACTCGGCCAACCTGCTGCCGCCGCCGCCGGCGATTTTCGGCAACCAACCCAGCGCCATTACCCCTGCGGAGTTGGCGACGTTCTGTGATGCCTCGGCGTATTTTTACTTCTCGGGCTTCTGGCAGGACAACGTCGAGGTGCGGCTTTAGCGGCCCTTCAGCCAGCAACGTAGTGCCCAAGGAGGCCGTCATGGCTCACCCAGCCACACCCTCAGTGCTGTCCAGCGATGATCGCCTGCGCCTGGAAGCGATGCTGCGCAACCCGCAGATCTTCGCCGGAACGCCCCAGGCCATCGTCGACGAAACCCTCAAGCGCGCCAGCCAGGTGCTTGAGCAGTCCAAGGCCAATGAGCAAGCGCTCAAGGCTGCCGCCGAGCAGCGTGAGGCGGCGCTACGCCAAGTGTTGGACGGCGCGGCCCCGGACAAGGACGCGCAACGCAAGGAAGTGCAGGCCCTGATCCAGGTTTTGATTACGCAGATTGAAGCGGCGCTGGGCCCAACTGCGAAACCTTGAGCTCGCGCGTTTCACAGCGCCTGTTTGGCAACGTTCATTCATGAACACGGAATGCACCGTGTACCCCTATAAGGAAATTGATCATGGCATTTGTTAACGAGCAAATTACCGACGCGGTCACCCAGACCAACGTCAAAGTGGTGGCCGAATCGCCGGCGATGGCGATGAGCACTATCTATCAATCCATGGCGCAGGCCACGGCGATTCTGTTCCAGAACGCTGTGTCGGCCCAGCAGCAGCAAAACACCCTGGCCCAGGCGGCCACCAACCAGGGCGTCATGCAGATCTACAGCGTCGATACCACCGCCGGTGCGGCGGCCACCGAAAAAGTCGCCCAAGGCGGCGTCTCGGATAACCTCACCAGCCTGTTGACTGTGCTCAAGTCCTTCCAGCCTTAAGCACTCAGCGATAACGGATGTTGTTCTTTCTCACACCAGGAGTTTCAACCATGAGCACAGTCAGCCCGCAAATCACCGATGCCGTCACCCAGACCAACGTCAAGGTCGTTGCCGAATCGCCAGCGATGGCCATGAGCACGATCTATCAATCCATGGGCCAGGCCACGGCGATCCTGTTCCAGAACTCGGTCTCGGCCCAACAGCAACAAAACACCCTGGCCCAGGCCGCCACCAACCAAGGCGTGATGCAGATCTACAGCGTCGACACCACCGCTGGCGCTGCGGCCACCGAAAAAGTCGCCCAAGGTGGCGTGGCCGACAACTTGACCAGCCTGTTGGCCGTGCTCAAGTCGTTCCAACCGTAAGTTGCAAGGCCCAACAGCCCCGGCGCCCACAAGGCACCGGGGCTGTTGTCGTTTGTGCGCTTGATCTGAAAGATGCATCAAATGCGCCGTTTTCGTTCTTTTTTTCGAACAGACTATTGCCCTGTACCCCCATTGATCCTAGGATTCGTTTGAGATTTCAAACGCTCTGTCTCCCGTGCGCTATTTCACTTATCTCGCGTACTGGGGCTGATTTCCCTGACGGCAGCCCACAAGGCGCCTTTCAACAACTCTAATTCGCTCCGCGTGCGCGCGGTGCTGTTAAGGAAAGCCGACATGCAGCTCAAAGATACCCAGTTGTTCCGCCAACAAGCCTTTATCGATGGCGCTTGGGTCGATGCGGACAACGGTCAAACCATCAAGGTCAACAACCCGGCCACGGGCGAAATTCTCGGCACCGTGCCGAAGATGGGCGCGGCTGAAACCCGCCGCGCCATCGAAGCCGCCGACAAGGCCCTGCCGGCCTGGCGTGCACTCACCGCCAAGGACCGCGCCAACAAGCTGCGTCGCTGGTTTGAGCTGATCATCGAGAACCAGGACGACCTGGCGCGCCTGATGACCCTGGAGCAGGGCAAGCCGCTGGCCGAAGCCAAAGGCGAAATCGTCTACGCCGCTTCCTTTATCGAGTGGTTCGCCGAAGAGGCCAAGCGCGTCTACGGTGATGTGATTCCTGGCCACCAGCCGGACAAGCGCCTGATCGTGATCAAACAACCGATCGGCGTTACCGCGGCCATCACGCCGTGGAACTTCCCGGCCGCGATGATCACCCGTAAAGCCGGCCCAGCGCTGGCCGCCGGTTGCACCATGGTGCTCAAGCCGGCTTCGCAAACCCCGTTCTCGGCGTTCGCCCTGGCTGAACTGGCCCAGCGCGCGGGCATTCCAAAAGGCGTGTTCAGCGTGGTTTCCGGCAGCGCCGGTGATATCGGCAGCGAGCTGACCAGCAACCCGATCGTGCGTAAATTGTCCTTCACCGGCTCCACCGAAATCGGTCGCCAGCTGATGGCCGAATGCGCCAAGGACATCAAGAAAGTCTCCCTGGAGCTGGGCGGCAACGCGCCGTTTATCGTGTTCGACGACGCCGACCTCGATAAGGCCGTCGAAGGCGCGATCATCTCCAAGTACCGCAACAACGGCCAGACCTGCGTGTGTGCCAACCGCCTGTACATCCAGGATTCGGTGTACGACGCGTTCGCCGAAAAACTCAAAGTGGCCGTGGCCAAACTCAAGATCGGCAACGGTCTGGAAGAAGGCACCACCACTGGCCCGCTGATCGACGAAAAAGCCGTGGCCAAGGTTCAGGAGCACATCGCCGATGCCCTGAGCAAAGGTGCCAAGCTGTTGGCCGGTGGCAAGGTGATGGAAGGCAACTTCTTTGAGCCGACCATTCTGGTCAACGTGCCCAAAGACGCTGCTGTTGCCAAGGAAGAAACCTTCGGCCCACTGGCGCCGCTGTTCCGCTTCAAAGACGAAGCCGAAGTGATCGCGATGTCCAACGACACCGAGTTCGGCCTCGCTTCCTACTTCTACGCCCGCGACCTGGGCCGTGTGTTCCGTGTGGCCGAAGCCCTGGAATACGGCATGGTTGGCGTCAACACCGGGTTGATCTCCAACGAAGTGGCGCCGTTCGGCGGCATCAAGGCTTCGGGCCTGGGCCGTGAAGGCTCCAAGTACGGGATCGAGGATTACCTGGAAATCAAATACCTCTGCCTGGGCATCTAAGCTCGGCAAGAGATTGCAGCAAACGCAGAGGGCACGAGAGCGCTGACCCTTTGCGTGTTTGAAGACGTTATTCGTAGTGGCCGGGAAAGCTGTGGCAGTCGATCATCGCATGCTGCCGTAGTTGCCTCCCCGCCACGTATTCCTTGGACCACGCCACCCGATGAGTGGCGAATGAGGACTTTATGAGCAAGACCAACGCATCCCTGATGAAACGCCGCGAAGCCGCTGTACCGCGCGGTGTTGGCCAGATTCACCCGATCTTCGCCGAATCCGCGAAGAACGCCACCGTGACCGACGTTGAAGGTCGCGAGTTCATCGACTTCGCCGGCGGTATCGCCGTGCTGAACACCGGCCACGTGCACCCGAAAATCATCGCCGCCGTGACCGAGCAACTGAACAAGCTGACTCACACCTGCTTCCAGGTGCTGGCTTACGAGCCTTACGTGGAGCTGTGCGAAAAGATCAACGCCAAGGTGCCAGGTGATTTCGCCAAGAAAACCCTGCTGGTCACCACCGGTTCCGAAGCGGTCGAAAACGCCGTAAAAATCGCCCGCGCCGCCACTGGCCGTGCTGGCGTAATCGCGTTTACCGGCGCTTACCACGGCCGCACCATGATGACCTTGGGCCTCACTGGTAAAGTCGTGCCGTACTCGGCCGGCATGGGCCTGATGCCAGGCGGCGTATTCCGCGCACTGTTCCCGAACGAACTGCACGGCGTGAGCGATGATGACGCTATCGCCAGCATCGAACGCATCTTCAAAAACGATGCCGAGCCGCGTGATATCGCTGCGATCATCATCGAGCCGGTGCAGGGCGAAGGCGGTTTCTACGTCGCGCCTAAATCCTTCATGAAGCGCCTGCGCGAACTGTGCGACAAGCACGGCATCCTGCTGATCGCCGACGAAGTGCAAACCGGTGCCGGCCGTACCGGTACGTTCTTCGCCATGGAACAGATGGGCGTGGCTGCCGACCTGACCACCTTCGCCAAATCCATCGCTGGCGGCTTCCCGCTGGCCGGTGTGTGCGGCAAGGCTGAATACATGGACGCCATTGCGCCAGGCGGCCTGGGCGGCACTTATGCCGGTAGCCCGATTGCTTGCGCTGCTGCGCTGGCGGTGATGGAAGTGTTCGAAGAAGAGCACCTGCTGGACCGCTGCAAGGCGGTTGGCGAGCGCTTGGTGACGGGCCTCAAAGCCATTCAAGCCAAGTACCCGGTGATCGGCGAAGTGCGTGCCCTGGGCGCTATGATCGCGGTCGAGCTGTTCGAAGATGGCGACAGCCACAAGCCAAACGCCGCTGCCGTGGCTTCCGTGGTGGCCAAGGCGCGTGACAAGGGCCTGATCCTGCTGTCTTGCGGCACCTACGGCAACGTGTTGCGCGTACTGGTGCCGCTGACCTCGCCGGACGAGCAGTTGGACAAAGGCTTGGCGATCATCGAAGAGTGCTTCTCCGAGCTGTAAGCGGCGCTTGACCTGATCGACAGAAAAAACCCGCCTCGGCGGGTTTTTTTGTGCCCGCTGCAGCACATTCAGGCCATGTTCATTGTACGCAGGCGGCGTGATTGTCTAAGGTGCAAGTATTGCCGATGGAGCGTGCTGGATGACTGCTGTTGATTTACCCGCTGTACCCCGCGTGTTGATTGCCGAGGCGGACCCTTGGTCGCGGGACCTGCTCAAGCAAGTGTTGTTGAATGTGCGCTGCGACGCGCGGCTGGATGTGTGTGCCGATGGCCAGGAAGCGGCCACGCTGTTGCGAGACAAAACCTACGACCTGATCCTGGCGGATTGGGAACTGCCGGGCGTCGATGGCCTGAGCCTGCTGCGCAGCGTGCGCCAGAAGCGCCGTTCGCTGCCGTTTATTCTGCTGAGCAGTCGCAATGACAGCGCCAGCGTGCGCGAAGCCTTGCCCCTGGCGCCCACGGCGTATCTGACCAAACCCCTGAACATGGAAGGCCTGACCCAGCGCCTGCAAGACCTGCTGCTCGATGAAGGCGAAAGTGTGTATTGCGAGATACCGCCGCTGGCGCCCGGTATGGCCTTGCCAGTGTTCCTTGAACGCCGCCGCGACGTCTGTGATGGTGCGCCGCTGCGGGTCGATGTGAAAGCCGCCGTGCAACACAGCTTGGCGCCGGACGGCCTGGACCTCAAGCAACTGGAAGATCAGGTAAAAGCCGACCCGCAAATCACCGCTGTGCTGATCGCCGCCGCCAACAGCGCCGGCCATCACGGCACGCCGGTGCAGACCCTGGCCGCTGCACTGCAAAAGCTCGCCGCCGGGCAGAGCATGAACCTGATCCTGGGCCTGGCGCTCAAGCACAACGTGGTGCTGGGTGACCCGGCGCTGGTGGCCTACGCCGAGCGCCACTGGCAGTTGTCCCAGGACACCGCCGACTACGGCCGCCGCCTGGCGCGCATGCTGGAACTGGACCACGAACGTTGCTACTGCGCGGGCATTCTGCATCGGCTGGGTGACTTGGCCTTGTTACGCTGCCTGGAAGACTGGCGCCTGGGTGGCGGGGCGCTGGATGACGAGGCAATCGGTGAGTCCCTCGACACCTTTGGCGCCGCCTATGGCTCGGCGTTGCGCACGCGCTGGCGCTTGCCGCTGGAGTTGCGGCAGTTGATTGCGGCGACCTATTCACTCGAGGGCGGGGTGTATTCGCGCGACGCGCTGGTGGTGAACCTGGCGGCGCAAATGGCGCGTCTGACCGAGCATGAGGGGTTGGAAGCGCTGGCCAAGAGCAAGACGGCCAGGTTACTCAAGGTGGGCTTGTCGGAGCTGACGCGGGTGCGCAAAACCTAGCGGGCAACGAAGTTCAGGTCTGGGAGCGGGCTTGTGTGGGAGCCGGGCTTGCCCGCGATAGCATCAACTCGGTACCCCTGATAGACCGAGGTGCCGGCATCGCAGGCAAGCCAGCTCCCACACAAGCCAGCTCCCAACCAGGCCGGTTCCCATTGGTTGATCGAGTTCTAGCCCTCTATGACGCGGTTCTTGCCTTGGCGCTTGGCCTCGTACATGGCGGCATCGGCCCGTGCGAACAGGCTGTCCAGGGTTGAGTCGTCTTCACGCAGGTTGGCCAGGCCTTGGCTGACGGTCACGGTAAACTCCCGGCCTTCATAGCTGAAACTCAGGGCCTGGATTTCCTTGCCGAGCCGTTCGGCTACCTGCAACGCCATGTGCGGCGCACAGCCAGGCAGTACCGCAGCGAACTCTTCGCCGCCAATGCGCCCGAACAGGTCGCCACGGCGCAGCACGCCGCGACCGCTCTCGGCGATACGCCGCAGCACCTGGTCGCCTTCCAGGTGGCCGTAGCTGTCGTTGACGTCTTTGAAGTCATCGATGTCCAGCAGCAGGAACGCCAGCGGGGCGCTTTGGGCGCAGGCGCTGTCGAACGCCTGGTTGGCGCATTCGAAAAAGTGCCTGCGGTTGCTGCTTTGGGTCAGCACATCAGTGGTGGCGAGTCGGTGCAGCTCCAACTCCATGTGCTTTTTTTCGGTGATGTCTTCGGCCATGCCCACCACAATCAACGGCTTGCCGGGTTCGACTTGTTGGTTGATATAGCACTTGTCGCTCAGCCAGCGAATCTGCCCGTCGGCGGTGATGATGCGGTACTCGCGGTCCTCCACGGCGCCGTCTTCCAGCACGCGGGCCAGGCTGTGTTCGGCGTAGTCGAGGTCTTCGGGGTGAATGCTGTTGCGCCATTCGCGGTGGTCGGCGAGCAGTAAACCTGCGGATCGGCCAAACACCCGCTCGTAGGCCGGGCTCACGTACAACACACGCCGGGTTTCCCAATCGATGGCCCACAGCACGGCATTCACGCTGACCAACAGTGAACTGAGCAGTTGTTCACGCTCACTCAGCCGTTCGACTTCACCTTGGGCATGCATCAGCGCCAGCAGGGTGGCCGCCGCAGCCGGGCGTGGGTGCTCAGCGACGGGCGCATCGGTTGAATAAGGCTTTTCGGGAACCATCGGCACAACTCTCTCTGGGCTCGCCGCAGGATGGAGCAGCGGTCAGTGCAAGGGCCACCATGATGGCGAAGTGTTCCTTGAGAGAGGGGATTTGCGGTGAAGTTCCGTGAACGGGCTGACTAAGAAATGGCGTCAGAAACCAGTATGCAGAGCGCGGGCTTACTGTGGCGAGCGGGCTTGCCCCGCGTTGGGGCGCGCAGCGGCCCCAATAAAAACACCGCGTTCTGCCAGGCAGGGCGCGGTGTTTGGTTTCAGGGCTGCTTCGCAGCCCAACGCAGGGCAAGCCTGCTCGCCACAGCAAGCCCGCTCACCACTAGACCGTGTCAGACCGCTGCAGGGCGCAGCGAGTAGGTCTTCAACTGGTGGGCAAAATCGCGCAGGGACTGAATGCCGCTGGCCTCAGCCTCATGCACCCATTCCTTGATCGCGGCCAGCATGTCGTGGCCATTGGTGCTGGTCTTCAGCCAGATCTGCTGCAGCGCCAGGCGCTTCTCGTAGATCACGGTCAGCGCGTGGCTGTGTTCGAGCATGCTCTGGATGCGCACGTGGTGGCGGTCATCCAGCAGGCTGGTTTCACGCGACAACAGGCGCTTGGCGCGGTGGAACTGGTGGCGTACCGAATGATCGACCTTTTCCAGCTCCTGCTTGACCAGTGGGCCAATCACCAACTTGCGGTACTGGGCCATGATCTGGAAGCGGTTGTTGAGGATCGCCATGGCGGTGTCCATGTCCAGGTGGCCTTTGCCTTCCACGCGATGCGCGATCGGCGCGACGCGCTGCACCTTGGCCAGACGCAGGAAGCTGAACACTTTGATCCACGCCCAACCCAGGTCGAACTCCCACTTCTTCACCGACAGCTTGGCCGAGTTCGGGTAAGTGTGGTGGTTGTTGTGCAGCTCTTCGCCGCCAACAATGATGCCCCACGGCACCAGGTTGGTGGCGGCGTCACGGCACTCAAAGTTGCGATAACCGACCGCATGGCCAAGGCCGTTGATGACGCCGGCGGCCCAGAACGGGATCCACATCATCTGGATCGCCCAGATGGTGATGCCAATGGTGCCGAACAGCAGCAGGTCGATGACCCCCATGATCGCCACGCCCAGCAGCGGGTAAGGCGTATAGATTTTGCGTTCGATCCAGTCGTCCGGGCAGTTTTTGCCGTAGATGCGCAGGGTCTCGGGGTTCTCGGCCTCGGCGCGGTACAGCTCGGCGCCTTTGCGCAGTACGGTGGACAAACCCTTGATGACCGGGCTGTGCGGGTCGTCGACGGTTTCGCACTTGGCGTGGTGCTTGCGGTGGATGGCGGTCCACTCGCGGGTGTTCTGCGCCGTGGTCAGCCACAGCCAGAAGCGGAAGAAGTGTTTCAGGCCGGCATTGAGCTCCAGGGAGCGATGGGCTGAATAACGGTGCAGATAGACCGTGACCCCAACAATGGTCACGTGGGTCATCAACAGCGTGACTGCCACCAGTTGCCAGGCTGACAGGTCAAGAAAACCGTTGTACCACATAGGCTGTATGGCCCTCAGATAAAGAAAAAAACAGCTCACGCATTATCACTAAGCCTACAGAGAAAACCAGCCGCCCTTTCAGATAGGAGTGACTGGATGTTTCTTATTCTATAATCCGCAGCGTTTGTAGGGCGATTTTGTTTTTTGGGTAAGGATTACTGACCATATGCTGTTTTCGTACCGAGGTGCCCTGCGGGTGGGGCTGGTATACCTGCTGGTTTCCGTTGTGTGGCTCCAGCTCAGCAACCACCTATTGATCAACTTTCTCGATGACCCGAGGCAGTTAGGACGTTGGTTGCAGGCGCGCGGTTATGTGTGGGTGGCCCTCAGCGCGTTGGCCATTTACCTGATCTGTGCCCGTTTTGCCCGCACCCATCGGTTGCAGCAACCCTTGAAAGAAAACCATGAACGCCTGCAACAGGCCGCCGCCGTGTTCGATTGCACCCGTGAAGGCGTACTGGTCACCGACGCCCAAGGGCTGATCGTGCATGTGAACCGTGCATTTATGGAGATCACCGGTTACAGCCGTGAGGACGTGATGGGCGAACGGCCGAGCCTGTTCAAGTCCGGACGCCATTCGTCGAATTTTTATCAACAGATGTTCCAGACCCTCGAACGCACCGGCGAGTGGAGCGGCGAAATCTGGAACCGGCGTAAGAGCGGTGAGATTTATCCACAGTGGCAAACCATCCGAGTTATCCACAATGACCAGGGCAAGGTCAGCCATTACGTCGCGGTGTTTTCCGACATCAGCGCCATCAAGGACTCCGAGCACGAACTGGCGCACCTGGCCCACCACGACCCGCTCACCGACTTGCCCAACCGCCTGCTGTTCACCGACCGCGCCGAGCAGGCGCTGGCCTCGGCGCAAGTGCACAAACGCGGCTGCGCGTTGCTGTTGATGGACCTGGACCACTTCAAGATCATCAACGACAGCCTCGGCCATAATGTCGGTGACCAGCTGCTCAAGGCCGTTGGCGAGCGGTTAAAGGGCCTGTTCGGCCCCGGCGTGACCCTGGCGCGCCTCGGTGGCGATGAGTTCGCCGTGCTGGCCGAAAGTTGTCCACAGGTGGTGCAGGCTGCCGCGCTGGCACAGCGCATGCTCGATGCGATGAAAGAGCCGTTTGTGTTCGACGGCAACCAGTTGTTTATCAGCGCCAGCATCGGAATCAGTCTGTTTCCCAGTGATGCCCTGAGCGCCGAACAACTGCTGCGCAATGCCGACTCCGCGCTGTTCAAAGCCAAGAGCGCCGGCCGCGAAGGTTATGCGCTGTACACCGAAGAACTGACGGCCCACGCCCAGCACCGCGTGGAAATCGCCAGCGAACTGCGCCGCGCCCTCGATCAGCAAGAGCTGCGTGTGTACTACCAGCCCGTGCACGACCTGCAAGACAGCCGCCTGGTCGGCGTCGAAGCCCTGGTGCGCTGGCAACACCCTGAGCGCGGCCTGGTGCCGCCGGGTGAATTTATCCCGATTGCCGAGCGCACCGGGCTGATTGCCGATATCGACGCCTGGGTGATGGACCAGGCCTGCCGCCAGATGGGCCAATGGCTGGCCGATGGCGCGCCGTTGAGCTTTATTGCGGTGAATGTTTCAAGCCGTTTGTTTGCCCGGCGTGAACTGTATGAGCAAGTCGCCCAGGTGCTGCACACCACCGGCCTTGACCCGGCTTACCTGGAGCTGGAGGTCACCGAAAGCGCTGTGATGGAAGACCCCGAAGTCGCCCTTGAGCAATTGCACCGCCTGCGCGAGCTGGGCCTGCGCCTTGCGATCGACGACTTTGGCACCGGTTATTCGTCATTGCTGCGCCTCAAGCGCTTGCCGGTGCAGAAGCTCAAGATCGACCAGGGCTTTGTCGCCGGCTTGCCGTGGGATGAAGACGACGCGGCGATTGTGCGCGTGGTGATCGCGTTGGCAAAAAGCATGGGCATGCAGGTGCATGCTGAAGGCATTGAGCAGGTGGAGCAGGCAAGGTTCTTGTTGGCGCAGGAATGTGATCTGGGCCAAGGGTACTGGTTTGGCCGGCCGGTGCCAGCGCAAGAAATGGATTGGGCCAGGGCACCCTCTATCCGCATGTGAAATGCAGGCCAATGTGGGAGCCGGGCTTGCCCGCGATGAGGCAGTATCAGTCGAAACATCAGTGCCTGACACACCGCGATCGCGGGCAAGCCCGGCTCCCACAGGGTTTAGCGGTGCTTGGGTAGCAGTATTTTCCAGGCCAAAACCTTCGCAACCCCACGTCCTGTCAGAAAATTCTTTCTGGTTATATAAACATTCTTAAATAGTATTTTTAAGAATATCCGCGCTTATCTACTATCGCCCTCACGCCGCAAGCAGTGCCGCCACTGCCAGGCACTATTCATTTCAGGAGCGAGACCATGAGCGCATCTCTACGTAGCGTCGACGGCCAGGACGAAGCAGCCATTTTGCGTGAGATCCAGAGCGCCTTGCGCGACCTGCGGTTTGGCGCGGTGGAAATCACTGTGCACAACGCCCAAGTGGTACAGATCGAACGCAAGGAAAAATTCCGTTTGCAGAACCCCGGTAACAAACCGAGCTAAGCAACAACGGCGATTCGCATGCTAGACCCGCAACTATAAGAAAAAGCCAACACCCAAGAATTATCAGGAGCTTCTATGTCGTCGATTCGCCGTTACGCCCTGGCCGCACTGGCCAGCGCCGTGTTTGCCGGTTCCGCCGTTGCCAAGGACTACGAGTTGCTCAACGTCTCGTATGACCCGACCCGTGAGCTGTACCAGGACTACAACGCTGAATTCACCAGCTACTGGAAACAGTCCCACCCTGGCGACAACGTGAAGATCCAGCAATCCCACGGTGGCTCGGGCAAGCAAGGCCGTGCGGTGATCGACGGCTTGCGCGCCGACGTAGTGACCCTGGCCCTGGCTGGCGACATCGATGAAATCGCCAAACTGGGCAAGACCCTGCCGGAAAACTGGCAAACCCGCCTGCCGGATGCGAGCACTCCGTACACCTCGACCATCGTGTTCCTGGTGCGCAAGGGCAACCCTAAAGGCATCAAGGACTGGGGCGACCTGATCAAGAAAGACGTTTCCGTTATCACGCCTAACCCGAAAACCTCCGGCGGTGCGCGCTGGAACTTCCTCGCCGCGTGGGCCTACGGCCTTAAATCCGGCGGCAGCGAAGCCAAGGCCCAGGAATACGTAAAAGAGCTGTTCAAGCACGTGCCGATCCTCGACACCGGCGCTCGCGGTTCGACCATCACCTTCGTCAACAACGGTCAGGGTGACGTGTTGCTGGCGTGGGAAAACGAGGCGTTCCTGGCACTCAAAGAAGACGGCGGCGCCGACAAGTTCGATATCGTCGTGCCGTCCCTGTCGATCCTCGCGGAGCCGCCAGTGGCCGTGGTCGACAAAAACGCCGAGAAAAAGGGCAATACCGAGATCGCCACCGAATACCTCAAGCACCTGTACAGCCCGGCTGGCCAGGAGATTGCGGCGAAGAACTTCTACCGCCCACGCGATGCAAAAGTGGCCGCCAAATACGCCCAGCAGTTCCCGAAACTGGACCTGGTGACTATCGACAAAGACTTCGGCGGCTGGAAAACTGCCCAACCGAAATTCTTTAACGACGGTGGCGTGTTCGACCAGATCTACACGGCGCAGTAAGCCAAATTACCTGTAGGAGCCCGCCTTTCGGCGGGGGCCGGCTTGTGTGGGAGCTGGCTTGCCTGCGATAGCATCACCAAGGTGTGACTGACACACCGAGGTGCCTGCATCGCAGGCAAGCCAGCTCCCACAGAAAGGCAGTGGTGTTTACCCTTTAACCAAGGACTCTTATGTCGCGTCGTATTTCCCCCGTCATACCCGGCTTCGGGCTGACGCTGGGCTACACCGTGGTGTACCTCAGCCTGATCGTACTCATCCCCCTGGCGGCGATGTTTGTACATGCCGCTCAACTCACTTGGGATCAGTTCTGGGCCATCATTACCGCACCGCGGGTGCTGGCGGCGTTAAAACTGAGCTTCGGCACCGCGTTCGTCGCGGCGATCATCAACGGCGTGATCGGCACACTGCTGGCCTGGGTGCTGGTGCGTTACACCTTCCCTGGCCGCAAGGTCATCGATGCGATGATCGACTTGCCGTTTGCCCTGCCCACCGCAGTGGCCGGTATTGCCCTCACTGCGCTGTACGCACCGGCAGGCCTGGTCGGGCAATTCGCAACCGACCTGGGCTTTAAAATCGCCTACACCCCAATCGGCATCACCCTGGCACTGACTTTCGTCACCTTGCCCTTTGTGGTGCGTACGGTGCAGCCGGTACTGGCCGATATCCCGCGTGAAATCGAAGAAGCCGCCGCCTGCCTGGGCGCCAAGCCCTTGCAGGTGTTCCGCTACATCCTCGTACCCGCATTGCTGCCCGCCTGGCTGACTGGCTTCGCGCTGGCCTTCGCCCGTGGGGTGGGTGAGTACGGTTCGGTGATCTTCATCGCCGGCAACATGCCGATGAAAACCGAGATTCTGCCGTTGCTGATCATGGTCAAGCTCGACCAATACGACTACACCGGCGCCACCGCCATCGGCGTGATGATGCTGGTGGTTTCCTTTGTCCTGCTGCTGCTGATCAACTTGCTGCAGCGGCGCATCGAAACCCCATAAGGAGGCGCGGAACATGTCCCAATCGTCTATTTCCGCTGCGTCCTCGGCCAACGCTGCCCGTCGTGGCAGCGCGGTGTCGCGTCGCATCCTGATCACACTTGGCTGGCTGGTGTTCGCGCTGTTCCTGCTGCTGCCGCTGTTTATCGTGGTGTCCCAGGGTTTGAAGAATGGCCTCGGCGCGTTCTTCACGGCGATCCTTGAGCCGGACGCGCTGTCGGCGCTCAAGCTCACGGTGATCGCCGTGGTGATTTCGGTGCCGCTCAACCTGGTGTTCGGCGTCAGCGCCGCGTGGTGTGTGAGCAAGTACTCGTTCCGTGGCAAGAGCATTCTGGTCACGCTGATCGACCTGCCGTTCTCGGTGTCGCCGGTGATCGCGGGCCTGGTCTACGTGCTGATGTTCGGCGCCCAGGGCTTCTTCGGCCCGTGGCTGCAAGACCATGACATCCAGATCGTGTTCGCCTTGCCGGGCATTGTGCTGGCGACCATCTTCGTGACGGTGCCGTTCGTGGCCCGTGAACTGATCCCGTTGATGCAGGAGCAGGGCACCCAGGAAGAAGAAGCCGCACGCCTGTTGGGTGCCAATGGCTGGCAGATGTTCTGGCATGTGACCGTGCCGAACATCAAGTGGGGCCTGATCTACGGCGTGGTGCTGTGTACCGCGCGGGCGATGGGTGAGTTCGGCGCGGTGTCGGTGGTGTCCGGCCACATTCGCGGCGTGACCAACACCTTGCCGCTGCACGTCGAGATCCTCTACAACGAATACAACCATGTCGCCGCGTTTGCCGTCGCGAGCCTGTTGCTGATCCTGGCGCTCTTCATCCTGCTGCTCAAGCAGTGGAGCGAGAACCGTATCAACCGCCTGCGCAACAGCGCCGGTGAGGAATAAGTCATGTCGATCGAAGTCCGTAATGTCAGCAAGAACTTCAACGCCTTCAAGGCCCTGAACAGCATCAATCTGGACATCCAGAGTGGCGAGCTGGTGGCGTTGCTGGGCCCGTCCGGCTGCGGCAAGACCACCTTGCTGCGCATCATTGCAGGCCTGGAAACCCCGGACGCCGGCAGCATCGTGTTCCACGGCGAAGACGTGTCCGGCCACGACGTGCGTGATCGCAACGTCGGCTTTGTGTTCCAGCACTACGCGCTGTTCCGCCACATGACCGTGTTCGACAACGTTGCCTTCGGCCTGCGCATGAAGCCGAAAAACCAGCGCCCGAGCGAAAGCCAGATTGCGGTCAAAGTGCATGAACTGCTGAATATGGTGCAGCTTGATTGGCTGTCGGATCGCTACCCGGAACAACTCTCCGGTGGCCAGCGTCAGCGTATCGCCCTGGCGCGCGCCCTGGCGGTAGAACCCAAGGTGCTGCTGCTGGATGAACCCTTCGGCGCCCTTGATGCCAAGGTGCGTAAAGAGCTGCGCCGCTGGCTGGCGCGCCTGCACGAAGATATCAACCTCACCTCGGTGTTCGTGACCCACGACCAGGAAGAGGCCATGGAAGTCGCCGACCGTATCGTGGTGATGAACAAGGGCGTGATCGAGCAGATCGGCTCACCGGGCGAAGTCTACGAAAACCCGGCCAGCGATTTTGTGTATCACTTCCTCGGTGATTCCAACCGTCTGCACTTGGGCGAAGACAAGCACGTGCTGTTCCGCCCGCATGAAGTGTCGCTGTCGCGCCATGAGCTGGAAGATCACCACGCGGCGCAAGTGCGCGATATTCGCCCGCTCGGCGCCACCACACGGGTGACGCTGAAGGTCGAAGGCCAAAGCGAGCTGATCGAGGCCGAAGTGGTCAAAGACCACGACAGCCTGACCGGATTGGCGCGTGGCGAGACCTTGTTCTTCAAACCCAAGGTCTGGCAAAAAGCCTGACCCTCAGATCGTTCACTCTGCGTGGGAACGATCATGTGGGAGCTGGCTTG
>NZ_JACAQL010000009.1:117584-234090 GCF_013385245.1 Pseudomonas sp. IPO3747
GCTTGGCTTCAGATCGCGGCGTTCTACCGGGCCGGACCGCGCCTCAATCTGCTCTTTAAGTTCCTGCCGCAACCCCAGCACAAACGCCAGCTCCGCCACCACAAACAACGGCCCCACAATCAATCCCGACACATCATCCACAAACGCCGGCTTCCTGCCTTCGTAATAGTGCCCGACAAACTGAATCACCCAGCCCACCACAAACATACCGATGCCGCTGCTCAGCCATACCAGCGTGCTCTGTGCCGCCAGCGCATGCCCGGCCCATACCGACAAGCCCATCAACAGCGTCATCAGCAGGCCCAGCGCCAGTTCCAGGCGCAAGTAGAACCATGCCGAAAACAGCGCGAGTAGCACTGCCGGAGATATCCACAGGCTGCCGATTGCCCACTCAGGGCGCGACAGCAGCACCGCCACGGCGACCACAATCAACGGGATGCCGATAAAGTGGCTGGCGATATTGCGCGGGTCGCGGTGGTAGGCGGCGTATTGGCTGAGGTGGTCGACGAGGCTTTTCATTGTTGTTCCTCCTGTAGGATGCTTGATCATGCCCTGTCCGCCTGTGACTGACTGTCAGCTGGGCGACAATCTTCGGAGTGCTCATGGACACAGAGAAATGGCGTACTCGCTTGGCCTCTGGCCACTGGTTCAGCCACCTGCCTGAGCCTTTTCAGCATAGCCTGCTGGCCCACGCCCGGCAGCGGCAACTGGCGGCGGGGCAGTACCTGTTCAAGCGTGGCGACCCACCCTGTGGCCTGTACGCGGTGCTCGACGGTGCCTTGCGCATCAGCGCGGTGAATGAACACGGCAAGGAAGCACTGTTGAGCCTGGTGGAATCACCCTTCTGGTTGGGTGAGATTTGCCTGTTCGACGGCCTGCCACGCACCCACGACGCCTGCGCCGTCGGGCCGTGCACGCTGCTGCAGGTGCCACAGCAGGCGTTGCTCAGTATCCTCAATGAAAGCCCGCAGTACTGGCGCGACCTGGCGTTGTTGATGAGCCAGAAGCTGCGCCTGAGTTTTATCAATATCGAGCAACTGAGCCTGATGCCGGCGTCGGTGCGCCTGGCCCATCGTCTGTTGATGATCGTCGAGGGTTACGGCGAGGCCGAGTCTTCAAAAAGCGTGCTGCAACTGCCCCAGGAAGACCTGGCCGCTATGTTGAGCCTGTCACGCCAGACCACCAACGCCTTGCTCAAGGACCTGCAGGCCCAAGGCATCGTGCGCCTGGGCTACGGCGAGATCGAAATCCTCGACGCCCGGCGACTGCGTGAGGCGGCGCACACCTGAGGGTGTTAGCCTGCAAGCCTGATTAATCGAGGTGTGTTATGCGCGTGCTGTTAGTGGAACATGAATCCGAAGAGGCACAGCGGATGGCCCAGGGCTTGAACGAGGCCAGTTACAGCGTCGAAGTCGCGGCCAATGGCATGGCGGCGTTGCGTTTCGTGGAAAGCACCGAGTACGACCTGGTGATCCTGGATGTGATGCTGCCGGGCCTGAATGCCTGGAAGTTGCAGCAGGCGATTCGGTTAAAGGGTGAGACACCCGTGCTGTTCCTGACCACGCCCGGTGGCATTGAAGACCGCTTGCGTGGGTTGGAACTGCATGAGGATGATTATTTGCTCAAGCCGTTTGATGCCAAGGTGCTGGTGGCGCGGGTGAAAAAACTCTTGCGGCGTGGTCGCTGAGCCACCGCTATCGCAGGCAAGCCAGCTCCCACAGTTGGAATGCATTGCCCTGTGGGAGCCGGGCTTGCCCGCGATGAGGCCCTACCTAACGCAACCCATCGCGAAACTGCCCCGGCGTCATCCCTGTCCAGCGCTTGAACGCTCGGCTGAAACTGCTGGTATCGGCAAACCCAAGCAAATAACTGATCTCGGCCAATGAGCAGTGCGGATCGCGCAGGTGCAGCAGCGCCAGGTTCTCGCGGCACTCATTGAGCAACGCATCAAACCGACAGCCTTCATCCGCCAAATGCCGCTGCAAGCTGCGCAGACTCAGGTGCAACGCCTGGGCGATGCGCTCGGCACTCGGCTCGCCCTCCGGCAATTGTTCCTCGATCGCCCTGCGCACCTTGCGTTCCCAGGTCAGCGGTTGCAACTGGGCCAGGGTGCGCTTGAGCACGGTTTCATTGTGCTCGGCCAACTCGGGGTTGGCGTCGTCCAGGTGGCTGTCGAAGTCCTGGGCGGAAAATTCAAGACGGTCTTCCTCGGCATCGAAAAACACCGGTGCGCGAAACACCGTGTGCCAGGGTTTTGGATCCGCCGGTTCCGGCCGCCGCAGGTACACCGCCAACGGCGCGTAGTCACGGCCCAGGCGATTACGGCAGGTGCGCACATAGATCGCTGCAAACGCATCAATCGCTTCCGGCGCCGGTGCCGGACTGTCCGCAGGTTGCAGCAGACGAAAGCGGTAACGCTCACCCTCTCGGCTAAGCTCCAGCGTCAGGGCATCGCTGACCACTTGGTGATACCGCACGATGCGCTCGAACACCTCACGCAAACTGCCGCTGGCCACCAGCGCATAACCCAGCGCATGAAAGGTGGTCGGGCTCACAAACCGCGACACGCGCAAGCCGATCGCCGGGTCGCCACTGGCCTGCACTGCCAGCGCCCACAGGCGTGTGGTGGCCGACAGCGGGTAGCGTGCGTTGGGGTCGTCCATCTGCTGCGGTTCGAGCCCGGCCTCGATGCACAGCGCGGCGCTGTCCAGGTTGAGGGCGTCGAGCTGCTTGCGCAGGGCGCGGGTCCAACTGGCGAGAGACGTGGGTTCAGTCATGGTGATTGGCGCTTGCGGTCAACAGGTTGGCGTCCGGGGCTAGCGTCCCGCCCGATCGCTTGGGGCAGGATGGACGTATCACTTAACAAGAGGATGGGAGCATGGACGGTACTTCTGCAAGTCCCCAACAGATGAATGCGCAACAGCGCTCGGCAAAAATCCGCGAAGTGGTGCTCGCCGAGGGCGTGCGGTTGCGCCAACAGCACCCCTGGCTGCTGCATCAGGACGCGTTGGGCGCGGGCATCCTGGCCTTTGCCTTGCTCGGCATGCTCGGTTCGGCGGCGCTCTATATCACCGGTCATATGGCCTGGTGGGCATGTTTGCTGCTCAACGCTTTCCTCGCTTCGCTGACCCACGAGCTGGAACACGACCTGATCCACAGCATGTACTTTCGCAAGCAACGTGTGCCACACAACCTGATGATGGGCCTGGTGTGGCTGGCGCGGCCGAGCACCATCAACCCGTGGATACGCCGGCATTTGCACCTTAACCACCACAAGGTGTCCGGCACCGAAACCGATATGGAAGAGCGCGCCATTACCAATGGCGAGCCGTGGGGGTTCGCGCGGTTGCTGATGGTGGGCGATAACGTGATGTCGGCGTTTATCCGCATGCTGCGGGCCAAGACCTGGAGTCACAAACTCAAGATCCTCAAACGCTCGCTGCTGGTGTACGCACCGCTGGCGCTGCTGCATTGGGGCGCGTGGTATGTGTTCCTGGGCTTTCATGCCGCCAATGGCATCGCCAGCCTGATGGGCGCGCCAATCCAGTGGTCCGCCGGTACCTTGCAGATGATGCAGGTGATTGATATCGCAGCCGTGGTGATCATCGGTCCTAACGTGCTGCGCACCTTTTGCCTGCACTTTGTCAGCTCCAACATGCACTATTACGGCGATGTGGAACTGGGCAACGTGATCCAGCAAACCCAGGTGCTCAACCCGTGGTGGATGTGGCCGTTGCAGGCGTTTTGCTTCAACTTCGGCAGCACTCACGGCATCCACCATTTTGTGGTGAAGGAGCCGTTCTACATCCGTCAGATGACCGCCAAGGTGGCCCACAAGGTGATGCGCGAGATGGGCGTGCGCTTCAATGATATCGGCACGTTTACCCGCGCCAATCGGCTTGAGCGCCAGGAACGGCCGGACGCTGAGCTGGCATTCAGCAAGCAATAAACGCCAGCGGCAGGTCGCGAATCTGTTCGCGCAGCGGCGGCTGATAGTGGCCGTCGCTGATCAGTTCATGCAGCAGCTCTTCGCGCAGTTGGTGGAACTCGAAGCTGCTGCGTTGGCGTGGGTGGGGCAGGGCGATGTCCACCACCTGTTTGATGCGCCCTGGCCGCGGCTCCATCACCACCACGCGGTCGGCGAGGAAAATCGCTTCTTCCACATCGTGGGTCACCAGCACCGTGGTGATTTTGGCGCGGGCGCGAATTGCCAACAGCTCGTCCTGCATCTGCTGGCGGGTCAACGCATCGAGGGCGCCGAACGGCTCGTCGAGCAATAGAATGCGCGGGCTGGCCACCAGGCCACGGGCGATTGCCACACGTTGCGCCATGCCGCCGGACAGCTGATGCGGATAAGCGCGGGTAAAGTCGGTAAGGCCCACCAATTCGATAAAGTCACCGATGCGCCGGTTGCGCTCGGCCTCGCTCAACGGCTCGTTGACCAGGCCCAGGCCGATGTTTTCCGCGACGGTCAGCCAGGGGAATAACCGGTGCTCCTGGAACACGATGCCGCGTTCGCCGCCGATGCCCTTTACGGCATGGCCGTCCACCCGGATCTCGCCACGAAACTGCGTATCCAGCCCCACCAGCAGGCGCAGTAGCGTAGATTTGCCGCAGCCACTGGAACCCACAATCGCCACGAACTCGCCTTCGGCAATGTCCAGGTTGAATTCGCGAATCGCCTCCAGCTCAAAGCCGTCGACGTCAAAGGTCTTGCCCACATGGTTGAAGCTGACGATAGGTGCGTTCATGCGTGTCTCCAGCGCGTGGCGCGGGTTTCGATGCGTTGGCCGATAAGGTTGAGCGTGGCGCCGGTGAGGCCCACCAGCAGCATGCCGCTCATGATCAAATCCATTCGCAGCAGCTGTTGGGCGCCGATCATCAGGCTGCCGATGCCGCCGTTGGATGGCATGAAATATTCCGCGCCGATGGTGCCCAGCCAGGCATAGATCAGGCTCAGGCGCAGGCCGGCGAAGATCCCCGCCGCCGCGCCCGGCAGCACCAGACGGCGCAGGCGCTGGAACAGGTTCAGGCGTAGCACGTGCGCGGCTTCGCGCAGCTGTGGAGACAGGTTCAACACGCTGCGTTGGGTGGCGATAAACAGCGGAAAAAACGCCGCCAGGGCGATAAACACCGACTTGGCCAATTCACCCAGGCCGAACCAGGCGGTGAGTAATGGCACCCAGGCGAAAATCGCGATCTGGCGCAGCGCGGCCAGCGTCGGCCCGAGCACTCGCTCGCTGCGTCGCGACAAACCCAGCCACAAACCCATGGCAAACCCCAGGCTGGCGCCGAGCAACAAGCCTCCCAGCGTGCGGCCGAGGCTTTTGCCCAAGGCGCCGGACAGGCTGCCATCCAGCACACCCGCGCCGGTGGTTTGCAGCACGGCCCATGGGCTGACCAGAATATTCGGGTCCACCCAAGCGAGATCCGTCGCCACCTGCCACAACGCCAGCAAGAGCAGCGGCAACAACCACGGTTGCAGGCGTTGCCACCCCTCATAACGCGGGCCGCGGCGAATCTGCGCAGTGGCCGGGTGCGGCCAGTGCGCCCATTTGCGGTCCAGCCAGCCGATGCCGCGATCCATCACCACGCCCAGCACACCGATGACCACGATGCACACGAAGACAATATCGAGCATGAACAGTTGGCGCGCCCAGACCATCAGGTAGCCGATGCCTTCGCTGGAGGCCAGCAATTCCACGGCCAGCAACGAGGTCCAGCCCGCCGCCAGCGCCAGGCGCACACCGGCCATGAAGGCTGGCAACGCAGCGGGCAGGATCAGCCGACGAATCAGCAGGTGCGTGGGCAGGCGCAGCACGCGGGCGGCTTCACGCAGGTTGGGTTGCGCGTCACGCACACCAACCAGCGTGTGCAGGGTGACGGGCACCACAATCGCCTTCACCAGCACCACCAGTTTCAAGGTCTCGCCGATGCCGAAAAACACCATGAACAATGGGATCCAGGCCAGGGTCGGCACTTGCGACAACGCGCTGAACGTGGGGAACACCAGGCGTTCGGCGCGCGCGCTGAAACCTAATAGCGCACCCAATACGGCTCCCGCGCCGATACCGGCCAACAGCCCCCAGAACAAGCGCTGCAAGCTGATCGCCAGGTTGCTCCATAGCTCGCCGCCGGCCAGCTCTACGGCGCTGCTCCACACCAGCGACGGCGCGGGCAAAATTTGTTCGCTCATCCACTGATTACGGCTGGCCAACCACCACAGCGCAAACAGTGCCAGCGGCAACAGCCAGGGCAGCAGACGCTCACCGAGCAAGGGCCAGCGCGGAGCGGGGGCTGAAAGAGGCAGGCTCAACTGTGAAGTGCGGGCCATAGCGGACCTCCCTCGGCGTTATGTGATTTCGATCTTATAAAAACGGAATCAAGATGATTGTGAGATAAGAAAAATCATTTAAAGCCTCTGCCTGGCACGCATCCAATGCATTCGAAGAATATTTTTGATGCTGTTTATGCATACGCCGCTGGAGCCAGCGTTTCTGCTCGCATAGTCCAAAAAGCTATTAAATTGTGAATTTATAGTATTTAAAGTTTTGCTCGGGCTGTGCCTACTTTCTGCTCCCCAGGCGACCGTCGCCCACCAGGAGCTGCGCTTATGAAACTGCCCTTCAAACGTCTGATCAGCCTGTTCGCGGGCACCGCGCTGGCCGGGTTGGTACACGCTGCCGACCTCAAGGAAATCCGCATCGCCGTGCCCGACCTGAGTGCCGGCAGCCAGCACAGCGGCGGCGGTATAACGGATGTGTTGCGCGAGCAGCAGATCTTCGAAAAAGCCTTTGCCGACCAAGGCATCAAGATTCAGTGGAATTACTTCAAGGGCGCAGGTCCCGTGATCAATGAAGCCTTCGCCAATGGCCAGGTGGACCTGGCCTACCTGGGCGATCTGGCGGCGATCATCGGTCGCTCCAATGGGCTGGACACGCGTTTGCTCAGCGCCACGGCACGTGACATCAAGCAGTACCTGGGCGTGGTGCCTGGCTCGGGGATCAAGACCCTGCAAGACCTCAAGGGCAAACGTGTGGCGGTGTTCCGTGGCACGGCCAGCCAGTTGTCGTTCGACAGTGCATTGGCCAGCCAGGGCTTGAATGAAAAGGACTTGAAAGTCATCAACCTGGATTTCAACGCGGCGGGCGCGGCATTGGCCGCCAAACAGATTGATGCGACTTGGGGCGGTTCGAACCTGACGGCGTTGCAGGCCAAAGGGCTGGCGGAAATACCGCTCACCACCAAGGACCTCGGCGGCGCCGGCAGCGTCCAGGCGGTGCTGGTGGGCAGCAAACAGTTTGTCGACGAACACCCTGATGCGGTGGCCAAGCTGCTCAAGGCCCAGCAGCAAGCGGTGCAGTGGTTGACCACCGACAGCAACAAGCAGGCCTACATCGAGTTGGTGTCGGGGCGAGCCAGTTACCCACCGGTGATCCTGACCAACGACTTGAAAGACCAGCAGCTCAGCGAGATTTTCCCGGCGACGCTGGACCCGGTGTTCCTCGGCAAGTTGCAGGGCGCGGTGGACTTGGCGTCCAAGGAGCGCTTGATTCGCAAGTCGTTTCAGGTGAGTGACTGGGTGGCGCCGAACCTGGCGGCGGCGGGGCTCTGAGGTTTTTGGTGGCTGGGATATTGCTATCGCAGGCAAGCCAGCTCCCACAGGGGAATGCATTCCAACTGTGGGAGCTGGCTTGCCTGCGATGAGGCCCGTCAGACCGCCACACTCACCTCCTGCCTGTCGACCTCCACCAATGTCTCGATCATCGCCTTGGCCGCCGGCGACAACCTCGATCCCGTGCGGCTGACAATCCCACAACGCGCGCTCATGGTCTCCATGTTCTGCGGCAGGTTGCGCCAGTGCAGCAGCACCAGCGAACCCTGTGCGATGTCCTCGGCAAAAGCTTCCTCGGTGCCCACGCCGATGGCGTTCGATTGCAGCACGATTTTTACCAGCGCCGGGAAGTGTTCAGTCTGAATGCTGGGTGAAAAATCCATGCGCCCGCTCAGGTTTGCCAGCAGTTTACGAATGCCCTGGGAGATCAGCGGCGAGGCCAGCGGGTAGTCGAACATGTCGTTGGTCGACAGGCTGTCCTTGGCCAGCAACGGGTGGCCTGGGCGGCAGAAAAACACGCCGCGTTTGGGCGTCAATGCGCGGGTCTGGAAGTTCGGGTCGGCCTCGAACTGGCGGATATCGGCGATAAAGAATTCGATCTCTTCGCGGCTCAAGGCGCGGCTGAGTTTTTCCCAGTTATCCACTTGGAAGCTGGTGCGGATTTTCGGGTGCGCGCCGATAAAACGCGCCACCGCGTCCGGCACCAGTTTTACTGCTGGCGCCGGGCCGCAACCAAAGCGCAGGTCGCCGGCGTCGAGCTTGGTCATGCGCGTAACCTCACTGCTCAGCAGCGCAGCGCCGTGTACCAGGGTCAAGGCATGTTGCAGCACCACCTGGCCCTCTGGCGTGGGGCGCAAGTCCTTGTGGCCACGGTCGACCAGCACGCAGCCGAACTCCTGCTCCAGCCCTTGGATGCTGCGGCTGAACGCCGGTTGGGTGATGCCCATGGCGTCGGCTGCGCGCACGAAACTGCGGTGTTCGTTGAGGGCGATGAAGTACCGAAGTTGGCGAAGATCCATATGCTTTCCCGGCATTTGAAAAATAGGTCGAAGGCATTTGCGACCGTGGGAGCTGAGGTTTTAAATGCAAGCTCTTATTCCGTCAACGAAGCATTGATTCATTTGCTAGATCTAAATTGCATATGAATAGAGCGTTGCAGGAAAGCATCCCACCATCAGCAGGCACATGAGGGTCATCACAATGAGCAACGCCGCATTAGCTGTTCAACCCGTCGCCCAGGCGCTCGACATCCACCCGGTGGCTGGCCGCATCGGCGCCGAGATCCGTGGCATCAAACTCTCCGGTGACCTGGATGCCGCCACCGTCGAGGCCATCCAGCACGCACTGGTGCAGTACAAAGTGATCTTTTTCCGCGAGCAAACCCACCTCGATGACCAGAGCCAGGAAGCCTTCGCGCACCTGCTCGGCGAGCCGATCGCACACCCGACGGTGCCGGTGCGCGACGGCACGCGCTTCCTGTTGGAGCTGGACGGTGCCCGTGGCCAGCGCGCCAATTCCTGGCACACCGACGTGACCTTCGTCGACGCCTACCCGAAGGCATCGATCCTGCGGTCGGTACTGGCGCCAAAATCCGGTGGCGACACGGTGTGGGCCAACACGGCCGCCGCCTACAACGACCTCAGCGCCGACCTGCGCGCACTCGCCGACAACCTGTGGGCCGTGCACAGCAACGAGTACGACTACGCCGGGCGCAAGCCGGATGTGTCGCTGGAAAAGCTTGAGGAGTACCGCAAAATCTTTACTTCCACCGTGTATGAAACCGAGCACCCAGTGGTGCGTGTACATCCGGTCAGCGGTGAAAAAACCTTGCTGCTGGGGCACTTCGTCAAACGGCTCAAAGGCTATTCCCAGACCGAATCGGCGCAGCTGTTCAACCTGCTGCAGGGCCACGTCACCCGCCTGGAAAACACCGTGCGCTGGCGCTGGAACACCGGCGACGTGGCGATCTGGGACAACCGCGCCACTCAGCATTACGCGGTGGACGACTACGGCACCCAGGAACGCATCGTGCGTCGAGTGACGCTCAAGGGCGATGTGCCGGTGAGTGTGCAAGGGCAGCGCAGCCAGACCACCAAAGGCCTCTAAGCCAGGTTGGAGATTAAACAATGTGGGAGCTGACTTGCCTGCGATGCAGACACCTCGGTGTATGAGTCACACCGAGGCGATGCTATCGCAGCGGTGCGACGATTCGACAAGCCAGCTCCCACATTAGGTTTTGTGGTGTTTACCAGACGCCGATTTTCACTACCTTTTCCGCCTCAGGCTCACCGTACCGGAACCACTGGCCACGCGAATCAACCTCCGCATGGCTGATGGTCGTACGCCGCTTCAACCCACGCAGCCATTCGAACAAATACCCCAAGTGCGTCTCGCGCACCGCCGCATACGCCGGGTCCTCGCCCAAGTCGTGTACTTCCTGCGGGTCATTCTCCAGATCAAACAGCTGTGGACGAAAGCCGTCATAGGCCAGGTACTTCCAACGTTCACTGCGCACCATGGTCATGCGGCAGCGGTCGATGGGCTGCGCCAAACGCTCACGGGCTGGGGCCTGGAAGGCATAGTCGTATTCAGCGATGGCGTAGTTGCGCCAGGTGATGGGTTCGCCGTGCAGCAGCGGGATCAGCGAGCGGCCTTCAAGGCGATGGTCTGCGGCCGGCAAGCCCAGGGCATCGAGGAACGTTGGCAGGGCGTCGATGGTTTCTACCAGGCGCTCATCCACCGCGCCACGGCTGATATCGGCACTGGCACGCGGGTCGCGCACGATCAGTGGAATACCCACCGCAGGCTCCAGCAGAAACTCTTTTTCGCCGAGGAAGTGGTCGCCGAGGAAGTCGCCATGGTCACTGGTGAACACGATCAATGTGTCATCCCAGCGGCCGTTGCTTTGCAGAAAATCGAACAGACGCCCGAGTTGATCATCGACTTGTTTGATCAGGCCCATGTAGGTCGGAACCACTGTGAGCCGCACTTCATCACGGGAAAAATTCACGCTTTCCTGATGCTGACGGAAAGCCTGGTAGACCGGATGATCACTGGTTTGCGCAGGCTGAATCGGCGCCTGGATATGCTCGGCGCCATACAGCGCGTGGTACGGCGCCGGAGCGATGTAGGGCCAGTGCGGCTTGATGTAAGACAGGTGCAAACACCACGGCTGCTCGCCTTGTTCAGCGATAAAGTCGATGGCGCGGTCGGTGGTGTAGACGGTTTCCGAATGCTCCTCGGCGACGCGTGCGGGTAGCCCCGCGTTGCGCATATGCCAGCCGCTGAGCACTTCGCCGTTTTCACCGGCTGCAGCGTTGGCCCATTCATGCCACGGGTTTGTGCCGTCGTAGCCGTGCTCGCGCAGGTACTGGGTGTAGGGCGCGGACTCGCGTTTTTCCGCGAACAGCGGGCTGTCGGGGTAGATGCCGTCATGGCGCAAATAAGCGTTGAAACCCACCTCATTGAAGGGCTCGGCCTGCGGGCTTTCAGGGTCGATATTCAGGCGCTGCAAGGCCTCCAGGTTTGGCGTGGCGTGGGTCTTGCCCACCAGCGCGGTGCGGATGCCATGGGGGCGCAGGTAGTCGCCGATGGTCAGCTCTTCCAAGGGCAGCGGCACCGCGTTCCACGCCACCTGATGGCTGCTGACATAGCGCCCGGTGTACGCCGACATCCGCGACGGCCCGCAAATGGTGCCCTGGGTGTAAGCGCGGCTGAAACGCACGCCGGCGGCGGCGAGGCGGTCGATATTCGGCGTGTGCAAATGCGCGTGGCCGTAGCACGACAGGTAATCGCGGCGCAGTTGATCGCACATGATGTAGAGCACGTTGCGCACGGGTTGGGAGTTGGACATGAGGCTTCACCGGACTGAGGACAGGTGAAGGTTTTCGCTGTTCGGGTGGTGGGCTGGCAAGTGCATTTGAGGACTGGGTTTTATGCA
This sequence comes from Pseudomonas sp. IPO3747, assembly GCF_013385245.1. Classification (NCBI taxonomy): domain Bacteria; kingdom Pseudomonadati; phylum Pseudomonadota; class Gammaproteobacteria; order Pseudomonadales; family Pseudomonadaceae; genus Pseudomonas; species Pseudomonas sp. IPO3747. The sequence goes on from NZ_JACAQL010000009.1 coordinate 129,140, forward strand.
GGGAATGCATGGGTGTTGCTACTGGCGCTATCGCAGGCAAGCCAGCTTCCACACTTGAAATGCGTACCCCTGTGGGAGCTGGCTTGACTGCGATAGCGCCCGCTCAAACAGCGAGATTTTCCAAGGCGCACACATCCTCATCCAACTCATCGATTTGCTTGATCTGCTCAATCATCGCCTCTGCCAACGGCGACAACCGATACCCCGCCCGACTGACAATCCCGTAGCGCGTATAGCGCTCCTCCAAGTCCTCCGCCAGCCCATCAATCTTCAAACACACCAACTCACCCCGCGCCATGTGCAGCACATCGCTGTTGGCGCTGACGATGCCGATCGCATCCGAGCGCAGCACCACGCCCATCAGGCTGTAGCCGTTTTCGCATTCCACATTGGGCAGGTAATCCGGCCGGCCGCTGAGGTCGACGATGACCTTGCGCAGGTTCGGCGGGCGAATCGTCACCGCCAGCGGGTAGCTCATCAGCTCGCCGGCGCTGACGCTTTCGCGCTTGGCCAGCGGGTGCCCGGCGCGACAGCAGAAGTACCAGCGCCGCGCACGCAGGCGGTGGGTGTGGTAGTCCGGGTTGGCTTCGAAGTGGCGGGTGTCGGCGACGAAAAATTCGAACTCTTCGCTGAGCAGGCGCTTGCTCAAACTTTGCCAGTCATCCACCTGGAACTGCACGCGGGCCTTGGGGTAGCGCCCGATAAAACTGCCGATGGCACGCGGGATCAACCCGGCAGCGGGTGCCGGGCCGCAGCCGAAGCGCAGTTCACCGGCTTCCAGGCCATTGAACTGGCTGATCTCGTTGGCCAGTTGTTGCGCGCCGCTGACCAGGCGCCGTGCATGTTCGAGCAGCACCTGGCCTTGTTTGGTCGGCGCCAGGTCCTTGCGGCCACGGTCCACCAACTGGCAACCGGCACTGTGTTCCAGCGCCTGGATGCTGCGACTGAACGCCGACTGCGACAGGTTCACGGCCAACGCCGCCGCGACAAAACTGCGTTGTTCGGCAAGGGCAATGAAGTGGCGAAGTTGGCGCAAGTCGATATGCATTTTTCACATCAAAAATATCCGGGAAATGCATTGGCTATGCATTAGGTCGACTCCTTATAAAGGCTATCTCTTATGCAGTAAATGTTCGTAAAAACATAAATAAATAACCTATTGGAATATTGGATGAACAATATTTCCAGGTTTCGGAGCCGCTTATGAGTCTGTTGAAGTCCTTGCCCCTGGCCATGTTGGTGGCCGGCAGCACCAGTTGGTCGCCGACCCAGGCCGCCGAAACACCTGTGCCTGCCGGCAAGGGCGAAAACGCCAGCGGCCAGCTTGAGACCGTCACTGTGACCGCACGGCGGCGTACCGAAAGCGCGCAGGAAGTGCCGACGCCCATGAGCGTCATCGGCGGCCAGGCGCTGGAGAGCCAGCGGGTCTACCGCATTCAGGATTTGCAGCAATTGGTGCCCAGCGTCAACGTCGCTTATATGCATGCGCGTCAGTCCAGCGTGTCGATTCGCGGGTTGGGCAACAACCCGGCCAGCGACGGTCTGGAAGGCAGCGTGGGGCTGTATATCGACAACGTTTATCTTGGGCGGCCGGGCATGGCGGTGTTCGACTTGATGGACATCGAGCAGCTCGAAGTCTTGCGCGGCCCGCAAGGCACCTTGTTCGGCAAGAACACCACGGCGGGCGTGATCAATATCAGCACGCGCGCGCCGAGTTTCACCCCGGAGCGCAGCATCGAAACCTCGTTGGGCGAGGACGGTTATTTCCAGACCAAGGGCACGATTTCCGGCCCGCTCACCGACGAGTTGGCGGGGCGTTTTTCGGCCTATCGCACACGCAGCGATGGCGACATCAAGAACGAATACGACGGCCATGATCTTAACGGCGGCTCACGCCAGGGCTTTCGCGGGCAGTTGCTGTACAAGCCCAGCGACACCTTCAACCTGCGCTGGATCGGCGACTACAACGAAGAAGATTCCAGCGCCGGCACCCGCGTGCTGTACAGCACGGGGCCGACCATCAATGGCACCAACCTCTATCAATCCCGGGCCGCAGCGGCGGGCGCGACCCTGGTGGATGGCACCCATCGCAAGGTCAACCTGGACAACGACCAGCATGTCACCGTGTTCCAGGGCGGCACTTCATTGGAAGCCAACTGGACGTTGCCGAGTGACTTCACCCTGACCTCGGTCAGCTCCTATCGCTGGTGGAATTTCACCCCGCGCAATGACGACGGCCTCAACGTTCCGGCGTCGTATAACGCTGGCGTGTCGGTAGAGGATAAGCAGTGGTCCCAGGAATTCCGCCTGGCCTCGCCCACCGGTGGTTTCTTCGACTATGTGCTGGGCGCCTATTACTTCGGCAACTCGCTGGATAACAAATCCTTCGCCTATTACGGGCCCAAGGCGGATATCTGGAATGGCACGCCAACCGGCGCGCTAAATGATGTGAGCACCGTCGGCAACGGGCATATTCGCACCGACAGCTTTGCCCTGTTCGCCCAAGGCACCTGGCACCTCACTGAACGCCTGGATTTCACCGCCGGTGTGCGCGGCACCTACGAAGAAAAAAGCGCCTGGGTCAGCCGCAATGCACCCGTGGGTGGCGCTGCGGTCACCGGCGCCGCTGCCACGGCGCGGCGCGGGCGCACCGGCGCGTATGACTCCGGCGATCTCAACCAGTACAGCGCTACGCCGTCGGGGCTGCTCAACCTGAGTTATCACTTCAACGATAATTTGTTGGGCTATGCGACGTTGTCCCATGGCGAGAAGTCCGGCGGGGTGAATTTGGTGGTGGGTTCTGCGCCGACGGCCGGGGCCGATTCACTGCTGGTGGGCACCGAGCGCGCCAATAACGCCGAGTTGGGGTTTAAAAGCACGCTGTGGGACCGCCGCCTGCAACTTAATGCCAACCTGTTCTGGACCCAGGTCAACGGCTACCAGACCAACGCCTACGACCAGGAAAACCGCGTGCAATACCTGACCAACGCAGGTTCGGTGCGCTCACGCGGCGTGGAAGTGGAAAGCACGCTGGTGCCGATCCGGGGCCTGACGTTGAATATCAATGGCTCGTTCAACGATGTGAGTTACCTGTCTTACAAAGATGCGCCGTGCCCACCGGAAGTCAGCTTGCGTCCGGGTGCACCGGCCTCCTGCGACTTGAGCGGCCACCAAGTGGTGGGCGCGTCCAAGTGGATCGCCAACGCCAACGGCGAATACAAGTGGAACCTGGATAACGGCTTCGAACCTTACGTGACCGCCAGCTATGCATTCCGCTCCAAAGCGGTGGGCACGGTGGAGGATTCCGACTATGGGCAGATTCCGGCCTACGCGGTGGTCAACCTCTCTACCGGCCTGCGCGGCAACTACCAGCAAGGGCAGTGGGATGTGTCGTTGTGGCTGAAAAACGCCTTCGACAAAACCTACTACACCACCCTGTGGACGGGCGGCAATGGCGGCTACGAAGGCTTGCTGGGCACGCCGCGCACCCTAGGCGTGACGGGCCGCTACGACTTCTGAGTCGGTGCGGTAGGTGGCCGGGCTGAACACCCGCGTCACCACCAGCATCGCCAGCACCGTGACCGTCAGCACCACCCAGGCGCTGACGAAGTTGCCGGTGAGTTCACGCAGCCAGCCGGTCAGCCACGGTGAAATCGCGTTGATCAAAAAACCTACGCCTTGCACGAAAGCCGCCAGTTGCCCGGCTTGGCGCGGGTCGCGGTGGTGGTCCAGGGTCAGCAGCAGGCTCAGGGCGAAACACGCGCCCAGGCCAAACCCGCACAAGGCGACCCACAGGTGCGTGTACTCCAGCGGTGCGAGGATCAGGCCGAGGTAGCCAACGGTCTGTGCCAGCAGGCTGATGCCGAGCAGTGGGCGACGGTCGATACCGCGCTGGGCCAACACCGGCATCAACAGCGCAGCGGTCACCTGGAAGATAGTCATGAACGCCAGCAACGAACCGCTCGGCAACACGCCCCAACCCAGTTGCTGATAGTAGGCCGGCAGCCACGCCACCATGCTCATGTAGCCGCAATTCACCAGCCCGAAATACAACGCCAACAGCCAGGCTCGACGATTGCGCAGCCCCTTGAAGGCAGGCGCGATTTGCTGGCTTCTCGCCGCGCCCAGCGGCAGCCAGGCCCACAGCAGCAACGCCCCCAGCGCCGGCAACAGCCACACACCCAACCCCGCCTGCCATTGCTGAAAATGCGTGGCCACCAGCGGGCTGAGCAACGCTGCCAGCCCGCCGCCAGCCATCAACGAGGCTGAGTACACACCCATCGCCACCGGCACGCGGTGATGAAATTCGCGCTTGATCATTGCCGGCACCAATGCCTGGATCAGCGCCACACCGGCGCCGCCCAGCAACGCCGTAACGAGCAGCGCCGACGCCTGGCCCATCAACCAACGTGCCAGGCAGGCCAGCAGAATCATCATCAAGCCGAGCGCGATGCCGCGCCGCTCGCCCAGGCGCGCTTCCACGCGCACACCGACCAGCGCCACCAGGCCCATGCACACCACTGGCAGGCTGGTGAGCAGGGCGCTGCTTTGGAAGCTCAGCCCGGTGGCCTGACGAATTTCGCCGAGCAAGGGGCTGATGGAGCTGAGAATGGGGCGCAGGTTCAGGCCCAGTACAACCAAAAGGCCCCAGCCGGCCAATTTTCCTGCGAATGAATGGTTGAGCGTCATGCACGGCCTGTCGTCTGCGCAAAAGAGGCGTGAAGTATGGCGAGCCGCCAGAGTATTCTGAAATTAAATATAACCATGCCAACCAGTGGCAAACGCAATGGTGAAAAACATGTTCGATCCCGTGTTGCTGCGCAGTTTTATCGCCGTGGTGGATTGCGGCAATTTCACTCGCGCTGCCGAGCGCTTGCACCTGACCCAATCCACCGTGAGCCAGCAGATTCGTCGCCTGGAAGACGCCGTGGCATGCCAGTTGCTCGACCGCGATCAACGCCACGTGGTGGCCACCGCCGAGGGCGAGCGTTTGCTGGCCTACGCGCGGCGCATCCTCGCGCTGCATGAGGAGGCCGTCGATGTGTTGATCAACCAGCAAAGCGACGGCGTGTTGCGCCTCGGCGTGCCGGAGGACTTTGCCGCCGAGCGCCTGATGCCGTTGCTGTCGGCCTTTGTGGTGGCCTATCCGCGAGTGCGGCTGGAAGTCACCAGCGGTCTCGGTCCGGAACTGCAGCGGCAATACCGCGCCGGTGAGTTCGACGTGTTGCTGGTCAAGCAGATGGGCGACAGCGATGACTGCGTGGCCTCGTGGCCGGAACCGCTGTGTTGGGTAGACAGCCGCAGCATGCCGTCGATTGGGCGCGACCCGCTGCCCTTGGTAGCGTTTCCGGTAGGCGGTTTGTACCGCAATGAAATGCTTCACTACCTGGAAGTCGGCGGTTGGCGTTGGCGCATCGGTTATTCCAGCGCCAGCCTGGCCAGTGTGTGTTCGGCGGTGGCGGCGGGGTTGGGCATCAGCCTGTTGCCGCGACGGGTGGTGCAGCCAGGGCATGTGGTGCTCGGCGATGACAGTGGTTTGCCGATGGTGCAGGGCGTGCGCCTGGCGCTGTATGGCCGCAGTGGCCTGGGGGCAGCGGGGCAAACGTTGCAGCGGCAATTGCTCGATTTATGCGCCAACAATCCATCTTGAAGCGTTCGACGAATGTTTTTTTGTGGCGAGCGGGCTTGCCACAATCCATGCGTTTACTGAATATTTTTTATGCCTCTAAAGCATTAAAAAACAATCCCTTCGCCACAGGCCACGGCCAACGTGGCTTTGGCGTTTCAGGGTGTTTCGTTTATTCAATTTAGATCTATGTATAACTTTAAAGATTACTTTAAGGGATAAGCGTCTAGCCCCGATGATTCAGCCCTCGACGGCCGCTTTGGCAGGCCTGTCGGTTTTTTGGTGTGAAAACCGTAGGGAGTGAATCAATGGGCAATGTCCAGACCGCCGCCAGTGCACCCGAGGCGCAGTGGCGCCAGGCACCGGGTGGTGAGTTGGTCGACCTTGGCCGGCCGCACCGCGCGCCGTTGGGGCAATTGCGTTTGCAGAAAACCCCGAAGCGTTTTTCGAGTCGTCGTGAAGGGATTCTGCTGGGGTTGCTGGTGTTGGCCTTGCACGGTGCGGTGATTTATTGGGTGAGCCAGAAGCCCACGCCGGTGTTGCCGATTGTGCCGCCGGAAATCCCGCCGATGACGATCGAATTTTCCCAACCCGCGCCGCCGGTGGTGGAGCCGCCTGCGCCTGTACCGCCGCCACCGCCTGTGGTGGAGCCACCACCGCCGGTGGTCGATGAGTTGGCCGCCAAACCAGCGCCGCCCAAACCTGTTCCAAAACCCAAGCCGAAGCCGGTGCCTAAACCTGAACCCAAACCTGTGCCAAAAGCGGTCGAGCAACCGCCTGCGCCACCGAAGCCTGCGCCTCCAGCGCCAGCAGCGCCACCGGCACCTTCACCTGCGCCGGTGACACCTGCTTCGGCCAACGCCGCGTACTTGAAGAACCCGGCGCCGGAGTACCCGTCACTGGCCCAGCGCCGTGGCTGGGAAGGCACGGTGTTGTTGCGCGTGCATGTGTTGGCCAGCGGCAAGCCGGGTGAGGTCCAGGTCCAGAAAAGCAGCGGTCGCCAGCAACTCGACGACGCCGCATTGACCGCCGTGAAGCGTTGGAGCTTCGTGCCGGCCAAGCAGGGCGATGTGGCCCAGGACGGCTGGGTCAGCGTTCCGATCGATTTCAAGATTCACTAACTATTCGGCAGCGGTGTGTTGGACACGCCGCCACCTGCACAGAGGGAAAACATCATGGCATTAGCATCTCCACTTGAATCCATCGAAAGCGCGGTAATCTGGCTGCTGGTGGTCTTTTCGGTCGCCACCTGGGGCCTGGCGTTGTTGAAGGGCGTGCAGTTCGGGCGCCTCAAGGCGCAGGATCGCAAGTTTCACAAACAGTTCTGGGCGGCGTCGAGTCTCGATTCCGCCGCTGAGCTGACCGAGACCCAGCCCGGCGCCGCAGCCCGTGTAGCCCAGGCCGGTTATGCCGCGATCCAGGTCGGTGATGCCCCGCACGCAGCAGACTTGAGCCAGGCCATCAATCACCAGGACCGCCTTGAACGTGCCCTGCGCCAGCAGATCGTGCGTGAGCGCCGCTCTTTGGAAACCGGCCTGGCCGTGGTCGCCAGTATTGGCAGCACCTCGCCGTTTATCGGCCTGTTCGGCACCGTGTGGGGCATCATGGAAGCCCTCAAAGGCATCAGCGCTGCCGGCTCGGCCAGCCTGGAAACCGTGGCCGGCCCGATTGGTGCGGCATTGGTCGCCACCGGTGTGGGTATCGCGGTCGCGGTGCCGGCGGTGCTGGTCTACAACTACTTCCTGCGTCGCCTGAAGCTCACGGCGGCGGACCTGGATGACTTCGCTCACGACTTCTACAGCCTGGCGCAGAAGAATTCCTTCCGCGTGCTGCTGCACCCTACGCTGACCAAAAGCGCGGCAGGCACCGCGCAAAAAGTGAAGGAGGCGTCCTGAAATGGCCTTCTCCACGCAAGACAGTGATGAGGTGCTGAGCGAGATCAACGTCACACCGCTGGTGGACGTGATGCTGGTGCTGCTGGTGGTGTTTATCGTCACCGCGCCGTTGTTGACCAACTCGATCCCGATCAACCTGCCCAAGACCCAGGCCGTAGCCCCGGTGGAGCAGAAAGACCCGCTGGTGGTCAGCATCGACGGCGCCGGCAAATTGTTTATCAACAAGGACGAAATCCAGCCCGACCTGCTCGAGTTCAACCTGCAGGCGGCCAAGGCCAAGGACCCGCAAGTGCGGGTGCAACTGCAGGCCGATGATGGTGTGAATTACGGCGAAGTGGCGCGAGCCATGGCGTCTATCGAGCGCGCAGGCATCACCAAGCTGTCGGTGATTACTGCACGTTAAGTTTCAAAAGCCTCGACAATTTTTTGGCCGTCTCCTTGGCAGGGTGCGGCCTTTTTTTTGCCTGGTATTTACCTGATTTCCACTGTGCAACCCGGTCCATGTGGGAGCTGGCTTGCCTGCGATAGCGGTCTCTCAGTTACAGATGTATCGACTGACCCACCGCTATCGCAGGCAAGCCAGCTCCCACATTTTTGATTATCCGTGTGATTGATATTTTGGTTATTAATAAATAGCTTCTTATTCCTTAACGAATATAACCCTCGTCCCTATACTGACCAGCAACGTTAAACGCTGCAGGAGGGCACACCCATGCACAGCGAGTCGATTCGTTATCTGATCGTGCCGGGCTGGCAAGGATCGCCAGAAGATCATTGGCAAAGTCATTGGCAGAACAGCCTGCCCAACAGTGCGCGTGTGGAGCAGGCCGATTGGCTTACCCCGCGTCGCGAAGACTGGGTGGCGGCACTGGCGGAGGCCATCGCCGCCGACAGCACGCCGGTGATTCTCATTGCCCATAGCCTGGGTTGCATCACGGTCGCCCATTGGGCGGCCACCGCGCCGGTGCATTTTCTACGCCAGGTGCGCGGCGCCTTGCTGGTGGCGCCGGCGGATGTCGAGCGCCCCGCCTGTGCCCCCGCCCTGCGTAACTTTGCACCGATTCCCACGCACCTGTTGCCGTTTCCCAGCCAAGTGGTCAGCTCCGACAACGACAGCGCCGTCAGCGCCACCCGCGCTTTGGAGCTGGCACGCAACTGGGGCGCCGAGGCCGGCATTTTGTCCGGAGCCGGGCATATCAATGTGAAGTCCGGCCACCAACGCTGGGAGCAGGGTTTTGCCTACCTCTATCGCCTGCAAAACCGCCTTGAGCATCACGCCCGGCGCCGTGCATAAATTTTTTCAACGCCCCGTCCCTGAGCGGATTTGGGGCGGGAGCCTGCCATGAGTCATGACACCTTTGGCCAGCCGTTGCTGACCTTTCCCGATGCTGAAAAAAGCCCGCTGAGCATCCGCGCCAAGGCGCTGGTGTTTGTCGACCCGCGTTCCCGCCAGCTGCGTGAAGAGCTGGAAAGCCTCGCACCGCGTGCATTGCCGGTGTTGATTCGCGGTGAGACCGGCAGCGGTAAAGAGCTGCTCGCGCGACATATTCACCGGGGCAGCGACCGCACGGGTTTGTTTGTGTCGGTCAATTGCGGCGCCATCAGCCCTACCTACGCGGATGCCGAATTGTTCGGCTATGCCGCCGGCAGCCATAGCGGAGCAGCCAGCAGCCGCGCCGGCTGGTTTGGCTCGGCCAATGGCGGCACCTTGTACCTGGACGAGATCGGCGATTTGCCGCTGCCGATCCAGGTGAAATTGCTCGCCGCCCTGGAAAACCACGAAGTCACCCGTGTCGGCGCTCATCAGCCAAGCCCGGTGGATGTGCGGCTGGTCGCCGCCACCAGTATCGATCTGGCCCAGGCCGTGGCCGCGGGCAAGTTTCATGAACGCCTGTTCCATTACCTGAGCGAAGGCCAGTTGGACCTGCCGGCTCTGCGTGAGCGGGTGGGCGACATTTTGTCCCTGGCTGAATATTTCCTCGGCATCTACAGCCAGCGCCTCGACCTGCCGGTGCCACTGATCAGTGACGCCGCCCAGCGTGTGCTCGAGCATCACAGCTGGCCGGGCAATACCCGTGAGCTGGAAAACGTTATTCACTTTGCGCTCTTGGTAAGCAGTGGCGATGAGATTTTACCCGAGCATTTGAACCTGCCCGCCGCCGGTTCGCCGTTGGAACAACTGCAGCGCATCTTCGCGAGTGCCAGCGCCGCCGAACAGCAAAGCTTGCTCAGCTTTCTAAATGAACAGCCGCTACATGAACAAAATGGAATATCAACGTGAATAAAAGATATTGTTCGGGAATAAAAAATCTAGGTATTGTCCATCCCACGCCGCGATAGCACTTCGCTGGCACACCATAAAAAACGGTCGTCAGAGACGCCCCGGAATTTCGATAAGGACACTGCATGAAAAAGGTTCTGTTGTTTACCGCACTGGCGGCTGCCCTGACTGCAAGCTTCGCCCAGGCCAACGAGAAACTGGTGGTAGCGGCTACCCCGATCCCGCACGCGGAGATCCTTGAGCTGGTCAAGCCGACCCTGGCTAAAGAAGGCGTGGACCTGGAAATCAAAGTCTTCACTGACTATGTGCAACCCAATACCCAGGTTGCCGAGAAGCGTCTGGATGCCAACTACTTCCAGACCCTGCCGTACCTGGAAAACTTCAACAAGGGCAAGGGCACCAACCTGGTCACCGTGATTGGTGTGCACGTTGAGCCCATCGGCGGTTACTCGAAAAAGATCAAGAACATTTCTGAACTCAAAGATGGCGCCACCGTGGCCATCCCTAACGAAGGCTCCAACGCCGGCCGTGCCCTGTTGCTGCTGCAAAAGAACGGCCTGATTACGCTGAAAGACCCGACCAATGCACTGGCTACGCCGAAAGACATCGCCAGCAACCCGAAAAACCTGAAATTCAAAGAGCTGGAATCGGCGCTGCTGCCACGTGTGCTGGACCAGGTTGACCTGGATGTGATCAACACCAACTACGCCCTGGAAGCTGGCCTGAACCCAGCCAAAGACGCGCTGATCATCGAAGACGCCAAGTCGCCGTACGTGAACTTCCTGGTGGCGCGCCCGGACAACAAGGACAGCGACGCCATCCAGAAACTGGCCAAGGCCCTGACCAGCCCGCAAGTCAAAGCCTTCATCGAGAAGAAGTACAACGGCGCGGTAGTGCCTGCGTTCTGATGTAAACCAAACCCCCTTCAAGGTTTGAACGCCGACGGCTACTGCAGCGTCGGCGTTTTTTTATGCCTGAAACAAAATCAAACCCTGTGGGAGCTGGCTTGCCTGCGATTGATCGTTCCCACGCTCCGCGTGGGAATGCCTCCTGTGACGCTCCGCGTCACGAGCGGACGCAGAGCGTCCTGTGCTGCATTCCCACGCAGAGCGTGGGAACGATCAGCGTTTCAGATATCGCGGCTATTGATCGCCCGACGCAACGCCACCAGCCACTTCACCAGTTCCTGCGGATCAATCGGTTTCGCTTCGTTCATTATTCATTCCCTCGAAACACAGACCCAGCAACCATAGCCGCAGCCCGCCAAACCCGCGAATCCGCGGGTTATCTTTTTGGGTGATATCAATATTCTATTTGGGTATTTAAATTTTACTTTTTATGCCTTTAAAGTTCGCGCTACCCGGCGTTACCCATGCCGGAACGGACAGCGCCCGCCGCATTACCCCTGCGGCGTCATGGACTCAAGATGACCTTCGATTTTGCTTTTATCCTCAGCACCTTGCCGGCGTTTCTCAAAGCCGTGGGGGTCACGCTGCAAGTGGGTTTGATCGCCATTGCCACCTCCCTGCTGGTGGCGCTGATCAACGCCGCACTGCTGGTGTTTCGCACGCCCTACCTGTCGCGCCTGGTGGCGCTGTATGTGGAACTGGCGCGTAATACACCGCTGCTGATCCAACTGTTTTTCGTGTACTTCGCACTGCCGGCCCTGGGCTTCAATATCTCCGGGTTCTGGGCGGCGATCATCACCATGACCTTCCTCGGCGGCGCCTACCTCACCGAAGTGCTGCGCGCCGGCGTGGAAGCGGTGCCGCTGGCGCAGATCGAGTCGGGCAAGTCCATCGGCCTGTCGGACTGGCAATTGCTGCGTCATGTGATCCTGCCCCAGGCCAGTATCCTCAGCCTGCCGGCGCTGTTTGCCAATTTCATCTTTTTGCTCAAAGAGACCACCGTGGTGTCCGCCGTGGCGGTGCCGGAGATTCTCTACACCACCAAGAGCTACATCGCGCTCTACTACAAGACCTACGAAATGCTCGCCGTGCTGACGCTGATTTGCGTGTTGCTGTTCTTGCCGCTGTCGCTGCTGCTCAGCCGTCTGGAAAGGAGGCTCCAGCATGGCCAGTTCGGGTCTTGAGTTGTTGTGGGTGTCGTTGCCGCAATTGGGCAAGGGCGCGGCGCAAACCCTGTCGATTTCATTTTTGAGCATCGCCTTCAGCACTGTCGGCGGCGTGTTGTATGGCGTATTGCGCACCTTGAATAACAAGGTGATTAACGCGGTGCTGCGGGTTTATCTCGAGCTGTTTCGCGCGATCCCGGTGCTGGTGTGGTTGTACCTGCTGTTTTTCGGGCTGCCGATTTTCTTTGGCCTGAGCATTCCAAGCTTCTGGTGCGCGGTACTGGTGCTGTCGCTATGGGGCGCCAGCGAGGTGGGCGAAGTGGTGCGTGGCGCGCTGCATTCGCTGCCACGCGGCCAGCGCGAGGCGGGGTTGTCGATTGGTTTATCCGACCCGCAACTGTACGGCTACGTACTGCTGCCCCAAGCCCTCAAACGCATGACGCCGCCGACCATCAACGTCTATACGCGCATCATCAAGACCAGCTCGCTGGCGGTGCTGATCGGCGTGGTGGATGTGATCAAGGTCGGCCAGCAAATCATCGAGCGCACCTACGAGTCGGTATTGATCTACGGCGTGCTGTTCCTGTTTTTCTTCTTTATCTGCTACCCGTTGTCGGCCGCCTCCAAGGTGCTGGAACGGCGCTGGGGCCAGGCATGAGCGCATTGATCGAGTTCCAGGGTTTCAACAAATTTTTCGGCGAGGCGCAGGTGCTCAAGGGCATCGACCTGAGCGTGCAGAGTGGCGAAGTGGTGGTGATCCTCGGCCCCAGCGGCTGCGGCAAAAGCACATTGCTGCGCTGCCTTAACGGCTTGGAAGTCGCCCACAGCGGCAGCCTGCGTTTTGCCGGCAAGGAGTTACTGGACAAACACACCGACTGGCGCCAGGTGCGTCAGGACGTGGGCATGGTGTTCCAGAGCTACCACCTGTTCCCGCACATGAGCGTGCTCGACAATATCCTGCTCGGCCCGCTGAAGGTGCAAAAGCGCGACCCGCGTGAAGCCCGTGAGCAAGCAGAGAACCTGCTGGAGCGTGTGGGACTTGCCGACAAGCGCGACGCCTTCCCGCGACAGCTCTCCGGCGGCCAGCAGCAACGCATCGCCATCGTCCGTTCGCTGTGCATGAACCCGCAGGTCATGCTGTTTGATGAAGTCACCGCCGCCCTCGACCCGGAGATGGTCAAGGAAGTGCTGGAAGTGATTCAAGGCCTGGCCCGCGATGGCATGACCCTGTTGATTGTCACCCATGAAATGGCCTTCGCCCGAGCCGTCGCTGACCGCGTGGTGTTCATGGAGGCCGGTCGCATCCTCGAGCACAACACCCCCGAGGCATTCTTTACGAACCCGCAAACCGCACGCGCGCAGCAGTTCCTGGAGAAGTTCTCCTTTGTTTCAACACTGCCCAAAAAGACCAAGGAATTGGAGCTGATATGAAAAAACTACTGCTGCCACTGTTTGCCGTTGCCTTGCTGGCCGGCTGCGATAAAAAGGCCGAAGAGCCTGCCAAACCCGTCGCTGCTGCCAGCTACATCGACAAGATCAAAGCACGCGACAAGCTGATCGTCGGCGTGTTTACCGACAAACCACCGTTTGGTTTCGTCAACGAAGCGGGCCGCTATGTGGGGTTTGATACCGACATTGGCCGCCAATTCGCCAAGGACCTGTTGGGCGATGAAAACAAGGTTGAGTTCGTAGCCGTCGAGCCGGCCAGCCGTATTCCGTTCCTGCAAAGCGACAAGGTCGACCTGATCCTCGCCAACATGACCGTGACGCCGGAGCGCAAGGAAGCGGTGGACTTTACCAACCCCAACTTGAAGGTCGCTGTGCAGGCGCTGGTGCCGAATGACAGCGCGGTGAAAAGCCTGGATGACCTGGCGACCCGCACCATCATCGTCACCACCGGCACCACCGCCGATATCTGGCTGACCAAGAACCACCCGGACTGGAAACTGCTCAAGTTCGAGAAAAACTCCGAGTCACTGCAAGCCCTGTCGGCCGGGCGTGGCGATGCCTACGCGCAAGACAACCTGGTGCTGTTCAGCTGGGCCAAGCAGAACCCTGGCTACCGCGTGCTGGAAGAGAAACTCGGCGATGAAGCGCCGATTGCACCGGCGGTGAAGAAGGGCAATATCGAACTGCGCGACTGGGTGAACGCGGAGCTGGCGAAGTTGGGTGAGGAGAAGTTTTTGCTCAAGCTGTATGACCAGTATGTGCGTAAAGAGCTGAGCGATGACACCAAGCCTGAGAGTGTGATTGTTGAAGGCGGGAAGTGGCAGGGCTGATTGTGTGCTGACTGCTCTACCGCTATCGCAGGCAAGCCAGCTCCCACCTCTGAATGTGTTCGCAAATCAAAATGTGGGAGCGGGCTTGCCCGCGATGAGGCCGGCCCAGTCATCTCTTATTCCGGCCAATGCCAGGCCGGCCCATCCAGAATCCCTTGGCCCACAATCTGAGTCTGCCCCAGCACCTTCTCCAGCACGATGCAATTGCATTGCTCATCCTGCTGCAACGCCGCGATCAAGCGGCTGGCATGCGACACCACCCACACCTGGCACTGCTTCGAGGCCTGGATAATCAAACGTGCCAACGCCGGTAATAAATCCGGGTGCAGGCTGGTTTCCGGTTCGTTCAGTACCATCATGGTCGGCGGCCGTGGTGTCAGCAGTGCCGCGATCAGCAGCAGGTAGCGCAAGGTGCCGTCTGACAATTCCGCTGCCGACAATGGCCGCAGCAAACCTTCCTGATAAAACTCAATTGCAAAACGCCCACCTTGCAACGGCTCGATATTCAGCCGTGCGCCGGGGAAGGCATCACTGACTGCGCGCTGCAACGCCTCGGTGTCGCCGATTTCGCGGATGGTCTGCAATGCCGCAGCCAAGTCGCGCCCATCGTGATGCAGTACCGGTGTGCGCGTGCCCAGTTGCGGCTGGCGCACGGGGGCATCCACATCACTGCGAAAATGATCATAAAAGCGCCAGCCACGAATGCTTTCGCGCAGCAGCAACACTTCCGGCGAGCCGCGCAGGCTGCCGACCTGATCGAACAGGCTGTGGTAGTTGGGTGTGTGCTGGGTCAATACGTCCCAGGCGCGGCCATCGCGTGCGCGCACCATCGGCCCGGACCGCTGCACCAGCAGGCTGGCCGGGCGGTAGATGTGACCGGCCCAGATGCATTCTTTCTTTACCTCCGGGTCCAGTTGGAACGCGGACAGGGTCTTTTCCGGCAACCCAAGGGAGATTGCGTAGCTGAAGTCCTCAGCGGCAAACCCCAGGCGCAGGCGTTTGACGCCCTGGCGCACGGTCGGCTCAACCGCCACCTCGCCATTGCGCATGCGTCGGCTGACGTTCTCAGGCCCGGCCCAGAAGGTCGAATCCAGCCCACCCTCACGCGCCAGTGCATTGATCACTCCGCCCTGGGCCGTCTCCGCCAGCAAGCGCAGGGCACGGTACAGGTTGGACTTGCCGCTGCCATTGGGGCCGGTGACCAGGTTCAACCGGTCCAGTGGCACCACCAATTTATTGATCGAGCGGTAGTTGGCCACCGCGAGGGTTTTGAGCATGTGTATTTAGCCGGCGTGGGAACCCTTGGAGTATGGGATGCTCAATGCAGATAAGGAACCCTGATCTAAGCTCACAGTCGCATACTCACTGTCACATCGCGTCACGCAAAAGGAGCCTGCATGGGCGGTCGTATTTACACCTGTATTTTCGGATTTGGCCTGCTGACGCTGCTGAGCGGTTGCGGCCAGGAAAAGTCCGAACCCAAGGAACATTCGCGGGTGTTTGTGCAGGCCGTGCAACCTGCGGATTTTGCCGCCGCCGTGACCCTGACCGGCGATATCCAGGCCCGCGTGCAAACCGATTTGTCCTTTCGCGTGGGCGGCAAGATTATCCAGCGCATGGTCGACGTGGGCGACCGCGTGACCGCCAAGCAAGTGCTGGCCAAACTTGACCCCAAAGACTTGCAGACCAACGTCGATTCCGCCCAGGCCCAGGTCGTGGCCGAGCAGGCGCGGGTCAAGCAAACCGCCGCCGCCTTCGTACGCCAGGAAAAGCTCCTGCCCAAGGGCTACACCAGCCGCAGCGAATACGACGCCGCCCAAGCCGCGCTGCGTAGCAGCCAGAGCGCTCTGGCTGCCGCCCAAGCCCAATTGGCCAATGCCCGCGAACAACTCGGCTATACCGCGCTGGTCGCCGATGCACCTGGCGTGATCACTGCACGCCAGGCCGAAGTCGGCCAGGTGGTGCAGGCCACCGTGCCGATTTTCAGCCTGGCCACCGATGGCGAGCGCGATGCGGTGTTCAATGTCTATGAATCCTTGCTGGTGGAGCCGCCGCCCGATGCGCCGATCACCGTGAGCCTGCTGGATAACCCGAGCATCAAGGCCGTGGGTAAAGTGCGCGAAGTCACGCCCGCCGTGGCGGCCAATACCGGCACCGTGCAAGTGAAAATCGCCCTGCAATCGCTGCCTAAAGGCATGCAACTGGGCTCAGTGGTCAGTGCCACGGCCAATGGCCCGGCCAAGGCCAGTGTGGAGTTGCCGTGGTCGGCGCTGACCAAAGACCTCAACGAACCCGCCGTGTGGCTGATTGACGGCGACGGCAAGGCGCAACTGCACAAAGTCAAGGTAGCGCGCTATCTGACCGGCAAAGTGATTATTGGCGACGGCCTTAAAGGCGGTGAAAAAGTCGTGGTGGCCGGCGGGCAATTGCTGCACCCGGGCATGATCGTCGAGATCGCCCAGCAAGGAGTCCAGCCATGAAGCGCCTGACGGCATTGCTTGCCGCCAGCCTGTTGCTGGTCGCTTGTTCCAAAGAGGAAACGCCGCCCGATCCCGTGCGCCCGGTGCTGTCCATGCAAGTGAAGTCCGAAGACCAGGAAAACCTCGGCCGCTTCGCCGGCACCATCCAGGCCCGCTACGAAAGCAACCTGGGTTTCCGCGTGCCTGGCCGTATCGCCCGCCGCGCCGTGGATGTCGGCGCCGAAGTGGAGAAGGGCGCCTTGCTCGCGGTGCTCGACCCCACCGACCAGCAAAACCAGTTGCGCGCCGCCCAAGGCGACCTGGCCCGCGTGCAGGCGCAGTTCATCAATGCCCAGGCCAACGCCCGGCGCCAGCAGGAACTGTTCAATCGCGGCGTCGGTGCCCAGGCCCAGCTGGATGTGGCGCAGACCGACTTGAAAACCACCCAGGCGACCCTTGATCAAGCCAAAGCCTCGGTCAACCAGGCTAAAGACCAACTCAACTACGCCGAACTGCGCACCGACCACGCCGGGATCGTCACCGCCTGGAATGCCGAGGCCGGACAAGTGGTCAGCGCCGGCCAGCAAGTGGTGACCCTGGCGCGCCCGGACATCAAGGAAGCGGTGATCGACCTGCCCGCCGGGCTTGCCGAGCGCCTGCCGCCGGACGTGGTATTCCTGGTCGCCGGGCAGCTCGACCCCAGCGTCAACACCACCGCCATCGTGCGCGAGATCGAACCCCAGGCCCAAAGCGCCACGCGCACCCGCCGCGCGCGCCTGACCCTGGCCGAGACGCCACCTGCGTTCCGCCTCGGCACCGCCATCAGCGTGACCCTGAGCACGGCCATTGCACCGCGTATCGAAGTACCGCTGACCGCCTTGCAGGAAGCCGACGGCAAAACCCGTATCTGGTTGCTCGACACCCAGAGCCAGACCGTGCTGCCGCGTGACGTCACGGTGATCAGCCGTGATGCCAACAGCGCCTTGCTCAACGGCGGCGTCAAACCCGGCGAACGCATCGTCACCGCTGGAGTGAACAGCCTGAAACCCGGGCAAAAAGTCAAAATCGACGAGGACAGCCCGCGATGAAAGGGAGCTTCAACTTATCCGACTGGGCCCTTAAGCATCAGTCCTTCGTCTGGTACTTGATGTTCGTCGCGCTGCTGATGGGCGTGTTCTCCTACATGAACCTGGGCCGCGAGGAAGACCCGTCGTTCACCATCAAGACCATGGTGATCCAGACCCGCTGGCCGGGCGCGACCCAGGAAGAAACCCTCAAGCAGGTCACCGACCGCATCGAGAAAAAACTCGAAGAACTCGACTCCCTTGACTACGTGAAGAGCTACACGCGGCCGGGTGAATCCACGGTATTCGTCTTCCTCAAGGACACCACCAGCGCCAAGGCCATCCCGGAGATCTGGTACCAGGTGCGCAAGAAGATCGACGATATTCGCGGCACCTTCCCCCAGGGTTTGCAGGGGCCGTCGTTCAACGATGAGTTCGGTGATGTGTTCGGCTCGGTCTACGCCTTTACCGGCGACGGCCTGTCGATGCGCCAACTGCGTGACTATGTGGAGCAGGTGCGTGCCGAAATTCGTTCGGTGCCGGGGCTGGGCAAGGTCGAGATGATCGGCCAGCAGGACGAAGTGATTTACCTGAACTTCTCCACGCGCAAACTCGCCGCGTTGGGCATTGATCAACGCCAAGTGGTGCAAAGCCTGCAATCACAGAACGCCGTGACGCCTGCCGGGGTGATCGAGGCCGGGCCGGAACGGATTTCGGTGCGCACGTCCGGGCAATTCGCCTCGGAGAAAGACCTGGCCAACGTCAACCTGCGGCTCAATGACCGTTTCTACCGGTTGGCGGACATTGCCGATATCAGCCGTGGCTACGTCGACCCGGCGCGGCCGATGTTCCGTTTCAACGGCAAACAGGCGATTGGCTTGGCCATCGCCATGCAGAAGGGCGGCAATATCCAATCCTTCGGCAAGGCCCTGCACACGCGCATGGACGAACTGACCGCCGACCTGCCAGTGGGCGTCGGCGTGCATAAGGTTTCCGACCAGGCCGAAGTGGTGGAAGAAGCCGTCGGCGGCTTTACCAGCGCCTTGTTTGAAGCGGTGATCATCGTGTTGGTGGTGAGCTTTATCAGCCTTGGCATGCGTGCCGGCCTGGTGGTGGCGTGCTCGATTCCACTGGTGCTGGCGCTGGTGTTCGTGTTCATGGAATACAGCGGCATCACCATGCAGCGGGTGTCGCTGGGCGCGTTGATCATCGCCCTCGGCCTGTTGGTGGACGACGCGATGATCACCGTCGAGATGATGATCACGCGCCTGGAAAAAGGCGAAACCAAGGAGCAGGCGGCGACCTACGCCTACACCTCGACGGCTTTCCCGATGCTCACCGGTACGCTGGTGACCGTCGCCGGCTTTGTGCCGATTGGCCTCAACGCCAGTTCGGCGGGTGAGTACACCTTCACCCTGTTTGCGGTGATTGCCGTGGCCATGCTGGTGTCGTGGGTGGTGGCGGTGCTGTTTGCGCCGGTGATCGGCGTGCATATCCTCAGCGCCAAGGTAAAACCGCATGACGCTGAGCCTGGGCGCATCGGCCGCGCCTTCAACGGCGGCATGCTCTGGGCCATGCGCAACCGCTGGTGGGCCATCGGCATCACCGTGGGCCTGTTTGTAGCCTCGGTGTTTTCGATGCAATTTGTGCAGAACCAGTTCTTCCCGTCCTCGGACCGCCCGGAAATCCTCGTCGACCTCAACCTGCCGCAAAACGCCTCGATCAATGAGACGCGCAAGGCCGTCGACCGCCTTGAAGCGATCATCAAGGACGACCCGGACATTGCGCGCTGGAGCACCTACATTGGCCAGGGTGCGATTCGTTTCTACCTGCCCCTGGACCAGCAACTGGAAAACCCCTACTACGCGCAGTTGGTCATCGTGAGCAAAGGCCTGGAAGAGCGCGGTGCGTTAATTGCACGCCTGCAAAAGCGCCTGCGCGATGATTTTGTCGGCATCGGCAGTTATGTGCAGCCGCTGGAAATGGGCCCGCCGGTGGGGCGGCCGATCCAGTATCGGGTGTCGGGCAAAGACATTGATCAGGTGCGCAAACACGCCATCGAACTGGCGACCTTGCTGGATAAAAACAGCCACCTGGGCGAGATCATCTACGACTGGAACGAGCCCGGCAAAGTGCTGCGCGTGGACATCGCCCAGGACAAGGCGCGCCAACTCGGGCTGTCGTCGGAAGACGTGGCGCAGTTGATGAACAGCGTGGTCAGCGGCGCTTCGGTGACCCAGGTACACGACGATATCTACCTGATCAACGTGGTCGGCCGCGCCGAAGATGCCGAGCGCGGTACGCCGGAAACCTTGCAGAACCTGCAGATCGTCACACCCAACGGCACCTCGATTCCGCTGCTGGCCTTCGCCACCGTGCGTTATGAGTTGGAGCAGCCGCTGGTATGGCGTCGCGACCGCAAGCCGACGATCACCATCAAGGCCTCGGTGCGCGATGAGATGCAGCCCACGGACCTGGTCAAACAGCTGGCGCCGACCATCGAGAAATTCAGCGCGGGGCTGCCGGTGGGTTACAAGGTGGCCACCGGCGGCACCGTCGAAGAAAGCGGCAAGGCCCAAGGCCCGATTGCCAAGGTGGTGCCGCTGATGCTGTTCCTGATGGCGACGTTCCTGATGATCCAGCTGCACAGCGTGCAGAAGATGTTCCTGGTGGCCAGTGTCGCGCCGCTGGGCCTTATTGGCGTGGTGCTGGCGCTGATTCCTACCGGCACGCCCATGGGCTTTGTGGCGATCCTCGGCATTCTGGCGCTGATCGGCATCATCATCCGCAACTCGGTGATTCTGGTAACGCAGATCCACGAATATGAAGTGGCCGGCTACACAGCGTGGGACGCGGTGGTTGAAGCCACCGAGCACCGGCGCCGGCCGATCCTGCTCACCGCAGCGGCGGCCAGCCTGGGCATGATCCCGATTGCGCGGGAAGTGTTCTGGGGGCCGATGGCTTACGCGATGATTGGCGGGATCATCATTGCGACCTTGCTGACGCTGCTGTTTTTGCCGGCGTTGTATGTGGCTTGGTACAAGATTCGCGAGCCGAAAAAAGAACAGGCCTGACCATCGGAGCCTTCCTGCAAGGATGTGGGAAGGTTCTTTGAAACACTTTTCGAACACTTGCTGAGGCTTATGTGCATTACCCTCCGGGCCTGATCTTGTCTGGAAGGCCCGTGCCATGCGTCATTTTTTGCTGGTTGTCAGCCTGTTGTTATCTCCACTGGCATTAGCCGGCACCGTGTTGGAAAACGCCCTGTGGCGTGTCGAACTCGACCCCGCCACGCTCGCGCTGCGCGTTACGCCCGCAGGCGAGACCTCGGTGCAGGCGTCCAGCGGTGTGGCTGCCCATGCTGTCAGTGATATGCAAGCGGGTGCCGAGCAGGCTGCCTGGCAGTGGGACAACGGCGCCTATCGCCTGACGGCTCGCCTTGAGCAGCGCGACCTGTCCCTGACCCTCAGCGCCCGCGAGCCGGGTGAACTGCCGCTGCTGCGCCAACCCGCTGCGGCCATGAGCAAGGGGTTGATCTGGCCCTTGGCCGAAGGTCATTACGTACCGGCCGGTAACGCCGTGTGGAAAGCGTTTTTGCTGGAGCAGGGCGAACTCAATACTACCCAGGACCTCAGCCTGCCGTTATGGGGCATGGATCACGGCCGCTTCACGTTGAGCTGGTTGCTGACCAACCCCTACAACAACCACTTGCAATGGCAGGCCGACGGCCAGGGCCTGGCACTTTCGGTGGCTCACGAATTTACCCGTCTTGACCCCACGGCGCCGATGACCTTGCGCTTGCACCTGGGTGACGCCGACCCATTGGCCGGTGCCAAGCGCTATCGCCAATGGCTGGTAGAGCAGGGCCGCTACGAGCCGCTGGCGGACAAGCTGCAACAAACCCCCGAGGCCAAAAAACTGCTGGGCGCCAGCCATGTCTACCTGTGGGGCAACAGCCTGCTGGCCCCCGCTGATGTGCGTGATTGGCCGCTGCTGGTCAAACGCTTGCGCGGCCATGCACTCAAGGGGTTGATGGACAAAGAGGCGACTCAGGTTCTGGCGCAGGCCAAGGCTTTGAACCGTTATGAGCAAGGCGTTTTGTTGCGGGGCCTGAATGCGGCGATCAATCAGCAAGCGCGGCAGGCTTGGCAAGTCGAAGACCCGGACATGACCCGACTCGCCGCCCGCTATGGTGAACTGCGTAGCGAGCTGGCCAAGGACTTTGCCGGGGCCTTGACCGGCACCCCCGAGACCTGGGGCAACCAGACGATTCAATCCCTGCGCGACGCCGGGCTGCCGCGCCTGTTGCTGACCCTGGGCGAAGGCTGGGAAGGTGGCCTGTGGCATCCCGAAGCAATTCGCGCCGGTGTCGCAGCCGGTTACCTGGTGGCGCCCTACGACTCCTATGAAACCGCCTTGTCCGCCAGCGAAAACCCGGACTGGACCACCGCGCACCTGGGCGCCAAGGCCTACCGTGACTGCGCGATTGTGCTCAAGGACGGCAAGCTGAAAACCGGCTTCCAGCAATCGGGCCACTACATCGACCCGCGCTGTATACGGCCTTTGCTGGAAGCGCGGGTGAAGGCGGTGCAGGCCAGGGCCGGTTTCAACGCCTGGTTCCTGGATGCCTACGCCACCGGCATGGTGTTCGACAGCTACCGTGACAGTGCGCCCATGACTCAGGCGCAGAACGCCGAAGGCAATATCGACGCCTCCCGCTGGATCAACACGGTACTCAAGTTGCCGGCGGGTTCCGAAGATGGCAATGCCAGCACCGCCCAAGGCACTCTGTTCGCCCACGGCATGCAGACGCCGGTGATCGGCTGGGGCGATCGACAGATGACCCAGGACAAGCAATCCCCCTATTACGTCGGCAACTGGTACCCGCCGGAGCAGCCGGCAGTGTTCTTCAAGCCTGTGCCGTTAAAAGAGCCGTTTCGCACGCTGTACTTCGACCCGACCATGCGCCTGCCGCTGTATCAGGCGGTGTTCCACGGCTCGGTGATTACCACCCACCATTGGCTGTTCGACAGCCTGAAGCTGAGCAATGTGCAGGCCGAGAACGAGCTGACCCAACTGCTCTACAACGTGCCGCCTTTGTATCACCTCACGGATGCGACGCTTAAGCAGCGGCTGCCGGTGATTCAGCATCAGGATCGGTTTTTCAGGCCGTTGCATCAGCGTTTGGCGGCTCAGGCGATGACCGATTTCCGTTGGCTGACAGCGGACAAACAGGTGCAACAGACTACCTTTACCGATGGCACAAGGTTGGTGGCGAATTTTTCTGTGCAGGAGCAAGCGGGGTATGTGGGGCGCAGTGTGACGGCGTTGGTGGCGGGTGAGAAACCGGTGGTGTATCAGGTGAAATAGCGGCGCTGCTTAAATCGCCATCGCAGGCAAGCCAGCTCCCACATTTTGATGTGTGAATACCTTCGAATGTGGGAGCTGGCTTGCCTGCGATAGCGTCAGATCAAACAACAAATCTCTAGGCCTTGCGCCAAACACTCGCCAACCAAGGCTGTTGCTCGCGCGGCAACCCAGCCGGTCGGTAGTAATGCTCCAACTCCACAAACCCTGCCGCCGTCAGCAAATCCCGCCACGCCTCCAGGTCGTGATAAGCCCCGTACCGAGGCCCGTTCCAGCCTTCCTGATTCTCACCCCGAGGGTTGGAACTGAACAACACACCACCCGGCTTCAGCGCCCCATGCAGCTGCTCGAGCACCCGAGGCAGCTCCTGTTTGGGAATATGAAACAGCACCGCATTGGCAAATACCCCATCAAAGCGCGCGGCGGGTAAATCCAGCTTCAGGAAGTCCTGCTGCAACACTTCACAACCACTGTCTTCACGCGCCATCTGCGCAAAGCGCTCAGAGCCATCCAGCCCGACGGCGATATGCCCCATGCGCGTAAACGTCTGCAAATCCCGCCCAGGGCCGCAGCCGAAATCCAGCACGGTGAACGGGGGCGTGCCCTGGATATGCCGCAGCAGGGCGTCGATGTTTTGGCTCACATCGTGATCGCGGGTGCCTTCGCGGAAGTCTTCGGCGACTTTGTTGTAGTGGCCGAGGGTGGTGGTGGTGATCTGGTTGAGGTCGTCGGGCTTTAGGGTCATGACGGGTAATACCGGGCGCTGAGATTGCCCGACTATACCTCACCTCTCCCTCACCTCTTATTAAGCACCCGCGCCAACCGATCCCCACCCAACTGAATCACCGCCACCAACGCCACCAGCAGCACAATCACGGTCAGCATGATCTGCGTATCAAACCGCTGGTAGCCATACCGATACGCAATGTCCCCCAAGCCTCCAGCCCCAATCGCCCCGGCCATGGCCGATGAGTTGATCATCGTCACCAGGGTAATCGTAAACCCGCCGACAATCCCCGGCAGCGCCTCGGGAAGCAGCACATGCCAGATAATGTGCCAGCGCCGGCAGCCCATGGCTTGTGCAGCCTCGATCAAGCCGTGATCGACCTCACGCAAACTCACCTCGGCGATCCGCGCGAAGAACGGCGTGGCGGCGATGGTCAGTGGTACAACGGCGGCCCACACGCCATAGGTGGTGCCGACGATCAGCCGGGTGAACGGGATCAGCGCCACCATCAGGATCAAAAACGGAATGGAGCGGAACAGATTGACGAACGCCCCCAGCACGCGGTTCAGCGTGGGGGCTTGGTAGATGCCGCCCTTGTCGCTGGTGACCAGGAACACCGCCAGCGGAATACCTGCCAGCAACGCGATCAGTGATGACACGCCAACCATCAACAAGGTGTCGATGGCGCCCTGCAATAAACGATCAAACCACATAGCCCAGCACCTCTACCTGTTGCGCCCAATTCCCCGCGCGGCTGCGCAACTCTTCGGCGTTGTGGGGCGAGCCATTTACCGCCAACAGCAATTGCCCCAGGGCATGCCCCTGAATCCGTTCCACACCGCCTTGCAATAAGCGCACGCGCCCTCCGAGGGCAGCGAACAGCGCGGCCAGGTCCGGTTCGTCTGCGACGCTGCCGGTGAACTGCAACCGCAACACCACCGCCGCCGTCGACGAAGGTTCAGCCTGCAAGCGACTTTGCAGTTCGTCCGGCAGCCCGTGTTGCAACGGCGCCAGCAGGGTTTGGCTGACCTCGTGCTGCGGGTTGCCGAACACTTGCCACACCGGGCCTTGCTCGACGATGCGCCCGTGTTCCAATACCACCACGCGGTCGCAGATATCGCGAATCACCGCCATCTCGTGGGTGATCAACACGATGGTCAGGCCCAGGCGCTGGTTGATCTCGCGCAACAGGCCGAGGATCGATTGGGTAGTTTCCGGGTCGAGGGCCGAAGTGGCTTCGTCGCACAGCAAAATCTGCGGGTCATGCACCAGCGAGCGGGCGATGCCCACGCGCTGCTTCTGCCCGCCGGAGAGTTGCGCCGGATAGGCTTTGTGCTTGTCTTTGAGGCCGACCAACTCCAGCAACTCGCGCACTTTTTGCTCACGCTGCAGCTTGGGCACACCGGCGACTTTCAGCGGCAGTTCGACGTTCTGCCACACGGTCTTGGCCGACATCAGGTTGAAGTGCTGGAAGATCATGCCGATGCGCCGCCGCAGCGCCACCAGGCGGTCTTCGTCGAACTCACCGATGTCCACCTGATCAATCAATACGCGCCCGCTGCTGGGTTGCTCCAGGCGGTTGATGGTGCGGATCAGCGACGACTTGCCGGCGCCGCTGCGGCCGATGATGCCGAACACTTCACCGTGCTGGATCGCCAGATCAATGCCTTGCAGGGCATGCACGGCGCCGTCATAGGTTTTGCCCAGGTTGATAAAACGCACATGGGCGCGGTTCAGGTCCGGGTGCAGCTCTGTCTGCTCGGCGGCCCTGGGCGGCGTGCCCAGGTCGCGCAGTTGGGCGTTGGCGGCGGTCATTTTTTATCTTCCCAGCCGACTTGGTAGAGCTTGCCGAGGGATTTATCCAGCGCCGCACGTACCACCGGCGAGTGTTGGTAAATGTCGACGAACTTGATCACCCGCGGGTCGTTTTTGCTCTTGGGCTGGATCACAAACTGAATCACGTATTCCGGGTGATCGAGGCCGTCGAACAGCAGCGCCGACTCGGCATCGAAGGTCTTGGACAGGCGGATATACGCCGGGTAGCCCTGCACCAGATCGGCGTCGTCATAGGCACGCACCAGTTGCACGGCCTCGACTTGCAGGATCTTGAGCTTTTTCGGGTTGGCGATGATGTCTTCTTCGGTGGCCTTGTAGCCCACGCCCGGCTTGAGGCTGATCAGCCCGGCCTTGGCCAGCAATTGCAGGCCGCGACCGCTGTTGATCGGGTCGTTGGCAATCGCCACGCTGGCGCCTTGGGGCAGGTCGTTGATGGTTGTGTACTTCTTGGAATACAGCCCGACGTTGTTGATGATGCCGGGCGCGTAGGGCACCAGGTCAAAACCGGCGGCAGCCTTGGCGTTTTCCAGGAACGGAATGTGCTGGAAGTAGTTCACGTCGATATCGCCGGCGGCCAGGCTGACGTTGGGCGCGATCCAGTCGGTGAACTCCACCAGCTCGACCTTCAGGCCTTGCTTGCCGGCTTCGGCCACGGCGGCTTCGAGGGGAATCGCGAAGGCGGCGGTGGTACCGATTTTCAGCGGTGCGTCAGCGGCAAATACGGCCGAGCTGAACAAGCCGAAGGCCAGGGCCAGTGCTTTGACTGGGTGGGAGAGCCGTGTTTTTTTCATAATCGATTTCCAGTCATAAGGGATGGGTAAGAACAATGCGGTCACTTGTGGGAGCTGGCTTGCCTGCGATAGCGGTCTGTCAGCCACATATGTGTTGCTGGCCCACCGCCATCGCAGGCAAGCCAGCTCCCACAGTTTTGGTTCAGTGTCGGTAAGTGGAACCGGTGTGTTGCTCGGGTAGGCGAGCGCCGGCGTGGAAGACTTTTTCGCGCAGTGTTCCCTGCTCATAAGCCGTCTTGTACGACCCACGCTTCTGCAACTCCGGCACCACCAGGTCGATAAAGTCGACATAGCTTTCCGGCGTCACAATCCGCGTCAAATTGAAGCCATCCAACCCCGTCTCGCTGATCCAGGACTCCAGCTCATCAGCCACTTGCTCGGGCGAGCCAACCAAAGTGATGTAACGCCCACCCAAGGCGTGCTGCTCCAGCAATTTGCGCCGGGTCCAGTCGTTGTTCTGCAGGTTCTTGGTGGCCGACTGAATCGCGTTGCTCTTCACGTACTGGATCGGTTCGTCGATCTCGTATTGAGAAAAATCAATCGCCGTGGACGCCGAAAAATGCGCCACGCCGGCCTCCGGGCTGGCGTAGCTCAAGTACTCGGCGTGCTTGGCCCAGGCCAGCGCTTCGGTGGCGCCAACGATCACGTTAAGCCCCATGAACACCTTGATGTCATCCGGGTTGCGCCCGGCCTCGACGGCACTGGCGCGCACCTTGTCCACCTGGGTTTTGGTCGCGGCCTTGTTCTGGCCGCTGATGAACACGCACTCGGCATGTTGCCCGGCGAACAGCAGGCCACGGTCCGAACTGCCGGCCTGGAACAATACCGGCGTGCGCTGCGGCGACGGTTCGCACAGGTGATAACCCTCGACCTGATAGAACTCGCCGTGATGCTCGACCTTGTGCACCTTGCCCGGCTGCGCGTAGACCCGTTGCGTGGGGTCGTTGAGCACCGCGTCGTCTTCCCAGCTGCCTTCCCAGAGTTTGTACAGCACCTGCAGGTACTCATCGGCCTGGTCATAGCGGCGGTCATGCTCAACCTGCTCGGTCAGGCCCATGGCCTTGGCGGCGCTGTCGAGGTAGCCGGTGACGATGTTCCAGCCAACCCGGCCACGGCTCAGGTGATCGAGCGTGGACATGCGTCGGGCGAACAGGTACGGCGGCTCGTAGGTGAGGTTGGCGGTGAGGCCGAAACCGAGGTTTTTGGTCACGGCGGCCATGGCCGAGACCAACAGCAGCGGGTCATTGACCGGCAGTTGGATCGACTCTTTGAGCGGCACGTCGATAGCGTTCTGGTACACGTCGTACACGCCGACGATATCCGCGATGAACAAACCGTCGAACAGCCCGCGTTCCAGGGTTTGCGCCAGTTCCGTCCAGTATTCGACGGTTTTGTATTGCGTGGAGGTGTCCCGTGGGTGGGTCCACAGGCCGTGGTTGATATGCCCGATGCAGTTCATGTTGAAGGCATTGAGCAGGATTTTTTTCTTGGCCATTCAGATGGTCCCCCGCAGGGGTGGGTTTTCATCGTTGAGGTAGTAATTGCCCACCGCGTGGTACTTCCAGCGCACCGGGTCGTGCAGGGTGTGCACGCGGGCGTTGCGCCAGTGGCGGTCGAGGCCATGCTCGGCCAGGGTCGCCTGGCTGCCGGCCAGTTCGAACAAGGTGCTGCCGGCAGCCAGGGAGATTTCCGTACTCAAGGCGCGCGCTTCAGCGACAGCAATAGAGGCTGCTGCGACGGTCTGGGCATTGCTATCGGCCTGGGCGCGGTCGAGGTATTCGCCCGCGCGCTCCAGCAAGGCTTCGGCTGCGTGCAGGCGGATGCTCAAGTGGCCGAAGCTCTTGAGCGTCAGCGGGTCTTCGCTGGCCTTGTCGGTGCCGGCGTCGATCCATGGGCGGGTTTTGGTGCGGACAAAGTGCAGCGCATCCTCAAAGGCGGCACGGGCGATGCCGGTGTCGATGGCGGCGTGAAGGATCTGCGCCAGCGGGCCGACGGTGGTCGGGCGCTCGAAGGCGCTCTGGAACGGGATCACGTCCTGGGCGACCACCCAGACGTTGTCGAACACCACCGAACCGCTGCCAGTGGTGCGCTGGCCGAAACCACTCCAGTCGTCGATCACGCTCAAGCCCTCGCTGTCGCGGGGCACAAACGCCAGTTGCTGCACGCCGTGTTCATCCACCACCGAAGTGGGGATGCGCTGGGCGTAGATCGCGCCGGTGGAGTAAAACTTGCGCCCGGTGATGCGAAAACCGTCGCCATCGCGGGTGATGGCGGTGACGCGGTCATGGGCGGTTTTGGTGCCGAGTTCCGCCAAGGCGTTGCCGAAACGTTGCCCGGCGAGTACTTCGGCGTACAGTCGTTGTTGCTGGGCCGGGCTGCCATTCACGCGCAGTACTTCCAGCGCATAAAAGTGGTTTTGCGGGATCTGGCCCAGGGAGGCATCGGCCTGGGCAATCAGGGCGATGACCTTGGCCAGGGTGACGTTGGAAACGCCAGCGCCGCCATACTCCTTGGGCACGCTGATACCCCACAGGCCGGAGCGCGAAAACACGTCCAGTTCAGGCAAGGGCAGGCGGCGTTCGCGGTCGCGCTGGGCGCTGTCACGGCGGAAGTCTTCGGCCAGATCGCTGGCGACAATAAGGGCGTGTTCGTCGCTGGTGATGACCGCGACGTTAGGGGAAAAAGTCATGGGTTTCTCCAGATGTCTGGTCGGTCAGATCCAGGAATGTCGAGCAGGCAAAGTGCCGTTCAGCCGATACGCGCCGATGGCGTGATACTTCCAGCGCACCGGGTCGTGCAGGGTGTGGACGCGGGCGTTGCGCCAGTGGCGGTCGAGGTTGAATTCGGCGAGGGTGGCGCGGCTGCCGGCCAGTTCGAAGAGCTTTTCGCTGACCAGCAACGACACTTCGGTGGTCAGCACCTTGGCCTCGGCCACGGCAATCGAGGCGCGGGCGGCCGATTGCGCGGTGATCGGTGCGGCGCTGACCTCGTCCAGCAGCTTGCCGGCCTTGCGCAGCAGGGCTTCGGCGGCGTGCAGTTCGATTTTCAGTTTGCCGATATCGGCGATCACGTACAGATCATCGCTGGCGCGCTCGACCTTGGCGTCGATCCACGGGCGCGAACGTTCGCGCACGAAGGCGATGGTGTCATCCAGCGCCCCACGGGCGATGCCGGCATCGATGGCGGCCTGGATCAGTTGCGAAACGGCGCCCTGGATATTCGGGCTTTCGCCGAGGCGCCAGTTGTCGACGACCAACTCTGCGTCCACCGGCACCTGATCGAGCAATACCGTGCCGCTGGCGGTGGTGCGTTGGCCAAAGCCCGACCAATCGTCAACGATGCGCAGTCCTGGCGTGCCACGGCGCACGAACGCCATGACTTGCTTGCCGTCATCGTTGAGTGCTTTTACTGCGACCCAATGGGCGAACAAGGCGCCGGTGGAGTAGAACTTCTGGCCGCTGATCACATAGCCGTCATCCTTGGCCGTGAGGCGCGCCTTGAGTTCCAGGGTGTTTTTGGTGCCGCGTTCGGGGCCGCCATTGCCGATGCGCCAACCGTCGAGCACGCTCTGGAACAGCTGCTTTTTCTGGCGCTCGGTGGCGGTGCTTTGCAGCAGGTGCAGAATGCCGAAATGGTTCTGCGGGATTTGCCCGAGGGCCGGGTCCGCTGCGCTGATGATCGCGAACACTTCGGCCAGGGTCACGAATGACACCTGGGGGCCGCCGTATTCACGGGGAATGGAAATACTGCCCAGCCCGCTGCGGGTGAACTGTTCAAGCTGCGCCCAGGGCAGCTTGCGCTGCTGGTCGCGTTTGGCCGCTTGCAGGCGCGCGGCCTGAGCCAGCTCATGGGCCGCGCTCAACGCCTGGGCGTCGTTGCGCAGCACCGTGGCCGGCAACAGCAGTGGGGCTACGTCCAGATCACTCTGGGGGGGTGTTAGAGCCAAGTTAGACATCAGCGCCGCTCCTTGGCTGCACGTAATGCCCTGGCGTTATGCACCGGGGTAATTCTGACCATACCGACCTCGCATTCAATGAAATAAAAACAGAAAAATCAGAGATGTCCGGTGGTCCGGTGCATATACCCTAAGCGTGTTAAATTTTTAAATAAACTAACTTATTGGAATATGCATAGAAGGGCTGTCACCCAGGCTCGCAGGGCGAGCCGGGCTGGCGCGGTTGATAGGTCGTCGCGGCCCTGGCGGGGCGGGCTGGCGGTTGTGGCGCGCAGGTGGCGATGTTCAAGGTGCGTACCGGTGCCCAGCGCGAATTATTGCCGACCCGATCGAGAATGCAGTACGTCACGTCCAGGCGGCTGTCGTCGCCCGCTTCGATAATCACTGTGGAAGGCACCCACACCTGCACCGGCAGGCCGACGCCTTTGGCCTGGATTCTCGGCAGGTCCAGGCGCACATCGCCCCAGCGCAGGGTGATGGCATCGCCCGTGGCCATGTTCAGGTAGGGCTGGATGGTCAGCGGGATGCCGCGCCGCACCTGGCTGCCGTTGACACCGTAGCGGCGGATGGTCTCGGGCAGACCCACGGGGGCGAGGTTCTGGTTTTCATCGTCCAGCAGTGCGCAGGGGTGGCCACCCGGATAGCAGGTCTTCACGGGCACCTGAGTGAGGTCTGAGCGCGCCGGGCCGTGGCCGACTTGCATGACCTGGTAGTGAACCCCTGCGGTGCCATCCTGAATAAAACTTTCGGGTACACGCAGGCGGGTCAGCGTGCCGACCTTGCACGCGGTAATCCGACGTGAGTCGGCAAAGCAGTTGTTCCAGAACAGTTCGATCAGGTCGCCCTCGTCCATGCCAGGGTAAGGCGCGATATCCACCTGCAATTGGGTGGCGGCGAGGGCATTGATGCCGTGTCGATTCGCCTGGGGCAGGGTCGGGGCGGTGAGCGTGGCCTGGGGTGCGGTGCGCGTCATAAGTAATCTCCTTGATGCAGCCAGCAGCAATCGTTCCGGCGCCCGTGGCGCGATTGCGCGCAGGGTGCCGAAAGGAACGATTCAGTGAGTAGCCGGGATAGGATCCAATCCTCTGAGCGCTAGATAAGAGGGTTGGCCAGCGGGCGTCAATGGCGGCAAAAGGCTAAACGGCGAGTTGGAGCAGATTCAGAAAAGGCTGACGCGGCGGGGGATTTTAAGGCGGGTTTGGCGGGGCGTTTTACCCATAGTTGCGAGGGTTTTGCGTAGGACTGTGGCGAGGGAGCTTGCTCCCGCTGGAGTGCGAAGCGCTCCCAGGATTTTGGGGCCGCTGCGCAGCCCAGCGGGAGCAAGCTCCCTCGCCACGCTGCAAGCCAGTCAGTGGGCCAAAAACTTGCTCAAAAACTGCTTGGTCCGTTCTTCCTTGGGGTTGGCGAACAGTGCCTTGGCTTCGCCTTGCTCCACGATCACGCCTTTGTCGAAGAAGATCACCCGGTTGGCAACATCGCGGGCGAAGCTCATTTCGTGGGTGACGATGACCATGGTGCGGTTTTCTTCGGCCAGGCTGCGGATGGTCGCCAGCACTTCGCCGACCAGCTCCGGGTCGAGCGCCGAGGTGGGCTCGTCAAACAGAATCACCTCCGGTTCCATGGCCAAGGCACGGGCAATCGCCACGCGCTGTTGCTGGCCGCCGGACAAACGCCGTGGGTAGGCGTCTTCCTTGCCGGCCAGGCCGACCCTGGCCAAGAGCTTGCGACCGAGCGCGGTCGCCGTCTCGCGCGGCATCTTCTTGACCACGATCGGGCCTTCGATGACGTTTTCCAGCGCGGTGCGGTGCGGGAACAGGTTGAAATTCTGGAACACAAAACCCACATGCTGGCGCAAGCGCCGCACCAGGCCTTGTTGCTGGCTGAGCGGTTTGCTGCTGTCGATCTCGATATCACCGACCTTGATGCGACCGCTGGTGGGTTCTTCGAGGAAGTTCAGGCAGCGCAGCAAGGTGGTCTTGCCGGAACCGCTGGGGCCAATGATGGCGACCACTTCGCCTTCCTTGACCTCCAGGTCGATGCCGTTGAGTACTACCTGACCTTTGAATTGTTTGGTCAGTTTTTCAACCACGATCATGCTCAGGACTCCAGGTCATGCCGGTTGACCCGGTCTTCCAGGCGATTTTGAAAGTGCGCCAGGATGCTTGCCAGGATCCAGTAGATCAGGGCGGCGGACAGGTACATGGTGAAGATTTCGAAAGTACGCGCCGACACCAGCTGTGCCTGGCGGAACAACTCCGGCACCTGAATGGTGGCGGCCAGTGCCGTGTCCTTGACCAGCGAAATAAAGCTGTTGCCCAGCGGCGGCAAGGCCGTGCGCATGGCCTGCGGCAGAATGGCCCGGCGCAGGGTCTGCGCGCGCGTCATGCCGATACTGGCGGCCGCTTCCCATTGGCCGCGTTCGATGGAGCTGATCGCGGCACGCAGGATTTCACAGGCGTAAGCGGCCATGTTCAGCGAAAAGCCGATCATGGCCGCCGGAATCGGATCCAGCTCGATGCCCACTTGCGGCAAGCCGTAGTAGATCAAAAACAGCTGCACCAGCAAGGGCGTGCCGCGAAAGAACGACACGTAGACTCGGGCGGTCCAGCTTAGAAGCTTGAAGCGCGACAAACGCATCAAGGCCAGGCCGAAGCCCAGCAGCAAGCCGAAAAACATCCCGCCGAGGCTAAGAATCACCGTGTAGTACGCGCCCTTGAGCAGAAAGGGCGCGGAGTCCAGCGCGAGTTGGAAACCTGCTTCCATTATTTAGTGACGTCAGCGTTGAAGTACTTCTCGGACAGCTTCTTCAAGGTGCCATCGGCGCGCAGCTTGTCGAGGGCCTTGTTCACTGCGTCGAGCAGCTCTGGCTCACCTTTGCGCAGGGCAATACCGGCTTCCTGACGGGAGAAGGCATCACCGGCAGCGGCGGTGTCCGGGGCTTTCTTGGCGTATTCCAGAGCGGCCAAGCGGTCGATCAGGATGGCGTCGATACGGCCAATGCGCAGGTCCTGGAACTTGGTTGGGTCATCGTTGTAAGTCTTGATGATGGCTTTGGGTTGGTTGTCCTTGAGCCATTGCTCATAGTTGGTGCCCAGGCCCACACCGACTTTCTTGCCGGCCAGGTCGTCGGCGGTCTTGATGCTGTCGGCGTTTTTCTTCAGCACCAGCGCCTGGATACCGGACACGGTGTAAGGCTTGGAGAAGTCATACTTCTTTTTGCGCTCCTCGGAGATGGTCACTTGGTTGACCACAGCATCCAGGCGCTTGGATTCCAGGGCGGCGAGGATGCCGTCCCATGGCGTGGCCTGCAGCTTGACCTTGACGCCCAGCTCTTTGGCCAGCGCTTCGGACAGCTCGACTTCAAAGCCGCTGAGCTTGCCGCTTTCATCGACAAAGCTGAACGGCGGGTAGGTGCCTTCCAGGCCGATCTTGATCTCGCCCGCCTTCTTGATGGTGCTCAGCTGTTCGCCGGCGATGGCTTGGCCCATCAGACCAGCCCCGAGTGCCAAGCCCAAAGTGCCAACCAGCAACGTGCGACGCAATACAGAAATAGTCATGAACAGCCCCTGTGTTTTTTATGTTGAGCGAAGCAGGTGACGCAGTAGTCGTATCCTGCCTTAAAGCGCGGTGCGCGTCTTCGCCTTCGGCGCGACTATAAAGCGAGTTTTTAAGACTTGAAAATAATATAAAATTAATTTGATATTTCTTTTTGGAATATTAGGTTGATCTAATGTGGAAGCTGGCTTGCCTGCGATAACGGTGTATCAGCCAACACATTTGTAGCTGACGAACCGCTATCGCAGGCAAGCCAGCTCCCACATTTTGATCGGTGTTTATTCAGTTAAACACGGAGTCATACGCAAACAACGCCGGTGCCCCGCCGGTGTGCAGGAAAATGATCGGGCCGTCCTCAAACCGCTGACGCCCGATGCCATCGAGCAAACCGGCCATGGCCTTGCCGGTGTAGACCGGGTCCAGCAGCAAGCCTTCCTGGCTGGCTAATAGCTTGACCGCCGCCAGGGTGCCGGCGTTCGGTTCGCCGTAGCGCGGGCCGAAATATTCGTCCCACAGGATCACTTTGAAGGCTTCGGGAATGTCCACGCCCAGCAACTCGGCGGTGCGTTCGGCCAGACCCTGTACTTTCGGGAACTGGGCTTCTTCGGTGCGCGACACGGTAATGCCCACCACCGGCAGGTCCGGCAGCACTTCACTCAACGCCAAGGCGAGGCCGCTATGGGTGCCCGCGCTGCCCGAGGCCAGCACCACGGCGGCGAACTCAATGCCGCTGTCTTCGATCTGCCCGGCCAGCTCCAGCCCGGCGCGCACGTAACCCAAGGCACCCAAGGCATTGGAGCCGCCGATGGGGACGAGGTAGGGCTTCTTGCCGTTGCTGCGCAGGCGGTCGGCGAGGGCGTTGAGTTGGTCGTCGACGTTATCGAGGTTCTCGACCAATTCGACTTTGGCGTCGAACAACTCCAGCAGCAGGCGGTTGCCGTTGCCGAGGTAGTTGGGGTCTTCGGTGCCGGTGGGGTTTTCCAGCAGCGCCACGCAGCCCAGGCCAAGCTTGGCGGCCAGCGCGGCGGTCTGGCGCACATGGTTGGATTGGATGGCGCCGGCGGTCACCAGGGTGTCGGCGCCCTGGGCGATGGCATCGGCGGCCAGGTATTCAAGCTTGCGCAGCTTGTTACCGCCCATGGCCAGCGGCGTGGTGTCGTCGCGCTTGACGTAAATGTCCCTGCCCAGCCAGGCCGACAGCCGCTCGAGTTTTTCCAGGGCGGTGGCGCCGCCCAGCAGTTCCAGGCGGTTAAAACGGTCGAGCTGTTGTTTGATCATGGCGACATACAGTGGCTAAGTGATGGGGCGACTATAGGCAGGCACTTTTCAACCGGCAACCGCCAATCGCTTATGCCGGATAGTTCTTAGCATCACACCATTGGTTCTTAAGGGCGGCCAGGGTGCATACCGTAAAGTGATGGCCATTTCGTCAGGAGTGAATACCGTGAGTGAGCGTTCCAGTCATTGGCAATTACAGACCATCGTCAGCGAGCTGCGCAGCGCCCGGGACCAGTGGCGAACGCGCAATGGCCGCCTGAGTGGCGAACACGGTGGCCGCGAGTTGCCGTCCCGCGAGGCGGTGGCGCAGATTCTTGAAGCGTTGTGCGGCGCGCTGTTCCCGATGCGCCTGGGCCCGGTGGACCTGCGTGAAGAAAGTGAAGATTTTTACGTCGGGCATACCCTCGACGTCGCCCTGAATGCCTTGCTCGCCCAGGCCCGCCTGGAGCTGCGCTACGCCGCGCGCCAGGGCGCAAAGGATGACAGCGAGGTCGATGCCCTGGCCATCCGCCTGATCCAGGATTTCGCGCTGGCCTTGCCCTCACTGCGCAGCCTGTTGGACACCGACGTGCTCGCCGCCTACCACGGCGACCCGGCTGCGCGCAGTGTGGATGAAGTGCTGCTGTGCTATCCGGGGATTCTGGCGGTGATTCACCACCGCCTGGCCCACCATCTGTACCGCGCCGGGCTGCCGTTGCTGGCGCGGATCAGTGCAGAGATTGCTCACTCGGCCACCGGCATCGATATTCACCCTGGTGCGCAGATCGGTCCGAGTTTCTTTATCGACCACGGGACAGGTGTGGTGATCGGCGAGACCGCGATCATCGGCGAGCGCGTGCGCATCTACCAGGCCGTGACGTTGGGCGCCAAGCGTTTCCCGGCGGATGAGGACGGGCAGTTGCAGAAAGGCCACCCGCGCCATCCGATCGTTGAGGACGATGTGGTGATTTATGCCGGGGCGACGATCCTGGGGCGCATCACCATCGGCAAGGGCTCGACCATTGGTGGCAATGTGTGGCTGACCCGCAGCGTGCCGGCGGGGGCGAACATCACGCAGGCGAATTTGCAACATGACGACGGCGCGCAGAAATAGTATTTGAGCCAAACACCGATCAACTGTGGGAGCTGGCTTGCCTGCGATAGCGGAGGACCAGTTGGCACATTTGTAGCTGACAGACCGCTATCGCAGGCAAGCCAGCTCCCACAGTAGTGTCCGCATTTCAATTCCGAGCCACTGAACGATTTGCCATCCCCGCCCGTCATACCAATCCTTGAGCTAGTGTAGGAATTGTCTACCACTCAGCCCTGCGATTAGTCCCAAACCGCCTACCTATGTTTAACTTGAATGCTCGTTCAAGTTAAACCCGGTGGTTCGCTGCCCGCTCACAACAGGAGGCTTACCTTTGCTGAGTCCGTTATTTACAGCCACATCACACACCTTCGGGGTGCATCGTTCATGAGTGCATCGTCCACCCCATCCAGCGGCCTGGTGCGCATGAATGCGCCGGTTTTCTACTTTGCCGCAACCTTCATTTTGCTGTTTGGCATCACTGTCATCGCTATTCCGCAACAGGCCGGTGCCTGGCTGCTGGCAGCGCAAAACTGGGCGGCCAACACGGTCGGCTGGTACTACATGCTCGCGATGACGCTGTATCTGGTCTTCGTGGTGGTCACCGCGCTATCGGGCTACGGCAAGATAAAACTCGGTGCCGACCACGACGAGCCCGAATTCAGTTACCTGTCCTGGGCCGGCATGCTGTTCGCCGCGGGGATCAGCATCACGCTGTTTTTCTTCTGCGTCTCCGAGCCATTGACGCACCTGGTGCAGCCGCCTCAGGGCGCGCCGATGAATGCCGATGCGGCTCGCCAGGCCATGCAGATCCTGTTTCTGCACTGGGGTCTGCATGGCTGGGGCGTGTTTGCCTTTGTCGGCATGGCCCTGGCGTACTTCGCCTACCGGCATAACCTGCCGCTGGCGCTGCGTTCGGCGCTGTACCCATTGATCGGCAAGCGCATCAACGGCCCCATCGGTTATGCGGTGGACGGCTTCGGCATCATCGCCACGGTGTTCGGCCTGGGCGCCGATATGGGTTTTGGCGTGTTGCACCTCAACTCCGGTCTCGACTACCTGTTTGGCATCGCGCATACGCAGTGGATCCAGGTCGGCCTGATCACCTTGATGATGGGCGCCGCGATCCTGGTTGCCGTCGCCGGCGTCGACAAGGGCGTGCGAGTGATGTCCGACATCAACATGCTGCTGGCCTGTGCGCTGCTGCTGTTTGTGTTGTTCGCAGGCCCCACCCAGCACTTGCTCAACACCTTGATCCAGAACATCGGTGACTACCTCGGCGCCTTGCCGACCAAGAGCTTCGATGTGTACGCCTACGACAAACCCAGCGACTGGCTGGGCGGTTGGACGGTGTTCTACTGGGCCTGGTGGATCGCATGGTCGCCGTTCGTGGGCCTGTTCATCGCGCGTATTTCCCGTGGTCGGACCATCCGCGAGTTCGTCTTCGGCGTGCTGTTGATTCCGCTGGGCTTCACCCTGGCGTGGATGTCGATCTTCGGCAACAGCGCCATCGACCAGGTACTCAACCACGGCATGACCGCGTTAGGCCAGTCGGCCATCGATGACCCTTCGATGAGCCTCTACTTGCTGCTGGAAACCTACCCGTGGAGCAAGACGGTGATCGCCGTCACGGTGTTTATCAGCTTCGTGTTCTTCGTCACTTCGGCGGATTCCGGCACTGTAGTGCTGTCGACGCTTTCGTCCAAAGGCGGCAACGCCGATGAAGACGGGCCGAAATGGCTGCGGGTGTTCTGGGGCGCGATGACGGCGCTGGTCACCAGTGCCCTGCTGTTTGCCGGCAGTATCGACTCGCTCAAGTCGGCAGTGGTGCTGACCTCGTTGCCGTTCTCGCTGATTTTGCTGCTGATGATGTGGGGGCTGCACAAGGCCTTCTACCTCGAATCGCAGAAGCAGATTGCCCAGCTGCATTCGCTGGCACCGGTGTCGGCGGCGCGCAAAGGCCGAGGCGGTTGGCGCCAGCGTTTGAGCCAGGCCGTGCACTTCCCGTCACGTGATGAGGTGTACCGTTTCCTCGAATCGACGGTGCGCCCGGCGATCGAAGAAGTGACGGCGGTGTTTGTCGAGAAAGGCCTGAATGTGGTGACTCAGCCGGACCCGTCCAACGACAGCGTCAGCCTGGAAATCGGGCATGGCGAGGAGCATCCATTCGTTTACCAGGTGCAGATGCGCGGTTACTTCACGCCGTCGTTCGCCCGGGGTGGCATGGGTTCCAAAGAGATCAACAACCGCCGCTATTACCGCGCGGAAGTGCACTTGAGTGAGGGCAGCCAGGACTACGATCTGGTCGGCTACACCAAGGAGCAGATCATCAACGACATCCTCGACCAGTACGAGCGCCACCTGCAGTTCCTGCACCTGGTGCGCTGACCCACCGATCGTTCCCACGCTCCGCGTGGGAATGCCGCCTGGGACGCTCCGCGTCCCGCCGCAGGGATGACGCAGAGCGTCAATGGATGCATTCCCACGCAGAGCGTGGGAACGATCAAATGCCCGCAAACCCGTGTAATTAAAGGCTTTCTTAAACTTAATTTCATTCGTGAACCAAGTGTTTTGACTCCGAACTGTCATCTGGCCACTGCGTAATTGTGTGAAGCGTTTGACGCTTTCATTTCAGAACAGTGACGGAGACCGGTAACAATGAAGACGTTAATAAGCCCCATGGTAGGTGCCGCCATGGCGAGCTTTATGCTGTCCGCCCATGCCGATTTTATCGACGACAGCCACGCCGACGTGACCCTGCTCAACCGCTATCTCAACCAGCAAGGTCGTGATGTGGTGGGCAGCAATGCCAAGGCGCATAGCGTGCGGGATTGGGGCCAGGGTTTCGAGTTCAACTTCAAGTCCGGCTACACCGAAGGCCCGGTAGGTTTTGGCCTGGACTTGCAGGCGTTTTACGGCTTGAAACTCGACTCCGGCGGCGACCTCAACGACAAGGATCACCAGGGCCGCTACCCAGGCAGCATGTTCCCGTTGGACAACGGCAAATCCGCCGACCAGTTCGGTGTACTCAGCCCGACCTTCAAGATGCGTTTCGCCAAAGATGAACTGCGGGTTGGCACGCTGTATGGCAACAACCCGGTACTGGCCAACACCGACGGCCGCCTGTACCAGCAGACCAATACCGGCGTGCAACTGGTCTCCAAAGACCTCAGCGACTTCACCTTCACCGGCGGCGATATCTTCAAGACCAAGATCCGCAACGAAACCGGCGACCAAGGCATGATCACCGCCGGCGGCACCCGAGAAAGCGATCGCTTCCTGTTCGGCGGTGCGGATTACACCGGCATCCAGAACACCACCGTGAGCCTGTGGTACTCCAACCTTGAGGATTACTACCAGCAGTTCTTCCTTGGTGCCAAGCGCCATGACGCGTTGTCCGTGGGCGCCATCGACACCGACGTGCGCGTGTTCCGCAGCCTTGGTGTAGGCGCCAACGCCGACGGCGATAAAGACTTTACCGGCGCCGGTCTGTATGGCGACGGCACCAGCAAGGGCCGCATCAACCAAACCACCGCCAGTTTGCTGGAGAGCTACAGCCTGGACGGTCACACCGTCGGCTTGGGCATCCAGAAAAACAGCGGTGACAGCGACTTCCCGTACCTCGATTCCGGCCTCAACAGCGGCGACAACCGCCAAGGGCCGGGCTCAGGCGCAGACACCCCGGCGCTCACCAACATGCAGTTGAATAAATTTCAACACGCCGGTGAGCGCACTTGGCTTGCGCAGTACAAGTATGACTTCGGTAAGCTGGGCCTTACCGGCCTGACGTTCTCGGCGGCCTATGCCCACGGTGATGACATCCGCACCGTGCAAGGCACCACCAGCGAGTGGGAACGCAACATTGCCGTGGCTTACCAAGTACCGACCGGCACCCTCAAGGGCCTGGGCGTGACCTGGAAAAATGCCCACGCCAGCCCGGATATTACCGGTGCCACCGTTCAAGATGAAAATCGCTTTTATGTCAGCTACGTCGTTCCACTCTGGTAGGAAATTGCTGTAGAACGGAACGGCAGGCTTAAGCGATTCAGCTGGTTAAAAGGCCTGGGAATAACCTTATTCCCGGGCCTTATTTGCCTACGTCCAAGAGAGGATTCGATGACTTACATTGCTGCCGAAAACCGCTATGAATCTATCCCGTACCGCCGCGTAGGTCGCAGTGGGTTGGTGCTGCCGGCACTGTCCCTGGGGCTGTGGCACAACTTTGGCGACAGCACCCCGATTGACACCCAGCGCGCCCTGCTGCGCACTGCGTTTGACCTGGGGATCAACCACTTCGACCTGGCCAACAACTACGGCCCACCGTATGGCAGCGCCGAGATCAACTTCGGCCGTTTGCTGCGTGAAGACTTCAAGCACTACCGCGACGAGCTGATCATTTCCAGCAAAGCCGGCTGGGACATGTGGCCCGGCCCTTACGGCCAGGGTGGCGGGTCGCGCAAATACGTACTGGCGAGCCTGGACCAGAGCCTGCAACGCTTGGGCGTCGACTACGTGGATATTTTCTACTCTCACCGTTTTGACGCCGACACCCCGTTGGAAGAAACCGCCAGCGCCCTTGCCACTGCCGTGCAACAGGGTAAGGCGTTGTACATCGGTATCTCGTCTTATTCCGGGGTGAAAACCCGCGAAATGGCGGCGCTGCTCAAAGAGTGGAAAGTGCCGTTGCTGATCCACCAGCCGGCCTACAACCTGCTCAACCGCGGGATTGAAAAAGACCTGCTGGATACCACCGACGAACTTGGCGCAGGGGTGATTGCTTTCACACCACTGGCCCAGGGTTTGCTCACCGACAAGTACCTCAACGGCGTGCCAGCCGATGCGCGGGTCAACCGCCCAGGTGGCGGCTCGTTGCAGGCCAAGCACTTGTCTGAAGCCAACATTGCCCATGTGCGCGGGTTGAATGAAATCGCCAAGCGCCGTGGCCAGAGCCTCGCGCAACTGGCCCTGGCCTGGACCCTGCGTGACCCACGGGTGACCAGTGCCTTGATTGGTGCGAGCCGGCCGGAGCAGATCATTGAAAACGTTGGCGCGTTGAAGAACCTGAGCTTCAGCGCGGAAGAACTGGCGGAGATTGATCGGTTTGCGCAGGAAGGCGGGATTAACCTGTGGGAAAAACCGTCCACTGCTGAATAAGCCGGTACAAGCCGGTCAAAAATGTGGGAGCCGGGCTTGCCCGCGATGGCTGTGTGTCAGTCGATGAATGTATGGGCTGGTCCGCCGCTATCGCAGGCAAGCCAGCTCCCACATTTTGATCTTCGGTGTGGCAAATTCACTCGGTTGTACTCGGCCAAAGTGGGAGCCGGGCTTGCCCGCGATGGCTGTGTGTCAGTCGATGAATGCATGGGCTGGTCCGCCGCTATCGCAGGCAAGCCAGCTCCCACATTTTGATCTTCAGTGTAGCAAATTCATTCGGCAGTACGCGGTCAATGTGGGAGCCGGGCTTGCCCGCGATGGCGGTGTGTCAGTCGATGAAGTAGTGGCTGGTCCACCGCTATCGCAGGCAAGCCAGCTCCCACACTTTGATCTTCAGTGTGGCAAATTCATTCGGCAGTACGCGGTCAAAGTGGGAGCCGGGCTTGCCCGCGATGGCTGTGTGTCAGTCGATGAATGTATGGGCTGGTCCGCCGCTATCGCAGGCAAGCCAGCTCCCACATTTTGACCTTCATTGATGCAGAGGCTGTGCCTGGTTTAGAAGGGGACGTCGCCCAGGATTGTGGCGCGATGCATCACGCGCCGTTGCGGACGGTAGTCATCCACGGCGTAGTGCTGGGTCACGCGGTTGTCCCAGAACGCCACGTCGTTCTCCTGCCAGCGCCAGCGAATGGTGAATTCCGGCCGTGTTGCGTGGGCAAACAGCAGCTTGAGTATGGCCTCGCTTTCCACCGGCTCCAGCTCGTTGATTTTGGTGGTGAAGCCGTCACTGACAAACAGCGACTTACGCCCGCTGACCGGATGCGTGCGCACCACCGGGTGTGACAGGGGTGGAT
This sequence comes from Pseudomonas sp. IPO3747, assembly GCF_013385245.1. Lineage (NCBI taxonomy): Bacteria > Pseudomonadati > Pseudomonadota > Gammaproteobacteria > Pseudomonadales > Pseudomonadaceae > Pseudomonas > Pseudomonas sp. IPO3747. Next base: position 171,404 of record NZ_JACAQL010000009.1, read on the forward strand.
TCTTCTTGCGGGTCTCTTCCCAGCGCGCCAGGTCTTCGGCGGTGTTACCAAAGCGCTCCAGCGGGAAGGATTTGGTGAAATCATGAGTCGCCGTCAGGCCGCCGAGCAGGCGCTTGAAGGGTTCCGACAAGGCTTCATACGCCGCAATGCCACTGGCCCACAACGTGTCGCCACCAAAGGCCGGCAGCAGCTTGGCGCTGAGCACCGCGCCGAGCGCCGGCGTCGGCAGGAAGGTCACGTCGGTGTGCCATACGGCGTTGTCGCGCACGTCAGTCACGGCAGTGTCGAGGATCAGCACTTCGGGCTGCTCCGGCACGTTGGGGTAGATCGGGTGAATGTGCAGGTCGCCAAAATTTGCCGCAAACCGCGCCTGTTGCTGCGGCGTGACGGCTTGGCCACGGAAGAACAGCACCGAGTGGCTGAGCAGCGCCTGCTCAATGGCGTCACGTTCTTGGAGGCTCAACGGTTGGGTGATATCGACGCCACTGATCAGGGCGCCCAGGGCGGTGCTTATTGGCGTAACGGTCAGGCTGCTCATGCGGTTCTCACTCAATGTGCCTGGCCATGCCAAGGCACTAATTTGCGCTGCAGGGCACGCAGGCCCATTTCCATGGCGAAGGCAATCAGGGCGATCACCAGAATCCCCAGCACCACCACGTCGGTGACCAGGAACTGCGCCGCCGACTGCACCATAAAGCCCAGGCCGCTGGTGGCGGCGATTAGCTCGGCGGCAACCAGGGTCGACCAACCCACACCCAGGCCGATGCGCACGCCGGTAAGGATGTCGGGCAGCGCGCTCGGCAGGATCACATGGCGAATCAACTGGGCGCGGGTGGCGCCCAACGACTGCGCGGCACGCAGCTTGGCCGGGTCGACCGTGCGCACGCCGGTCGCGGTGGCGATGGCGATAGGCGCAAAGATCGCCAGGTAAATCAGCAATACCTTGGACAGCTCACCGATGCCGCACCAGATCACGATCAGCGGCAGGTAAGCCAGGGGCGGAATCGGCCGATAGAACTCGATCAGCGGGTCGAGGATGCCACGGGCAATGCGGTTGGCACCGATGGCAATCCCCACCGGCACGGCGGTCAGTACCGCAAAGCCCAGGCCCAGGCCGATGCGCGTGAGGCTCGCGCCCAGGTGCTGCCACAAGGTGGAATCCATATAGCCGGTGGTCGCCAGCAGCCAGCCTTTTTGCAGCACGGCGGAAGGTGGCGGCAGGAACAACGGTTCGATCACGCCAGTGGCGGTGACGGCCCACCAGATTGCCAGCAAGGCGACCAGGGTGAGTACGCTGATCCAACGTGTACTCAGGCTGCGACGTACTGGAATAACCTTGTGCGCTACCGGCTTGGCGGCCGTGGCGGGAAGTTCGTAGCTGCTCATGCAGGCACCTGCCGTTGCGAGAACACTTTGCCCAGCACGTGTTCACGGGTTTCGATAAAGCGCGGGTCGGACTTGATCGCCCGCGCCGATTCACCGGCGGCGTAGCGTTGACCGAAGTCCAGGTGCAGGCGCTCGACGATCTGGCCTGGGTTGGGCGCCAGCAGGATCAGGTCGGTGGCGAGAAATACCGCTTCTTCGATGTCATGGGTAATCAGGAACACCGGCTTGGCCGTGCGCCGCCAGACTTGCAGGAGCAACTCCTGCATCTGTTCGCGGGTGAAGGCATCGAGGGCGCCGAAAGGCTCGTCCATCAGCAGCACGCGAGGGTCAGCCGCCAGCGCGCGGGCCAGGCCGACACGCTGTTTCTGGCCACCGGAAAGCTGCCAGATACGGCGGCTGTCGAAACCGGCCAAATCGACGAGTGCGAGCATTTCCCGGGCGCGCACTTCGCGTTGTGCCTTGGGCACACCGGCCAGTTCCAGGCCGAAGCCGACGTTGGCCAGCACGTCCTGCCAGGGCAGCAGAGCGTCGTCCTGGAACACCACGCCGCGTTCGGCGCTCGGGCCTTTGACCGGCACGCCATCGAGGGTGATGCGCCCGGCAGAAGGTTCGACGAAGCCGGCAATCAGGTTCAACAGCGAAGTCTTGCCACTGCCGGACGGGCCGAGGGCCACCAGCAATTGCTGAGGCCCAAGGTCGAGTGAGATATCGGACAGTACCGGTTCTGTGGCGCCTGGGTACTGTGCGCTGATGCGCTCCAGTTGTAGCAAGGCCATCGCGATGAACTCCTTGAATCAGTTAGTGATGAACTTGGCGCTGACGTAAGGGGCGTAGTCCGGCAGCACGGCGTCGACTTTGCCTTGTTCCTTGAGGAACGCGGCGGTGTCGGTCACAGCCTTGGTGGTCGGTGCGCCCAGCAGGGTTACTTGGTCAGCGGCCAGTGGGTAGACGTTGCCTTGCAGCAGCAGTGGGATATCACTGGCCTTGGCGCCGGAGAGCTTCACCAGCTTGTCGACGTTGCCTTTGTCGGCCAGCCAGGCCTGTGGGTCTTTGCGGTAGGCGGCGTAGGCGTCCAGGGTGACTTTGGCGAAGGCCGTGACGATTTCCGGGTGTTTTTCGGCGAAGTCTTTGCGCACGATCCAGGCATCGAAGGTTGGCGCGCCAAACTTGGCCAACTCACCGGAGGTGATCAGCACTTTGCCGCTTTCCTTGGCAACGCCCAGGGCCGGGTCCCACACGTAAGTCGCGTCGATATCGCCGCGCTTCCACGCCGCAATGATTGCCGGCGGTGCGAGGTTGAGGATGGTCACTTTGGAAGGGTCGATGTTCCAGTGTTTCAGCGCGGCCAACAGGCTGTAGTGGCCGGTAGACACGAAAGGCACGGCAATCTTTTTGCCGACCAGGTCCTGTGGGCTGTTGATCCCCGAACCATTGCGCGCTACCAGCGCTTCGGCGGCGCCGATCTGGGTGGCGACCAGGAAGGTTTCAACCGGCACTTTGCGCGTTACCGCAGCGGTCAGCGGGCTGGAACCGAGGTAGCCAATCTGGACGTCGCCGGAAGCAATGGCGGCGATGATGTCGGCGCCATTGTCGAATTTGCGCCAGTCGATCCTGGCGTTGGTAGCTTTTTCATACGCACCGTCGGCCTGGGCGACTTTCGCCGGGTCTACGGTGGTCTGGTAAGCAATGGTCACATCTGCCGCCTGGGCAAACAGGCTGGCACCGGCCAGGGACAATGCGGCCAAGAGGCGCAATGGGGTAAGCAGTTTCAAGGGGAAGCTCCTCAATCAGGCGGCCGAGGATCGGCGTGTGAGGAGACTAAATGATCTAAGAACTCGAAAATAAATAACATTTTCGAATTAGCTTATGAGGAGAAGAGTGAGCGCAATCTTCAACCCAATGAAGGCAAATGTGGGAGCTGGCTTGCCTGCGATAGCATCACCTGGGTATCACTGATACACCGAGGTGTTTGCATCGCAGGCAAGCCAGCTCCCACACAAACCAGGTCCCACAGGAGATGGCGTGATGCTTTAGTTACTGATCGCCAGAATGCTTGCCTGGTACGAGCCGACAAACACGTCAAAGTCGCCCACTTCGTTTTGCTCAAGCTCCACCTGCTGAGCCAGCGACTTACGTGCCAACTCTTCAAAGCGTGCCTGCTCCTCGGCTGGTAAAGGCTCCTGGCGGAAGTGCGCGGCGTGCACCTCGCTCTGATGCAGGGAGAATTGCGCAAAGCTCTCTTTGCGCTCGGCCATCGCTGCCAGCACTTGGGCCGACGGCGTCAGGGACGAGTCCTTGACCTTCGCCAACTGAGCGTCCAGCGCCTGGCTGTGCTCGGTGATGCCATGGCTCTCATCCAGCAAGGCCGCCAGCGGGGCGATCTTCTCCAGCAGCTCGGTGGCCCATTCCTTCATGTCCACCGCCTGGCCTTCACGCTGCAATTGCAGGCCTGGGCGACGGCCTTCCTTGACCACACTGAGGAAGTTGGAGGTGGCATTGCCACACTCGTTGTTGGCGAACAGCGGGCTGTCGTTCAACGCGCAGTACAGCAGGAACGCATCAAGGAAACGCGACTCCGGCAGGTCGATGCCCATCGGCAGGAACGGGTTGATGTCCAGGCAGCGCACTTCGATGTACTGGATGCCACGGGCCATCAGCGCCTGGATCGGCCGCTCGCCGGTGTAGGTCAAGCGCTTGGGGCGGATGTTGGAGTAGTACTCGTTTTCGATCTGCAGGATGTTGGTGTTGAGCTGCACCCATTCACCATCCTTATGGGTGCCGATTTCGACGTAAGGCGCGTAGGGCGTTGCCACCGCTTCGCGCAGGCTGTCGGTGTAGCTGTTCAAGTCGTTGTAGCACGGCGTCAGCCCAGCCTGAGCGTTGCTCTGGTAACCCAGGTCGCTCATGCGCAGGCTGGTGGCGTACGGCAAGTACAGCGTGTCGGCGTCCAGCACTTCAAGTTGGTGCGAACGACCGCGCAGGAAGCCCGCGTCCAGGGCCGGTGAAGCACCAAACAGGTACATCAGCAGCCAGCTGTAGCGGCGGAAGTTACGGATCAGCGCGATGTAGGCGGTGGACTGGTAGTCGCGGTCGGTGCCGACGAAGCCTTCAGTCTCCTTGAGCAACGGCCACAGCTGTTCCGGCAGGGAAAAGTTGTAGTGGATGCCGGCGATGCACTGCATGGTCTTGCCGTAACGCAGGGCCAGGCCCTTGCGGTACACGTACTTGAGCTGACCGATATTGGAGGTGCCGTAGTAGGCGATCGGAATATCTTCCTCGGCCGGCAACGGGCACGGCATCGAAGGGCTCCACAGGTACTCGCTGCCGAGCTTGCTGTAGGCAAACCGATGGATCTTGTCCAGGCTGCTCAGGGTGTCGGCCGGGTTGGGCAGGGCGGGAGTGATGAACTCCAGCAGCGATTCCGAGTAGTCGGTGGTGATCAATTCATTGGTCAACGCGGCGCCCAGGGCTTCTGGATGCGGCGTTTGTGCCAGGCGACCCTCACCGGTGACGCGTAGGCATTCACGCTCGATGCCGTGCAAGCATTGCTCTAGCAGGGAGAGGTGTTCGCGCTTGCCGAGCAGGGCCAGGCGGCGGTTGAGAAGTTCGCTCAAGTTGGATTCCTTCACGCGTCAGTCGCCCCAATATGGGGGTGGGCAGGACGGTCTACAAGGGTGAAGTTGAAACTGGCGTTATCGCCTGGTTTAGAGTCGATTTGGCTCACATTGAAAAAGCCTACTTCACTCCATGAATTGGGCTATAGCGCAGCAAGAAAATTCCGACGCTGTTGTCGCAGCGCCGAAATTAACTCAAATCGAGGGCGGGGAGCTAGAGGACAGCGAAGGTGCCTTGTGCTTTTGCGACAAGTCTTTCGCCTTGATACACATCGGCTTCGACCACCAACGTGCGTCTGCCGGCGTGAATCACCCGGCTGGTGCACAGCACATCACCGTCTTCGACGGCGCGGATATAGTTGATCTTGCACTCGATGGTCGCGCTCTGCTGGTCAAATCCATGGGCGCTGGAACAGGCCAGCCCCATGGTGATGTCGACCAGGCTGAAAATCGCCCCGCCATGGAGCTTGCCCGCGCGGTTGCGCAGTTGCGGCTCCAGGGTCAGGGCCACCTCGGCAACGCCCTCGTCCAGGCGTTGCAGGCGGCAGCCGATCAGTTCGCTGAACGCGCTCTGGGTCAAACCGGCCGGGATTTCCATCAGCGTTTCTTCAACTGCTTGGCGTTGGCAAACAGCGACGCCATCGCGTTGTTGCTCGGCGCGGCCGTGGCGGTGGGCTCTTTACGCGGCGCGTTACCCTGGGATTGGCGCGGGGCCGAGCCTGGGCGTGCACCACGGGCGCCGTCGATTTTCTCGCCTGGGGTGTCGCTCATGCGCATCGACAGACCCACGCGTTTGCGCGGGATATCGACTTCCATGACCTTGACCTTGACCACGTCACCGGCTTTTACCGCTTCGCGTGGATCCTTGATGAACTTCTCCGAAAGCGCAGAGATGTGCACCAAACCGTCCTGATGCACGCCGATATCCACAAAGGCGCCAAAGTTGGTCACGTTGGTGACCACGCCTTCGAGGATCATGCCCGGTTGCAGGTCCTTGAGGTCTTCAACACCGTCCTGGAACTCGGCGGTCTTGAACTCGGGACGCGGGTCGCGGCCAGGTTTTTCCAGCTCTTGCAGGATGTCGGTGATGGTCGGCACACCGAAGGTTTCGTCGGTGTACTTCTTCGGGTCCAGGCGCTTGAGGAACGCGGCGTCACCGATCAGCGAACGGATATCGCGGTCGGTCTCGGCGGCAATACGCTGCACCAGCGGGTAGGCTTCCGGGTGAACCGCAGACGAGTCCAGCGGGTTATCGCCGTTCATGACCCGTAGGAAGCCGGCGGCCTGTTCAAAGGTTTTTTCGCCCAGGCGTGCGACTTTCTTGAGCGCGGCGCGGGTTTTGAACGCACCGTTTTCGTCGCGGTGGGTGACGATGTTCTGCGCCAGGGTGGTGTTAAGCCCGGAAATACGCGCCAGCAGCGCGACCGAGGCGGTGTTTACATCCACGCCCACCTTGTTCACGCAGTCTTCCACCACCGCATCCAGGCCGCGCGCCAGTTTCAGCTGCGACACGTCGTGCTGGTACTGGCCGACACCAATGGATTTAGGGTCGATCTTCACCAGCTCTGCCAGCGGGTCCTGCAGGCGGCGAGCAATGGAGACGGCGCCACGGATCGACACGTCGAGGTCCGGGAATTCCTTGGAAGCCAGTTCCGACGCCGAGTACACCGAAGCGCCGGCCTCGGAAACCATGACCTTGGTCATCTTCATGGCGGGGTATTTTTTGATCAGCTCGGCGGCCAGCTTGTCGGTTTCACGGCTGGCGGTGCCGTTGCCGATGGCAATCAGGTCCACGGCGTGCTTGGCGCACAGGGCGGCCAGAATGGCGAGGGTCTGGTCCCACTTGTTGTGCGGCACGTGCGGGTACACGGTGGCGTGGTCCAGCAGCTTGCCGGTGGAGTCGACCACCGCAACCTTGCAGCCGGTACGCAAGCCCGGGTCGAGGCCCAACGTGGCGCGCGGGCCGGCCGGTGCGGCCAGCAGCAGGTCGTGCAGGTTGTGGGCGAACACGTTGATCGCCTCGGTTTCGGCGCCGTCGCGCAGCTCGCCGAGCAGGTCGGTTTCCAGGTGGGTGTAGAGCTTGACCTTCCAGGTCCAGCGCACGACTTCACCGAGCCACTTGTCCGCAGGACGGTTCTGATTCTGGATGCCGAATTGTTGCCCGATCATGCCTTCGCACGGGTGCATGGTGCCCGGCAATTCGTCGCCGACTTTCAGCGCGGAGCTGAGAATACCTTCGTTGCGACCCCGGAAAATCGCCAGTGCCCGGTGCGACGGCATGCTCTTGAGCGGCTCGTCGTGCTCGAAATAATCGCGGAATTTGGCGCCTTCTTCCTCTTTGCCGGCGATAACGCGAGCACTGAGAATGGCTTCCTGCTTGAGGTAGGTGCGCAGTTTTTCCAGCAGGCCGGCGTTTTCAGCGAAACGCTCCATGAGGATGTACTTGGCACCTTCGAGGGCGGCCTTGACGTCGGCGACGCCTTTTTCGGCATCGATAAAGCGCGCGGCTTCGGCTTCCGGGGCCAGCGACGGGTCGTTGAACAGGCCGTCGGCCAGCTCGCCCAAACCGGCTTCCAGGGCGATCTGGCCCTTGGTGCGGCGCTTCTGTTTGTACGGCAGGTAAAGGTCTTCGAGGCGGGTCTTGGTGTCGGCGAGCTTGATGTCGCGTTCCAGTTGCGGGGTCAACTTGCCCTGTTCCTCGATGCTGGCGAGGATGCTGATGCGCCGTTCGTCGAGTTCTCGCAGGTAGCGCAGGCGCTCTTCCAGGTGACGCAATTGGGTGTCGTCGAGGCTGCCGGTCACTTCTTTACGGTAACGGGCGATGAAAGGCACCGTGGAGCCTTCATCCAGTAGCGCGACGGCCGCTTCGACCTGTTGTGGGCGTACACCGAGTTCCTCGGCAATGCGGCTGTTGATGCTGTCCATAAAACCACCTGAAATTCTTGAAAGCAGCTCGCAGACCCGGAAAACAAGGCGTTGCGAGGCTGGTTGAGCGGCGCCAGCGGCACCGCTGCCTGGGTCAAAAGGCTGCCTATTGACCCTCGAAATCGGGAAATTGCTGCCCCGCGTTGAAAAAACGGCTGAGGCTGCAAACAGTAAAGTCTGACAGTGCCCTGCGTGAAGGCGCCGCATTATAACCAGCGTTCTGCCCTTGGGGGGTACTGCGCCGGTGGTTGTAGGACGCGGGTTCGCTGGCGGTGGAGGAAAAATCTGCTAACAATGCACACGGTGCGTATAACGGCAGCTACGCCATAATGCGCGCCGAGATAAGAGGAGCATCTAATGAGCAGCACTGCACAAACTGCTGAAGGCGAAAAAATTCTCATCGTTGACGACGATCCGGGGCTGAGCAGCCTGCTGGAACGTTTTTTCAACTCCAAGGGCTACCGTGCCCGCGCGGTGCCGAACACCGAACAGATGGACCGCCTGTTGGGGCGCGAAGTGTTCAACCTGGTCGTACTCGACCTGATGCTGCCCGGCGAAGACGGCCTTACCGCCTGCAAGCGCCTGCGCGGTGCGAACAACCAGATCCCCATCATCATGCTGACCGCCAAGGGCGATGAGCTGAGCCGCATCAAGGGCCTGGAACTGGGCGCTGATGACTACCTGGCCAAGCCGTTCAACCCTGACGAGTTGATGGCCCGGGTCAAGGCCGTATTGCGTCGCCAGGCACCGCCGGTACCGGGCGCGCCAGGCAGCGAAGACGAGAGCGTCACCTTTGGCGAATACGAGCTGTCACTGGCGACCCGCGAACTCAAGCGTGGCGAAGAAGTGCACATGCTGACCACCGGCGAGTTCGCCGTGCTCAAGGCATTGGTGATGAATGCTCGCCAGCCGTTGACCCGCGACAAGCTGATGAACCTGGCCCGTGGCCGCGAATGGGACGCCCTGGAGCGCTCCATCGACGTGCAGATCTCGCGTCTGCGCCGGATGATCGAGCCGGACCCGGCCAAGCCGCGGTACATCCAGACGGTGTGGGGCGTGGGTTATGTGTTTGTGCCGGATGGCACTGCAACCAAGTGACCGATGACTTGCAGGGGCGGGCATCCCGGCGTTTGACTCCATGAGGGTCGACGGGATGCCCGGCGTCTGCAATTCTGCGAGCGCCGCTCGTTCCTGCAAGGTGTTTAGCTGTCTCCTATGAAAACCCCGTTGTGGTTCCCGCAAAGTTTCTTCTCTCGCACCCTTTGGCTGGTGCTGATCGTCGTTCTGTTTTCCAAGGCGCTCACGCTGGTTTATCTATTGATGAACGAAGACGTGCTGGTAGACAGGCAGTACAGCCACGGTGTCGCCCTGACACTGCGTGCCTACTGGGCCGTTGACCCTGAAAACCGCGAAAAGGTAGCAAAGGCTTCGACGCTGATTCGAGTCGACGGCGCTGGTGTGCCCGAAGGTGAGCAGCATTGGCCTTACAGCGAGATTTATCAGCGTCAGATGCAGGCTGAGCTGGGAGAGGACACCGAGGTGCGCCTGCGCATGCATGTTTCACCTGCACTCTGGGTCAGGGCTCCGAGTCTGGGAGATGCCTGGATCAAGGTGCCCCTTTACCCCCATCCGCTGCGCGGGCAAAAAATCTGGAACGTGTTGGGCTGGTTCCTGGCCATCGGTTTACTTTCAACCGCGTCCGCGTGGATTTTCGTCCGACAGCTCAACCAACCGCTTAAACGCCTGGTGTTTGCCGCCCGCCAACTCGGGCAGGGGCGCAGTGTGCGCCTGCCGATCAGCGATACGCCCAGTGAGATGACCGAGGTGTACGGTGCCTTCAACCAGATGGCGGAGGATGTCGAACAGGCCGGGCGCGAACGCGAGCTGATGCTGGCGGGCGTGTCCCATGACTTGCGCACGCCGCTCACGCGTTTGCGGCTGTCCCTGGAGTTGATGGGCAACCATAACGACCTGACCGACGACATGGTGCGCGACATCGAGGACATGGACGCGATTCTCGATCAGTTCCTGGCGTTTATCCGCGATGGCCGTGATGAGGTGGTGGAGGAAGTCGACCTCACGGACCTGGTGCGTGAGGTGGTAGCGCCCTACAACCAGAATGGCGAACAGGTGCGCATGCGCCTGGAGCCGATCCAGCCGTTTGCATTGCGTCGGGTGTCGATGAAGCGCCTGTTGAACAACCTGATCGGCAACGCCTTGCATCACGCGGGTTCAGATGTGGAAGTGGCCGCCTATGTGTCCGGCGACAGCACGGCGCCCTATGTGGTGTTGAGCGTGATGGACCGTGGTACGGGCATCGACCCGGCGGAGCTGGAAGGTATTTTCAACCCATTCACCCGTGGCGACCGTGCGCGGGGCGGCAAGGGTACGGGGCTGGGGCTGGCGATTGTGCGGCGAATTGCTTCGATGCATGGCGGCAATGTTGAGCTGCGCAACCGCGAAGAAGGCGGCCTGGAAGCGCGGGTGCGCTTGCCGCTGGGCTTGATGCTGCCAAGGGATGCGGTCTAAAAAACAACAGCAACCCAATGTGGGAGGTGGCTTGCCTGCGATAACGGTGTATCAGTTAACAAATGGGTTGCTGACCCACCGCTATCGCAGCGATGCGGCGACCCGACAAGCCAGCTCCCACAGGTTTTTTCGGTGGGTGGAAGGCCGGGTTGTATCAGCCCTTGCCCTTGGTCCGGGTCATATTCGGCCCACCATTCTTCTCCAAATGCTGAATGATGATCCCCGCCACATCCTTGCCGGTGGTGGTCTCGATCCCTTCCAGGCCCGGTGATGAGTTTACCTCCATCACCAGCGGGCCGTGGTTGGAGCGCAGGATATCCACGCCCGCCACTGCCAGGCCCATCACTTTGGCGGCCCGCAGCGCGGTCATGCGCTCTTCCGGGGTGATCTTGATCAGGCTGGCACTGCCGCCACGGTGCAGGTTGGAGCGGAACTCCCCTGGCTTGGCCTGGCGCTTCATGGCTGCGATCACCTTGTCGCCGACCACGAAGCAGCGGATATCCGCACCGCCGGCTTCCTTGATGTATTCCTGCACCATGATGTTCTGCTTGAGGCCCATGAACGCCTCGATCACCGACTCGGCGGCAGTCGCCGTCTCACACAGCACCACGCCGATACCTTGGGTACCTTCGAGCACCTTGATCACCAGCGGTGCGCCGTTGACCATCTCGATCAGGTCGGGGATGTCATCGGGGGAGTGGGCAAAGCCGGTCACCGGCAGGCCGATACCCCGGCGCGACAGCAATTGCAGGGAGCGCAGCTTGTCCCGCGAACGGGCGATGGCTACCGACTCATTGAGCGGGAACACGCCCATCATTTCAAACTGGCGCAACACCGCGCAGCCGTAGAACGTCACCGAAGCGCCGATCCGCGGGATCACCGCATCAAAGCCTTCCAGCGGTTTGCCCCGGTAGTGGATCTGCGGCTTGTGGCTGGCAATGTTCATATAGGCACGCAACGTGTCGATCACCACCATTTCATGGCCACGTTCGGTGCCGGCCTCGACCAGGCGGCGGGTGGAATACAGACGCGGGTTTCGCGACAGCACAGCAATCTTCATGCAGCACCTGGGGCAGAAATAGTAGAGACCGGGAACACCGGCTTGTCTTGAACGTACTTGACGCCGGGGTTGACCACCAACTGGCCGTCAATCAGCGCCTTGGAGCCCAGCAACAGGCGGTAACGCATGGCCTTGCGACAGGCCAGGGTGAATTCCACCCGCCATACTCGGTCACCCAGTGCCAGGGTGGTGCTGATTACATACCGCACCTGCGCATGGCCGTTGGAGCTCTTGATAGTTTTCATCGTCACCAGGGGCGCTTCGCAGCGACGATGGCGCAATTGCACCACGCTGCCCAGGTGCGCAGTGAAGCGCACCCACTTCTCACCGTCGCGCTCAAAGGGCTCGATATCGGTGGCGTGCAGGCTCGAGGTGCTGGCACCGGTGTCGATCTTCGCGCGCAGGCCAGCCACTCCCAGGTCGGGAAGGGCCACCCACTCGCGCAGACCCACAACGGTCAAATGGTCAAATGTCTTCAATATGGGTAACCGGTCAGTTCGCCCAGGCCTGAGGGGAAACCTCGGCCAGGGCTTTGAATGCAGGCCTGGCGAACCAGTAGCCCTGCATCAGAAATATTCCGCAGTCGGACAGAAAGTCGCGCTCGCCGGCACTTTCGATACCTTCGGCAATGACAGTAACGCCCAACTGCTCACAGATTGTGACAATCCCCTGGACAATAACCTGCCGGACACGATCCTGGTCTACATCGCGAATCAGCGCCATGTCGAGTTTGATCAAGTCGGGTTGGAAATCGGCCAGCAGGTTCAGCCCCGAATAGCCGGCGCCGAAGTCATCGATGGCGGTCTTGAAGCCGAATTCGCGGTATTCACGCAGAATATTGGTCAAATGGCGATAGTTATCTACATGCTCGTTTTCAAGGGTTTCGAAAATCAACCGATCCAGCGGGAAATTATGCGCACGGGCCGACTCCAGCGTGCTGCGAATGCACAGCTCCGGCCGGTACACGGCATTGGGCATGAAGTTGATCGAAAGATAGCTTTGCATTCCCAACGCGGCGGCCCCCGCAATCGCCTGAGTACGGCAGCGTTGGTCAAAGCGATAACGGTTGCTGTCGTTGACCTGGTCCAGCACCGACAACGCCCCTTCACCGTGAATACCGCGCACCAATGCTTCGTGGGCAAAAATCGACCGGTCGCGAAGGTCTACGATAGGCTGGTAGGCGAAGGAAAAATCGAAACCCAAGTCTTCGCTTTGCTGGCAACCTACGCAACGCTGGTTGGGCGAGGTGAGTGAGGTGGGAAAGTCGGTCACAGCGTATCCTCGCGAAAACAGGGGGTGTCTGGCGTATCTTAGGTGAGGCTTGGGATTTATGCGTTGAAGGGGTTCAACGGTAAAGTTGCGACATTTTTCAGAGCGAGGAATTCAAGTGGCTCAAAAGCAGGAAGAGGAAGAAAAGGTCCGTTTGGACAAGTGGTTGTGGGCGGCGCGATTTTATAAAACCCGTGCCCTGGCCAAGGCGGCCATCGAGAGCGGCAAGGTGCACCATCGCGGCGAGCGCTGCAAGCCGGGCAAGGAACCGCGCGTCGGAGACGAGCTGCAGATTCGTACAGGTTTTGACGAAAAGACTGTGGTGGTGCAGGCACTGTCTGTAGTGCGTCGTGGCGCGCCTGAGGCGCAGGCGCTGTATGCCGAAACCGAAGCCAGCATCGCAAAACGCGAAAATGCGGCGGCTATGCGTAAGGCTGGCGCAACCGGCATGACCACCGACGGCAAGCCGAGCAAGAAGCAGCGGCGTGATCTGTTCAAGTTTCGCGGCAGCGGCAATGATGATTGATGACACGGATCTTCCTTCAAAAGGAGATCAAAAATGTGGGAGCTGGCAAGCCAGCTCCCACATTAGGGCTGCGGTGTTACGCGGCTATGCGCATGACACTCAACCGCCCGATGACTGGCAGCTTCCCGAGCAACCCGAAAACCGGCGCCGTCACCCGTATCAGCAACCCCGACACCTTTGCCGCAAACGGCGTGTAATACCCCCACCCCAGTGCCAGCAACGCCAGCAGCACTCCGCCGATGTAGTCGTCCTGGCCCCAATGTGCGCCCGCCACCAGCCGCGGCATCATGAACAACAATGCCAAGCCCCAGATCACCACTACTTGGGTGAAACGCTGGGCAAACACCGTCATGAACATGCCCCAGATCAGCAGAACCGACGCATGATCGCCCGGGAAGCTCTGGCTGGAACGATCCTTCAACTCCCAGGTTTTCTCCAGGCCCGGGAAATAATCGCTCATATGAATCGCGCCGCTGATCACCATCGACGGGCTGTTGTGCTGCCAGCCCATTTGCGCCGTGAGCTTGGAAAACAGCATACGGATAAACAGCAACAGCAGCAGAATGCTGAGGAAACCGAAGAATGCCTGTCGCACCTGAATGGCCTTGAACACCCAGTCGCCGCGAATCAGCAGTGCCAGCAAAATCACCCCAACCACGGCATCAAACGGTCGCAAACTGGCCACCGCCCACACATGCAACCATGTCGAATTGCTTGCCAATGGGTCATTAAGCAGATGAAACAGCCATTCGTCGAAAACCACACACAGCATCTGTCCCGTGGGCCACAGCCAAAAACACAGCAGCCCGATAGCGACTAGATTGCAAAAGGCCCACCCCCGGAGGTTCCACCTGGCTTGGAACAAACCCGGATTGTTCATAAACTGTCCCTCTTCGCTCTGTAAAAACGCACCAAAAAGGTGCCAAAGCGTTTAATTCTATAAACCTTGTAACCAATTTGTCATCAATTCAGATACCCAGACCTATGACTGATCTACCGGATACCGACTTCACCCAACGCTTCATCTTCGATGAGAACGACGCCCGCGGCGAACTGGTCTCGCTGGAGCGCAGCTATGCCGAAGTCCTTGCCAAGCACCCCTATCCGGAGCCGGTTGCGCAACTGCTCGGTGAGCTGATGGCGGCGGCCTCGCTGCTGGTAGGCACCATGAAGTTCGATGGTTTGCTGATCTTGCAGGCCCGTTCCGAAGGCCCGGTGCCGATGTTGATGATCGAGTGCTCGAGCGAGCGCGAAATCCGTGGCCTGGCCCGTTACGAAGCGGACCAGATCGCCCCGGACGCGACCTTGTCAGACCTGATGGCCAATGGCGTGCTGGCGATCACCGTCGACCCGACCGAAGGCCAGCGTTACCAGGGCATCGTCGACCTCGACGGCGAAACCCTATCGGACTGCTTTACCAACTATTTCGTGATGTCCCAGCAGGTCGGCACCAAATTCTGGCTCAACGCTGACGGCAAGCGCGCCCGTGGCCTGCTGCTTCAGCAATTGCCGGCTGACCGCATCAAGGACGACGATGAGCGCACCGACAGCTGGCGAAAACTGACCGCCCTGGCCGGCACCCTGACGGCTGAAGAACTGCTGGGCCTGGATAACGAAACCATCCTGCATCGCCTTTACCACGAAGAAGCCGTGCGCCTGTTCGACGCCCAGGGCCTGCGCTTCCGTTGCAGTTGTTCACGTGAGCGCTCGGCCAACGCCTTGGTTAGCCTGGGCCTTGAAGATGCGCAGCAATTGGTGGTGGAACATGGCGGCAATATCGAGATCGACTGCCAATTCTGCAACCAGCGCTACCTGTTCGATGCGGCCGATGTAGCCCAATTATTCGCCGGCGCAGGCATCGACACCCCCTCCGACACCCGCCACTAAAACGTTTAAGCACAGGTAAATCACCTGACAAACGCCGGATTAGCGCAGTTCTGACGGGAGGACCCTACTCTTTTTGGGCTTTTCTGGCATAATCCGGCCCACTTTTTTCGCGGTAGTAGTGCGCAACTTTCTACTACAAAACGTTTGGAGCACTCGGCCATAGGCCGACGGGGAACCTCATGACGCAAGCCAATAACGCCGTATACACCGATCTGAGTGTTGACGATCTGGTCAAAGAAGCCCTGCAGCGCGGTGAAGGCGTGCTTGCCGATACTGGCGCGCTGGTCGTAGAAACCGGTCACCGCACCGGTCGTTCGCCGGTTGACCGTTTCATCGTTGAAGAGCCTTCCACCCAGGACGCAATCGCCTGGGGCCCGATCAACCGCAAGTTCCCGGCCGACAAGTTCGATGCCCTGTGGGCTCGCGTCGAGGCATTCAACAACGCGCAAGAGCATTTCGTTTCCCATGTTCACGTAGGGGCTGCAGAAGACCACTACCTGGCCGTGAAAATGACCACCCAGACTGCCTGGCAGAACCTGTTCGGTCGTTGCCTGTTCATCAACCCGGCCCAGTACAACCCAGCCGGCCGTGATGAGTGGCAAGTGCTTAACGTCGCCAACTTCGAATGCGTGCCAGAGCGTGACGGCACCAACTCCGATGGTTGCGTGATCCTCAATTTCGCCCAGAAAAAAGTGCTGATCGCCGGCATGCGTTACGCCGGTGAAATGAAAAAAGCCATGTTCTCGGTGCAGAACTTCCTGCTGCCGGCCGCCGACGTGCTGCCAATGCACTGCGCCGCCAACATTGGCGAAGCAGGCGACGTGACTCTGTTCTTCGGCCTGTCGGGCACTGGTAAAACCACCCTGTCGGCTGACGAAAGCCGTTACCTGATCGGTGACGACGAACACGGCTGGGGCGAAGGCGTGGTGTTCAACATCGAAGGCGGTTGCTATGCCAAGTGCATCGACCTCTCCGAGAAGAACGAGCCGGTAATCTGGAAAGCCATCAAGCACGGCACCGTGCTCGAAAACGTGGTGATCGACGATGCCAAGCACGCCGACTACACCAACGTCAGCCTGACCCAGAACAGCCGCGCCGCCTACCCGCTGGAGCACGTTGCCAAGCGTTCCGAGAAGAACCTGGGCGGCGAGCCAAACGCTGTGATCTTCCTGACCTGCGACCTGACCGGCGTACTGCCGCCCGTCTCGATCCTCAGCGAAGAACAAGCGGCCTACCACTTCCTGTCCGGCTACACCGCTCTGGTGGGCTCGACCGAAATGGGTTCGGGCAGCGGCATCAAGTCGACCTTCTCCACCTGCTTCGGCGCGCCGTTCTTCCCACGCCCAGCCGGTGAGTATGCAGAACTGCTGATCAAGCGTGTGCGCGGCTTCGGCTCCAAGGTTTACCTGGTCAACACCGGCTGGACCGGCGGCGGCTACGGCGTCGGCAAGCGCTTCAACATCCCGACCACTCGCGGCGTGATCGCAGCGATCCAGAGCGGCGCGTTGATCGGTGCACAAACCGAACACCTCGACACCATCAACCTCGACGTGCCTTTGGCCGTACCGGGCGTTGATACCGGCCTGTTGAACCCGCGTAACACCTGGGCTGACAAGGCTGCCTACGACGAAGCGGCGAAAGCGCTGGCTGGTCTGTTCATCGAGAACTTCAAGAAGTTTGAAGTGAGCGATGCGATCAAGGCGGCCGGGCCTAAGTTGTAAGGTTCGGTTGTTGTGAAAAAGCCGCCCTCCGGGGCGGCTTTTTTGTGGGCGACAGGTTAGATGGCGATATGCAAAACCACGGCGCCGACCAGCACTAATGCAACGCCCAGCACCTGCACCGCCGACAACCGCTCCTTGAAAAACACATACCCCAGAATCGCCGCAATCCCGCCGGACAATGTACTGATCACCGTCACCACCGAAACCGAGCCCGTCATCGCGCCCCAGGAAAACGCCGAGAACCCGCCGAGGTTCATCAGGCTCGCACCGGTCAAGGTTGCGCAGTTTTTCAACGGCGGGATCTTCAGGCCGTCCTTGATCTTCAGCACCATCACCACCAGCACGCACAGGCCCACCAGGTAACCCAGCCACAACATGGTGATCGGCCCCAGCGCCGGCAGCGTGTAGCGACCTTGCAACCAGAAGCTGGTGCCGTACAGCAAGGCGGCGAGCATGGCGTAGGCGATGGACTGGCGCGGGTTGTTGTGGGGCGTGCCGTTGTCCTTGTGGATGCTGGACAGGATCACGCCGATTACGCACAGGCCGATGCAGCCGAGTTGGATCAGGTTGATGTGTTCGCCACTGGCCCAGGACAGCAGGGTGGTCACTACGCCGTAAGACGTTACCAAAGGCGCAACGATGGCGGCTTTGCCCAGGGCGAAGGCCTTGGACAGCGCCAGCGCGCCGGAGACGGTGAGCAGGGCGGCGGTGATGCCCAGGAGCCAGACGCTCAATGGGGCATTCAGAGATTTGAACAGGAAGGCCGGGAAGATCACCAGCAACAGCGTCATGATCAAAAAGCCAAGGGCTTGGCCGAAATACACCGCGCGTTTAACGCCCACGGCTAGGGCGTTGAGGCCCACGAGAAAGTCCGTGCCGCCCCAGAGCAGGGCGGCCAGCAGGCCCATTATTACGTCCATGTAAGGTCCTTGTTGTTGTGTCAGCAACTTCAGTGTGGGAGCCGGGCTTGTCGAATCGTCGCACCGCCGCGATGCAGGCGACTCGGTCTGTCAGTAATACCGAGGTGATGCCATCGCAGGCAAGCCAGCTCCCACACCGGTATTCGGTGGTCTTGGGATCAGCTCAAGTTTTCCAGGGTTTGCGTATCCCAACTATGGGTCTTGATCGCCAGGTAGAGCATGCCGATGGTCAGCGGCACCTTATCGCCCCGGCCCTTGGCGCGGCGCTTGAGGAACACATCGAACACCGGCGGTTTGAAGTAACGATAAGCATCGTAGTCGCCCAAGTCGAGGGCAAACTCTTGCTCCATCGCTTCCATCAATTGCTTGGCCTCGGCGCCGTCGCAGCCGAGCTCGAGGTTGATCGAGGTTTCGAGGCGCAGGGTCTTGTGCTTCGGCAGTCCGATTTCTTCGTGCAACAGTTGCAGAAGCTGCTGCATCACGGGGTCTTCGGGGAAGTTGGGGGCCAGGTTCATGGTGGGGGCACGCAGGAGTGGGTGGGGGGGAGGATTGCGTTGGTGACGGAATTTGTTTCGGGTGAAAAAGAGACGGATGCCAATGATAAAGGCGAATGTCGGAAGACTGTCGAATTGTAATTCGCTCAGCCAGGAAGTGGCGACGATTAGAAGCATTGGTCCGGTGAGGATGAGGGCCAGTCCGAACCATTTTCTGAGCTCGGGATGCTTCAACTTACTATCGAGCAGGACAGTAAGGGCAATAAGAATGAGGAGCGAGCCCCAAGAGCTGTAGTCGACCATCGTTGAGTCCTTTCGATGTTCACGGTTTTTGCCGGGACAGTTGAGAGGTCACTAGTTTCGGTCATGTGAAGGGAGGTTATGTAGAGGGCTTGGCAGGTGTTTTGATCAGTTTGGGAAGAGGACTACACGGTGTTTGTCTGCTTCCCACAAAGCTTTCCGGCATTTGCGGTTTGACAGTGTTTTTTTTGGCAACACCCAGCCAATGTGGGAGCCGGGCTTGCCCGCGATGGCGGTGTGTCAGGCAATATTTCCCTGCCTGACACACCGCCATCGCGGGCAAGCCCGACTCCCACAGGTTTCCTGATCGTTCCCCCGCTCCTGCGTGGGAACGCCTCCCGTGACGCTCTGCGTCACCAATGCCCAAGCTTAAAGCCGTGCGCGGAGGTGGGACGCGGAGCGTCCCGGGCGGCATTCCCACGCAGAGCGTGCGGAACGATCAGTCAGAACGGCTTCAAGGGACGGCCATCGCCAATCCTACAGACGCGAAGCCGCATCCAGGTCCATCAACCCGCGTCCGTAGGCTTCGCTGTTGGCATAGATGCCCGTCCGATTGGCGGTGCTGAGCAAGCGTTCGCGAACCTGCTGCGGGGTCATTTTTTAGATCGTTCCCACGCTCCTGCGTGGGAATGCCTCCCGTGACGCTCTGCGTCACCAGTGCCCAAGCTTAAAGCCGTGCGCGGAGGTGGGACGCGGAGCGTCCCAGGCGGCATTCCCACGCAGAGCGTGAGGAACGATCAGTCAGAACGGCTTCAAGGGACGGCCATCGCCAATCCTACAGACGCGAAGCCGCATCCAGGTCCATCAACCCGCGTCCGTAGGCTTCGCTGTTGGCATAGATGCCCGTCCGATTGGCGGTGCTGAGCAAGCGTTCGCGAACCTGCTGCGGGGTCATTTTTTAGATCGTTCCCACGCTCCTGCGTGGGAATGCCTCCCGTGACGCTCTGCGTCACCAATGCCCAAGCTTAAAGCCGGGCGCGGGTGGCGGGACGCGGAGCGTCCCAGGCGGCATTCCCACGCAGAGCGTGAGGAACGCTCAGTCAGGACGGGGTCATGGGACGGTCGTCGACAGACTGCATGGGGATCAACTGGGCATAGAGGGTGGATGCCTTGACGATAGGCAGTGCATTTGCGGAGAAGTATTCGGGCGTTTCAAAGGCATGCACGGCCAGTTGCTCGGAGGTGGGTTTCGGCGGCGTTGCACAGCCCATCAGCAGCAAGGGCATTGCGAGGAGCAAAGAAAACGGTGGCATGCGAGACATTCACGACTCCTTGTCGGGGCTTGTAATCAAGCGTGCTACTGTCTGCATTTTTGCGCGGTCTTGCTGGTTTTCTCTGTATCAGTTTGTAGCGTTTATCCCCGACCTTTTACTGATCGCTGGTCTATGTTTTTGACTCGTTCAGCGGTCAACGGAGTGACAGCTTATGCACAACACCCTCCAACAGGTCTTTGGTTACCCACAGTTTCGTTTGGGCCAGGAGGCCGCGATCAGCGCGGTGCTGGCCGGTCGTTCGGCTGCCGCTATTTTCCCCACTGGTTCCGGCAAGTCTTTGTGTTATCAGCTGTCGGCGGTGCTGTTGCCGCACCTGACGCTGGTGGTGTCGCCGCTGTTGGCGCTGATGCAGGACCAGTTGGGTTTCCTGCAACGCCATGGCATTTGTGCTGGCAGTATCGATTCGGCGCAGAGCCGTGAAGATGCCAATGAGGTGATGGCCCGCGCGCGTTCGGGTGAGTTGAAGATTTTGATGATTTCCGTGGAGCGCTTAAAGAACGAGCGCTTCCGTAACTTCCTGCAAAGCGTACAGATTTCCTTGTTGGTGGTGGATGAGGCGCACTGTATTTCCGAATGGGGCCACAACTTCCGCCCGGACTATCTGAAGCTGCCGGACTACCAGCGCCAGTTCAATATCCCACAAGCGCTGCTGCTGACGGCTACAGCCACGCCCAAGGTGATTGCCGACATGCAGGCCAAGTTCGCCATTGCGCCGGATGATGTGATCACCACGGGCTTCTACCGGCCCAATCTCAACTTGTTGGTAGAGCCGGTGAGCGGCCACGACAAACGCCGGCGCTTGGTCGAGTGGATGAGCGCGCGGGCCAATCAGCCGAGCATCGTTTACGTCACGTTGCAAAAAACCGCCGAGCAGATTGCCGAACACCTGAACCGCAATGGCATCCAGGCCGAGGCGTATCACGCCGGGTTGCCCCACGATAAACGCGAAGGTATCCAACAGCGTTTCATGGGCGGGCGCTCCAATTGCATTGTTGCCACCATCGCGTTCGGCATGGGCATCGACAAGAGTGATATTCGCAACGTGATGCACTTCGACCTGCCCAAGTCTATCGAGAACTACAGCCAGGAAATCGGCCGCGCCGGGCGTGATGGACAGCCGTCCGATTGCCTGGTGCTGGCCAACCGCGACAGCCTCAATGTGCTGGAAAACTTTGTGTATGGCGATACGCCGGAGCAGGAGGGCATTCGCCGTGTACTGGAGGAGTTGCAGGCGGCGCGAAGCGAGGGCCAGTGGGAGTTCCTGCTGAGGTCGCTGTCGGACCACAGCAACATCCGCGAGCTGCCGCTCAAGACGCTGCTGGTGCAGTTGGAGCTCAAGGGTGTGATCGCACCGCGTTATGCGTTTTACGCCGAATACCGCTTCAAATACCTGATCGAGCCCGAGGCGTTGCTGGCGCGGTTTTCCGGCGAGCGGCAGCAGTTTGTCGCGGCGATCATCCAGGTATGTAAACGCGCCAAAACCTGGGCGACGGTGGATTTCGATGCGCTGTACCAACAGCACAATGCCGAGCGCAGCCGGGTGGTGAAGGCGCTGGACTACTTCCAGGAACAGGGCCTGATTGAGCTGGAAAGCAAGCAGATGACCGAGGTCTACAGCCTGCTCGATACCGACTTTGATCCACGGGTGCTGAGCGCCGAGTTATACACAGGCTTCAAGCACCATGAAGTGACGGAAGTGGCGCGGATCCACGCCATGCTCGAGCTTTTTGCTACCGAGCATTGCCTGGGGCAGCGTCTGGCCAAGTACTTTGGTGATGAAAATGCCCCTCAACGCTGCGGGCATTGTTCGGTATGCCACGGCCACGTCGCACATTTGCCGCCGCCGCCGAGTTTGCCGCCACTTGTGGATAAAAACTTCATGGGGCTGTGCGGTGATTTTATCCACAGGCATCATGAGCACACCATGAGCCTGCCAGAAGCGGAACGGCTGGCGCGGTTTCTCGGCGGTATCAGCGTGCCGCTGTTTACCAAGCTGAAGGCGCGGGGCATACCGGGTTTTGCTGCGCTGGAGGACTACCCATACGCCGAGGTGCGTGAGTGGGCGCAAGCCCACCTGAATGACCTGTAAACCCACTTTCCAGAGAACCGCCCATGCCTAACTCAATGCCGCAACGCGCCGACTACCGTCACTTCCAGCCGATCATCACGCGTTGGCACGACAACGATGTGTATGGCCATGTGAACAACGTCACTTATTACAGCTTTTTCGACACGGCGGTGAATACCTACCTGATTGAAGAAGGTGGGCTGGATATTCATGACGGTGAGGTGGTGGGGTTTGTGGTGAGTTCGGCGTGCGATTATTTCGCCTCGATCGCGTTTCCGGATCGCCTGGATATCGGCCTGCGGGTGGGCAAACTGGGTAACAGCTCGGTGCAATATGAATTGGCGGTGTTCAAGGCCGGCGAGGATGAAGCCTGTGCGGCGGGGCGCTTTGTGCATGTGTTTGTGGACCGGGCGTCAAACCAGCCGCTGGCGATTGCGGGGAAGTTGCGCGAGGCGTTGGAGCGGTTGGTGGTTTGAGGCCCTTTTTCATGCAATGAAAATCAAATGTGGGAGCTGGCTTGTTGGGTCGCCGCATCGCTGCGATAGCGGTGGGTCAGGATTAGATGTGCGTCCTGACCCACCGTTATCGCAGGCAAGCCAGCTCCCACAGGGGGCCAGCTGTGTTCTTTAGAACTTACCGATGACGGTAGTGATGCTTGTTCTTGCGATGCCCATAGGCATGCCCGCGTCCACGGTGGTCATCTCGATCGTAACGACGGTTGTCACGCCCGCGGTAGCGGCGGTCGTCGTCATCGCTCTTGTTGCCCATGTAGTTGCCCAGCGCGCCACCTGCACCACCGCCGGCTGCTGAGCCGACCAGTGCGCCGGTGCTGCCGCCCATGCTGCGGCCCACGACGTTGCCGCCGGCTGCGCCCAGTGCGCCACCAATGGCGGCTTCGCCACGGCTGCGTCTATCGGCACCCACCGCACTGCCGCCTGCGCCACCCAAGGCTGCGCCGATGGTGGAACCTGTGTTGCCGCCCAACTGCTGGCCGACAACCGAACCTAGAACCCCGCCCAATGCGCCGCCCACACCGGCTTCGGTGGTGCCACCGGCCATGGCTGCGCCACTGACCAGGCCAAGGGACAACAAGAGAATCGAGGAGAACTTCATAGAGAGACCTCAAGAGGATGACGGCGCGATCCTGAGGTTGTATCGAGGCGCTGACAATCGAAAACCGACCGGCGGTAGAGGTTGTATACAATTCGCTAAGTTGCTGTTTTGTATAGGGAACTTAAGTCGATTTTGTGAGTCTTTAGCTACTTCGGAAGGGCCGCTTTTATGCAAAAGCGGCCTTTTTTTGTGCCTGAGTAAAACTGCCGGCATTGTTCTCTTGTGGCGAGGGAGCAAGCTCGCGCTGGGTTGCGCAGCGACCCCAACATTATTACGGGCGCTACGCACCCGAGCGGGAGCAAGCTCCCTCGCCACGAGGGACTCTGCTTAGGCTGAACGGGCCATGATCAAGCCACTGTCGCTCGCCGCTTCCAGGCAAATCGCGACGAACTTCGACGTCGGCGTATGGCTGCCATCCCCGGTGCTTTCCAGCGGCACCAGCGGGTTCACTTCCGGGTAGTACGCCGCCGCCTGGCCCGCCGGAATATCAAACGCCAGCAAGGTGAAGCCCTTCACGCGGCGTTCGCGGCCATCTTCCCACAGCGACACGATGTCAGCCTTCTGCCCCGGCTTGAAGCCCAGGCGGATGATGTCGGCTTCGTTGACGAACAGCACGTCACGCTGGCCCTTGACCCCACGGTAGCGGTCGTCCAGGCCGTAAATGGTGGTGTTGTACTGATCGTGGGAGCGCATCGACTGCATGATCAGGTCCGGCACCCGGCCTGTGGCGTGGGTGCGTTCGTGGATCAGGTCTTTGGGCAGCACGTTCGGGCGGAAATTGGCGCGGCCCGACGGCGTGTTCCAGCGGCGTGCACCGGCGGAGTTGCCCAGGTAGAAACCGCCTGGGTGTTTGATGCGTTCGTTGAAGTCCTTGAAGCCTGGGATGGTATCGGCGATCAAGTCGCGGATGCGCCCGTAGTCGGCCACCAGCCAGTTCCAGTCCACCGGCTTGCTGCCCAACGTGGCGGCGGCAATCCCGGCCAGAATCGCCGGCTCGGACTTCATCAGCTTCGACAGCGGCTGCAACTGGCCATTGGAGCCGTGCACCATGCTGAACGAGTCTTCCACTGTCACGGCTTGCGGGCCGTCGGCCTGGATATCGATGTCGGTACGGCCCAGGCACGGCAGGATCAGCGCGTCTTTGCCGTGCATCAGGTGGCTGCGGTTGAGTTTGGTGCTGATCTGCACGGTCAGGTCGCAACTGCGCAGGGCTTCAAAGGTGCGCGGGCTGTCTGGCGTGGCTTGGGCGAAGTTGCCGCCCAGGCCGATAAACACCTTGGAGCGGCCTTCGAGCATGGCGTGGATCGCTTCGACCACGTTGTGGCCATTGGTACGCGGCACCTGGAACTGGAAGCGGCGCTCCAGCGAATCCAAAAACGCCACCGGCGGGCGTTCGTTGATGCCCATGGTGCGGTCGCCCTGCACGTTACTGTGGCCGCGCACCGGGCACAGCCCGGCGCCTGGGCGGCCGATGTTGCCGCGCAGCAGCATCAGGTTGGCGATTTCCTGGATGGTCGGCACCGAATGGCGATGCTGGGTAATGCCCATCGCCCAGCACATGATCACGTTTTTGCCTTTGGCGTACATGCGCGCCGCTTGCTCGATCTCGACCAGGGTGAGGCCGGACTGCGTGACGATTTCATCCCATGGGGTGTCGTCGATCTGGCCCAGGTACTCCAGCACGTTGACGCTGTGTTCATTGAGGAAGTCGTGGTCGAACACCGCCTCTTTGCCCTCGGCCTGGGCCTGGCGTTCCCACAGCAGCAGGAACTTGGCCATGCCGCGCAGGATGGCCATGTCGCCACCCAGTGCCGGGCGGAAGTACGCGGTGTTGGTCGGTTTGTCGCCGTTGGTGAGCATTTCCAGCGGGTGTTGCGGGTGCTGGAAGCGTTCCAGGCCACGCTCTTTGAGCGGGTTGATGCACACCACCTGGGCGCCACGTTTTACCGCTTCGCGCAGCGGCTCAAGCATGCGCGGGTGGTTGGTGCCGGGGTTCTGGCCCCAGACGAAAATCGCATCGGCATGTTCGAAGTCATCAAAGGTCACGGTGCCTTTGCCTACGCCCACGCTTTGCGCCAGGGCGACGCCGCTGGCTTCGTGGCACATGTTCGAGCAGTCCGGGAAATTGTTGGTGCCGTAGGCGCGCACAAACAGCTGGTACAGGTACGCTGCTTCGTTGCTGGCCCGGCCCGAGGTGTAGAACTCGGCCATGTCCGGGCTTGGCAGGGCGTTGAGGTGCTTGCCGATCAGGTCAAAGGCGGCATCCCAACTGATGGCTTTATAGCGATCTGTCTCGGCGTCGTAGCGCATCGGCTCGGTCAGGCGGCCCTGGTATTCCAGCCAGTAGTCACTCTGCTCCAGCAGTGCAGTCACGCTGTGCTTGGCGAAGAAGGCCGCGTCCACACGGCGCTTGGTGGCTTCCCAGTTGACCGCCTTGGCGCCGTTCTCGCAGAACTTGACCATGCCGCTTTCCGGCGAGTCGCCCCAGGCGCAGCCAGGGCAGTCGAAACCGCCGTTCTGGTTGGTCTTGAGCATCATGCGCAGGTTTTTCATGGCGTTGTCGCTGGTCAGCCAGGCCTGCGCCACGCTGATCAGTGCGCCCCAGCCGCCGGCCGGGCCTTTGTAAGGCTTGTAGCGCGGAGTCGGGGTTTGGTCGGCTTGGTGATGCAGGCTCATGGCTGGTTCTCCATCGCAGGGCTGTAGACCCGCGGCGCACTTTTCTGCGGCAGGTGGATGAGATTGAGGTTGTGCCGGCGCGCCCATTGCAGGGCCAGGCCGGTGGGCGACGACAGGCTGACCAGGGTCTGGATGCCTGCGCGCAAGACTTTCTGGATCAATTCGAGGCTGCAGCGGCTGGTGACAATGGCCAGGCCGCCGTCGGTCGGAATTTTTTGGCGGATCAGCGCGCCGATCAATTTATCCAGGGCGTTATGTCGGCCGATGTCTTCGCGGCCCATCAGCAACTCGCCCTGGTTATTCATAAAGATCGCCGCATGCACCGCGCCGCTGTACTGGCCCAGGGGCTGAAATGCGCTGATGCGTTGGCGCAGGCCGTCGAGCCATTCGGCGGGCGGCAAGGGCGCACCGGGCAGCACTTGCAGGTCCGGCAAGGCTTGTTCTACGGCCTCTACGCCGCACAGGCCGCAGCCGCTGGTGCCGGCCAACTGGCGGCGTTGCTGCTTGAGGTTCCAGAAGGCGCGGCTGGAAATCTGTACGTGAGCGTATTGGGCAGAGCCCGTGCCGCTGAGTTTTAGATCATATATATCGCTAACGTCGGCGATAATGCCGCTGCCGATGCTGAAGCCGACGATAAAGTCTTCCAAGTCGGTGGGCGTCACCAGCATCACCGCCTGGCTGATGTCGTTGTAGGCAATCGCCAACGCCACTTCTTCGGCCAATGCAGTGCTGGCAATTTCAGTGTGTTCCAGATTGCAAAACTGGTAGCTCTGGCTGGCGGCCGGCGCGGGCGTTTCGAGGGCAGGCGCCGCGCAGACTGGGCGCTTGGCGTTCATGGGGCAGTACCACCGAGGGAATGATCAATGTTTAGACTAGGCGCGACAAAGGGTCGCGTCTAATCGGCTGTACTGATCTATTGATAGATGGCGTCGATCAAGGCGCGTGTTGCGGGCTTATTCCTGGCAGCGCGCAGGCTAGCGTGTTTGGGTCTTTGGCGTGCCTGGAACCCAAGACTGCAGGACTGGTCTAGTCTTGGGCATCTGGAACTTAAACCCCAAGGAGAGCGCACCATGAGTATTTTTAGCTTTGTTAAGGAAGCAGGCGAGAAGTTGATTGACCTGTTGACGCCGGGTAATGCCAATGCTGGCGAAGAGTTGAAAAAGCATATCGAAGCGGTAGGGCTGGGTAACCCGAACGTTCACGCCACCGTAGACGGTGACAAGGTGACGATCACCGGTGAAGTTGCCAGTCAGGAAGAGAAAGAAAAAATCCTTCTGGCGGCGGGTAATATCGCCGGTGTTGCCAGCGTGGATGACCAGATTACTGTGTCCGGCCCCGCGGTCACGGCCGCTCGTTTTGTTGTGGTGAAGAAAGGCGACACCCTCAGCGCGATTTCCCTGGCGGTGTACGGCAATGCCAACCAGTACAACAAAATCTTCGAGGCCAACAAGCCGCTGCTTAAAGATGTAAACAAAATTTACCCAGGCCAGACACTGCGTATTCCTGAGTAATACACAGGCATAACTGTGGGAGCAGGTATATGTGGGAGCTGGCTTGCCTGCGATAGCATCACCTCGGTATCACTGATACACCGAGGTGCCTGCATCGCGGGCAAGCCCAGCTCTCACACTGGCCAGCTCCCACATTCACATTCCCACATTTACATTAGAGCCCGGCAATCAGATCTCGGTAATCATCGACTGCCGCAAACTCCCCTGTGTCCTTTGGCCCTTTCTTACTGTCCGGCTCTTTGACCGCCAGCAAATGCCCCACGCCAAACTCGCGCGCACTGCGCAGGATCGGCAAGGTGTCATCAATAAACAGGCTGCGGGCCGGGTCGAACTGGATGTCGGCTTGCAACGCATCCCAGAATTGCCGGTGTTCCTTGGCGAAACCGTAGTCGTGGGAACTGATCAACCGCTCGAAATACGGCGCCAGCTCAATGCGCTCCAACTTCAATGACAGCGAATCACGATGGGCGTTGGTGATCAAAATCACACGCTTGCCGGCCTGTTTGATCGCCGCCAGAAAGGTGTCCGCGTCCGGGCGCAGGGCGATCAGGTGAGCGGTTTCCAGTTTGAGTTCGCGCACCGGAATGTTCAGCTCGGCACTCCAGAAATCCAGGCAATACCATTGCAACTGTCCGGCGTTACGCTCGAACAGCGGCTGCAACTCCATGTCGGCCATGGCCCGGCTCACGCCGTGCAGTTGCGCGTAGCGCTGGGGCAGGTGCTCCATCCAGAAGTGGTTGTCGAAGTGCAGGTCGAGCAAGGTGCCGTCCATGTCCAGCAGGACGGTGTCGATGGCGTGCCAGGGCAAAGAGGGCATGGGGCGTTCTCATGTAAGTAAAGATATCCGACACAGACAATCGGAAAAGCCACGGTATAGTAACCCGATCACGCCAAGGAGCCGCTTATGCGCCAGAAACCCACCGTCCTCGCCCGCGAAATAGTCGCCAGTAGCCGTTTGTTCCGCGTGGAGGAAGTGCAATTGCGCTTTTCCAATGGCGTTGAACGGACCTACGAGCGCCTGGTAGGCCGCGGTGCCGGTTACGGCGCGGTGATGATCGTGGCGATGATCGATGCCGACCACGCGTTGCTGGTGGAAGAGTACTGCGGCGGTACCGACGAATATGAATTGTCGTTGCCCAAGGGCCTGATCGAACCTGGCGAGGACGTACTGGCGGCGGCCAACCGCGAGCTCAAGGAGGAGGCCGGTTATGGCGCGCGCCAGTTGGAGCACATTACCGAACTGTCCTTGTCGCCTGGCTATATGAGCCAGAAAATCCAGGTGGTGCTGGCCACCGAGCTGTATGAAGAGCGCCTGGAAGGCGATGAACCTGAGCCCATGCGTGTGGAGCGCGTCAACCTGCGCGAGCTGTCGATGCTGGCGCAAAACGAGCAGTTCAGTGAAGGCCGTGCATTGGCGGCCCTGTATTTGGTACGAGACCTGTTGACCCAGCGTGGAGCTTTTGTCGCATGAGCGAACTGTTTTTAGGCCATCCGTTTATTGCCCCTGTGATCGAGCTGGCACGCCAGGCAGGTGAAGTCATCCTGCCGTATTGGCGTGCGGACGTAGCGGTCACCGCCAAGGCGGATGATTCACCGGTGACGGCGGCCGACCTGGCGGCTCACCATCTGATCCTGGCGGGCCTTACCGCTCTGGACCCGAGCATCCCGGTGCTGTCCGAAGAAGACGCCGATATCGACCAGAACGTGCGCGCCGGCTGGCAGCGCTGGTGGTTGGTGGACCCGCTGGATGGCACCAAGGAGTTTATTTCCGGCAGCGAAGAATTTACCGTCAACATTGCGTTGATCGAGCAAGGCCGCGTGGTGTTTGGCGTGGTGTCGATGCCCACCAGTGGCCGTTGCTACTTCGGTGGCGCGGGCCTGGGCGCGTGGCGCTCGGACGTGAGTGAGGCGCCCAAGCAGATCCAGGTACGCCAGACCCCGGCGGCCGGCGAGGCGTTTACCGTGGTAGCCAGCCGCCGCCATAGCAGCCCGGAACAGGAACGCCTGCTCAGTGGCTTGAGCGAAGGTTTGGGTGAGCTGAAATTGGCGAATATTGGCAGCTCGCTGAAGTTCTGCCTGTTGGCCGAAGGCAGTGCCGATTGCTATCCGCGTCTGGCGCCGACGTCGCAGTGGGACACGGCCGCAGCCCAGGGTGTGCTGGAAGGGGCGGGTGGTGAAGTGTTGGAGTTGAGTGGCGCGCCGTTCAGCTATCCGGCGCGGGCTTCGTTGTTAAACCCGTTCTTTCTGGCGTTGCCGGCCAAGGCAGCGTGGCGCGAGCGCCTGCTGACCCTGGCCCGTTCTTAAGGCCACAACAGGTCAAAATGTGGGAGCTGGCTTGCCTGCGATAGCGGTGTATCAGTCGATAGTTGATTCGACTGACACTGCCTCATCGCAGGCAAGCCAGCTCCCACAGTTGGTTTTGTGTTGTGACGGTTAGCGGTGCAGGACGTATTGGCCAGTGAAGGCTACAGCCCGCTCCTCACTGCCCTCATTCACAATCCACGTCTCCAACGCCAACCGCGCCCGGCCATAGCGTTTGTATGTCGCCACAAAGCGCTTCCACACCTTGTCTTCCGGCGCCGCGCAAATAGCGATCGCATCCTGAGTCACTGGCAGTGGATAACTGATCTGCCCTTCCTGAATCACGATATGCCCGTCTTCGACACCTTCTTCGCGCAGTTTCAGGTGCAGCCAACCCCAACCCGCCAATACGGCGCCGCAATAGAGGCTGCCGCCAAACATGGTGCTCTTGTGGTTGATATTGGCCTGTAAGGGCAGGTGCAGCTGCAATTGGCTGTGTTGCCAGCCGAGCACCTTGAGGCCCATTTCCCGGGTGAGGGGGATGTCGTGGTGAAGGATCGATTCCAGGTAGCGGCTGTCGCGGTTCATGGCGGTCTCTTGGCGGGTCATTCGTCGTCGGCGCTGTGGCTGGCGCTGTCGGCGAAGTTCAGGCCGTGCTTGCGCAGTTTGTCGTGCAGGGTTTTGCGCGGGATGCCCAGGGCTTCGGCGAGGCTGCGCACCGAGCTGTGGGGGCGGGTCAGCTCGGCGGCGATCAGGCTTTTTTCGAACTGCTCGACCTGATCGCTCAAACCGCCAGAGGTTGACGTCAGCACGCCCGCGGCGGGGTTGTCCGCCGTGGCGTCCAGTGCCAGTTCCAGCCCAAGGGCAAAGCGCTCGGCTGCATTTTGCAGTTCGCGCACATTGCCCGGCCAGCTGTGGCGCAACAGCAGGGCGCGTTGGCCCGGTTGCAGCTCGTGCAACGGCAGGCCGTGGCGACTGCTGGCTTCGTCGGCAAAATGCTGGAACAACATCAGTGCGTCTTCACCGCGCTCGCGCAGTGGCGGAATGCGCAGCGGCGCGACGTTGAGACGGTAGTACAAGTCGGCCCTGAAGCGTCCCTGGTCGGCGGACTGGCGCAGGTCTTCCTTGGTGGCGGCGATGATGCGGATATCCAGCGGGATCAGCTGATTGCCACCCAAACGCTCGACCACTCGCTCCTGCAACAAACGCAGCAATTTGACCTGCACATCCAGGCTCATGCTTTCGATTTCATCGAGGAACAGCGTGCCGCCATTGGCGAACTCGAACTTGCCGATGCGGCGTTTCTGCGCGCCGGTAAAGGCGCCCGGCTCATGGCCGAACAGTTCGCTTTCGACCACCGATTCTGCCAGGGCGCCGGCGTTTATCGCCACAAACGGCCCGCTGCGGCGGCTCGACAGGTCATGCAGGGCGCGGGCTACCACTTCTTTGCCGGCGCCGGTTTCGCCGAGGATCAACACATCGGCGCGGGTTGCCGCCAGGGCGCCGATCTGCTCGCGCAAGCGCAGCATCTGCGGCGAATGCCCGACCAGGCGCGTGCTCAGTTGCTGGCGATCACTGAGGGCCAGGCGCAGGCTGCGGTTATCCAACACCAGGCGGCGCAAAGCCAACGCGCGGCGCACACTGTCGAGCAGGGCATCACTGGCGAACGGTTTTTCGAGGAAGTCATAGGCCCCGGCGCGCATGGCCTGCACCGCCAGCGGCACATCGCCGTGGCCGGTTATCAGCAGCACCGGCAGGTCCGGGTCCTGGCCGTGCAGTTCAGCCAGTAGCTCCAGGCCGTCCATGCCGGGCATGCGGATATCGCTGACCACCACGCCCGGCCAATCGCGGGACAGGCGCGCCGTGAGGCCCGTGGCTTCGCCCAGAGTCAGGACTTTCAGCCCGGCCAGGTCCAGGGTCTGGCACAGAGCCTGACGCAAGTGTGGATCGTCGTCGATCAACACCACCTGGATCTGGTTATCGATACTCATACACTGCGGTCCTCGGACGGTTGCAGACTCACGCCCGGCGAGCCGGCACGCAATTTCAGGGTTAACAGTGCGCCACCTTCCTTGTGGTTGGCGAACAACAATTCGCCGCCAAAGGCACGCATCAAGGTGTCACAGATCGCCAGGCCCAACCCCAAACCCTGGGTGCGGGTCTTGGTGGTGTAGAACGGCTCGCTGGCGCGGCCCAGGGCTTCCATGCAAAAACCTGGGCCGTTGTCGCGAATGTACAGGTTGACGCCCTGTTCGGTGGTTTGGGCACTCAGCCACAGTTTGCGCGGCGGGCCTTTTTCGGTGAGGGCGTCGAGGGCGTTGGCCAGCAGGTTGCCGAGCACCTGGCGCAGGCGGGTTTCGCCGGCTTGCACCCACAAGGTCGCCTCGGGCAAGTCGCGGATCAACTCGACTTCCATCGAGCGCCGCCGTTTGGCCAGCAACGCCAGGGCATCGTCGAGTGCCGGTTGCAGGGCTACGCTTTCCGGGGCGTGGCGGTCGCGGCGGGCGAAGGCGCGCAAGTGCGCGATGATCGAGGCCATGCGCCCGGTCAGTTCGCTGATCAGCTTGAGATTGCCACGGGCGTCGTTGGTACGTTCGTGGTCGAGCAGGATCTCGGCGTTTTCCGCGTAGCTACGGATCGCCGCCAGCGGCTGGTTGAGTTCGTGGCTGATACTCGCCGACATGGTGCCCAGCGCCGACAGCTTGCCGGCCTGCACCAGGTCATCCTGGGCGCGCACCAGTTCCTGCTGGGCGTGCTCACGCTCCAGCACCTCCTGTTTGAGGCGGCGGTTAAGGCCTTCGAGGTCGCTGGTGCGCTCGATCACACGCGCTTCCAGTTCGCGGCGGGCCTCGGCTTCGAAGGCGATGCGCTCCAGGTAGTGGCGACGGCGCTGCATCATCAAACCCAGCAGCAACATCAGCACCAACAGCGTCGCGCCGCCAACGGCCACTACGGTGCGCACCGGGCGATTGATCAGCGAGCGCGGTGCAAGAATTTCCACGGTCCAGCCGGTCTCGGCGATGGCCGTGGATTGGCGCAGCCATGCCGTGGTGCTCAACGCCAGCGGTTGCGGGTCGCGGGTCGGGTAGGGCTGGATGGCGATGATTGCCTGACGCTCTTGCGCCGTGAGCGGCCGGGTCGCCCGGAAGCGCCATTGCGGGCGTGAGGTGAGGATGACCACGCCGTTGTGGTCGGTCACCAGCAGTTGCTCGGGGGTTTTGCCCCATAGGCTTTCGGTGTGGTCCAGGTCAACCTTGACCACCAGCACGCCAATTATTTTGGCGCCATCGCGTACAGCGGCGGCGAAGAAGTAGCCGCGTTTGGCCGAGGTGGTGCCCAGGCCGAAAAACCGTCCCAGGCGCCCGGCCATGGCTTCGCTGAAATAGGGCCGGAACGAGAAGTTACGGTCGACAAAACTGTCCTGCTTGTCCCAGTTGGAGGCGGCGAGGGTCTTGCCGGTGGTGTCCATCAGGTACATCACTTCCACCCCGGCCTGGGCGGCAACGTCCTTGAGCAGCAGGTTGGCGTTGGTCAGGTTGGCACTGACCTGCGGCGCATCCAGCGCGGTGCGCAGGGCCGGCAAGTCACCGAGGATCTGCGGCAGCACTTCATAGCGGTGCAGGGTGCCGAGGAGGTTGGCGACGTACAGGTCGAGGGTCTGACGGTTTTGCCCGGCCAGTTCGCTGCGGTAATAGCGCTCGGCCAGATGCTCCAGCGGCCACAGCAGCGGTGCCAGGCACAACGCCAATAAGGCGAGGCTGCGCCAGCGAGGTCTACGCGGGAGGGGTGGAGTCATGGGAGTCATGCGCCTGTGGGAACAGGCGCATTATGCCTAGGGCCGGCGTGCAAGGCACTCGCCGGTCATGCAAACAGATCGGCGTCTGCCAATGCCTTGCCGTTCTGATCCTTGGCGGACAAGGTCGGTGCGCCCTCAAACTGCCAGTCAATATTGAGTTCCGGGTCGTCCCAGCGAATACAACGCTCTGCCGAAGGCGTGTAGTAATCGGTGGTTTTGTAAAGGAACTCGGCAGAGTCGCTGAGCACCACAAAACCATGGGGTCGAGGATCAATACTTCGGGCAACTCCGTAGCGATCACACTCATCGGTTGCACTCGCCGGGTGAACAGGTCGTGTGATCAAAACCTTATGCGATCAGGTCTTTTGGGTCGGTATTGCCCAGGCGCTCGCCTTGATAGCTGCCGTCCTGGACCCTGCGGCACCAGTCCAGGTTATCGAGGTACCACTGCACGGTTTTGCGCAGGCCGGTTTCAAAGGTTTCTTCCGGAACCCAGCCCAGCTCGTTTTCGATCTTGCTCGCGTCGATCGCGTAGCGCTGGTCGTGGCCTGGGCGGTCTTTGACGAAGGTGATCAGGTCGGTGAACTTCTCCACACCGGCCGGGCGTTGTGGCGCCAGTTCTTCGAGCAGGCCGCAGATGCCGCGTACCACGTCGATGTTCTTTTGCTCGTTGTGACCGCCGATGTTGTAGGTCTCGCCGACCACACCTTCGGTGACCACTTTCAACAAGGCGCGGGCGTGGTCTTCGACGAACAGCCAGTCGCGGACCTGCAGGCCGTCGCCGTAGACCGGCAGTGGCTTGCCGGCGAGGGCGTTGAGGATGACCAGCGGGATCAGTTTCTCGGGGAAGTGGAACGGCCCGTAGTTGTTTGAGCAGTTGGTCAGCAGCACCGGCAAGCCATAGGTGCGCTGCCAGGCGCGGACCAGGTGGTCGGAGGCGGCTTTACTGGCCGAATACGGCGAGCTGGGTGCGTAAGGCGTGGTTTCGGTGAACAAGTCATCCACGCCGTGGAGGTCGCCGTACACTTCGTCGGTGGAAATATGGTGGAAACGGAACGCGCTCTTGGCCGGTTCTTCCAGGGTCTGCCAATAGGCGCGGGTGGCTTCCAGCAGGCTGTAGGTGCCGACGATGTTGGTCTGGATAAAGTCCGAGGGGCCATCAATGGAACGGTCGACGTGCGACTCGGCGGCCAGGTGCATGATGGCCTGCGGCTCAAAGCGCGCCAGCACGGAGCTGACGGCGGCCTGGTCGATGATGTCGGCCTGCACGAACTCATAGCGGCTGTTGGCGGCGATGCTGGTGAGTGACTCCAGGTTGCCGGCGTAGGTGAGTTTGTCCAGGTTGAGCACTTCGTGCTCGGTGTGTTGAATCAAGTGACGAACCAGGGCAGAACCGATGAAGCCGGCGCCGCCGGTGATGAGAATGCGCATTCAGAGAGCCTTTTTTCCAAGACAGACATTAAGCCAGAGCATAGCTTGAGTTACGCGGCGGGGCGGCGCAAGCATACTCGGGTGAAGAAGGGTTGCCTTGATCGCCTGCGCGAGTTGGGTTTCCATGCTGCGGACCGGCGACTACCTCAAAATCCTCAAGATCAAGCCGCCGATGGTGGCGTCTAAACGCAGCGTGGATTTCTTTGTCGACATGTTGTCGAAGGTGCTCGATGAGCAACTATAGGTAGTCGATTGTTATCGACTAAGGCTTGTCATACTTGTCGGCTATGATCTTTTATCACTTCTAAAGCCGATTTTTATCCGTTATAAAGTCGACCTTCACCCCATTCGGAGTCCTGAACGCCATGACCACCCTGCACAGCACACCTCGCGCCGATGGCTTCTACATGCCTGCCGAATGGGCGCCACAAACCCAAACCTGGATGATCTGGCCCGAGCGCCCGGACAACTGGCGCCTGGGCGGCAAGCCGGCGCAGGCGGCCCATGTGGCGGTGGCCAAGGCCATTGCGCGCTTTGAACCGGTGACCGTCGTAGTGTCTGCCGGCCAGTACGAGAACGCCCGTGCGCGCCTGGATGTGCCCAATATCCGCGTGGTGGAAATGTCCAACGACGACGCCTGGGTGCGCGACACCGGCCCGACCTTTGTGATCAATAACAGCGGCGAAGTGCGCGGCGTGAACTGGGATTTCAACGCCTGGGGCGGCTTTGACGGCGGCCTGTATGCGCCGTGGAGCCGCGATTCGCAGGTGGGCGGCAAGATCCTCGAGATCGAACGTGCGCCGCGCTACCGCACCGAAGGCTTCGTGCTGGAAGGCGGTTCGATCCATGTCGACGGCGAAGGCACCGTGATCACCACCGAAGAATGCCTGTTGAACCGCAACCGCAACCCGCATCTGGACCGTGCGGCGATCGAAGCGGTGCTGCGTGACAATTTGGCGGTGGATAAAGTCATCTGGTTGCCGGACGGCCTGTTCAACGACGAAACCGACGGCCATGTGGATAACTTCTGCTGCTACGTGCGCCCCGGCGAAGTGTTGCTGGCCTGGACCGATGACCCGCAAGACCCTAACTACGCGCGCTGCCACGCCGCCATGGCCGTGCTGCAAAGCAGCACGGACGCTAAAGGCCGCCCGTTCACAGTGCATAAAATGCCGATCCCAGGCCCGTTGTACGCGACCGAAGAAGAATGCGCCGGTGTCGATCCGGTAGACGGCTCGCAGGAGCGTAATCCTACTGTGCGCCTGGCGGGTTCCTACGTGAACTTCCTGATCGTTAACGGCGGCATCATCGCGCCAAGCTTCGACGACCCGCTGGACAGCCAGGCCAAAGAGATCCTGCAGAACCTGTTCCCGCAGCACGAAGTGGTGATGGTGCCGGGCCGTGAACTGTTACTGGGCGGCGGCAATATCCATTGCCTGACCCAACAACAGCCGGCACCGCACAAAAATTGAGTGCGGTTGTAACAGCGTTTGAGTGAACGCCGAGCGCTACTTGTTTATAGCGCTTGCAGCAAGCCCGCAGCCTGGCTAGGTTGCGGGCTTTTTTGTGTCCGAATGCCTATAAACACGGGACATTGGCATAGCTCTTGTATCGGTGTTGCCACAGTGTCCCAAGGTGATGACTGCACAGTTCTGTCACAAACCTTGAGTAAGTTAGCCGCTCACGCAGTAGGAGAGAGCGCTGAAATGAATGCCGATATCAACCCGATCTACACGCGCCCGTTCCACCCGACGCGGGTTAGTGGTGATGCGATCCATGCGCTGGCGCTTTGGTTGAAGGCAAACGGCTCGCGACAGGTGAGGCAGCAACAGCCTGATGTGCGCAGTGTCATGAGTGAGCGCTACCCGGCGGGGTTGTTCAGTGAGGATGAGCTGCTGGCGTTGTGCGAACTACTGAAAACCTGAAGAACACCAAGATCAATTGTGGGAGCTGGCTTGCCTGCGAAGGCATTCTGTCAGCCAGCGACTTTCCAGCAGATACACCGCTTTCGCAGGCAAGCCAGCTCCCACATTGACCGAGTGAAATTTAGAAGTTGTAGGTGCTTGTTGCCCGCAGGCTCGGTGAGCTAGTGCAAAAACTGAAGACCACTGAGATCAATAGTGGGAGCTGGCTTGCCTGCGAAGGCATTCTGTCAGCCAGCGACTTTCCAGCATATACACCGCTTTCGCAGGCAAGCCAGCTCCCACATTGACCGAGTGAAACTTAGAAATTGTAGGTGCCGGTTACCACCAGGCTACGTGGCTCGCCCGGTTGGATCTGCGCTGCGCTGGTGGCCGAGGCGTAGTAGTTTTTGTCCGCGATGTTGTTCAGCGCCGCACGCACGTCCCATTCTTTCTGGCGGAACCCGGCCAGTGCATCCCAGCGGCCATAACCAGGCAGCACCACGGTGTTGAGGTTGTCGGCGTAACGGTCGCCCACCAGGGTCAGGCCGGTTTCTGCGTACCAACCC
Organism: Pseudomonas sp. IPO3747; assembly: GCF_013385245.1. Lineage (NCBI taxonomy): Bacteria > Pseudomonadati > Pseudomonadota > Gammaproteobacteria > Pseudomonadales > Pseudomonadaceae > Pseudomonas > Pseudomonas sp. IPO3747. Next base: position 208,675 of record NZ_JACAQL010000009.1, read on the forward strand.
ATCTCCGGTTTCCAGGTAATAAACAGGCTGGCATTGCGCTTGGCGACGTCGCTGATGCGTTTGCCTTCAAAGCCGTTGTTGTCCTTCACCACCTTGGCATCCTGCAGGCCAATGCCGCCGCGTACATACCAGTTGCCGACGACTTTGCCGGTGGCGGTCAGCTCCACGCCGCGTGAGCGTTGTTCGCCGGTGAGCAGGGTGATGGTGCGGTCCAGTGGGTCGCTGGTGCGGCGGTTGTAGAGTTCCAGCTCGTACACGGCCAGGGTGGTGCTCAGGCGGTCGTCGAGCCAGTCGCTTTTAACCCCGATTTCCTTTTGCTTGGTCAACTCGGGACTCAGGTCGTTGACGGCGCCTGCAGCATTGGGGGTGATGCCGATCAAGCCGCCGCCGGCCGGCGAGAAGGTTTTGCTCCATGAGGCATAGAACGAGTGGTGTTCCAGCGGCGTCCAGACCAGGCCGATGCGCGGGCTGGTGCTGTGGCTGTCGACCGCCTGCTGGGTGTTGAGCAGCTTGCTGGTGGTGTCCACTTCAAAGTGGTCGTAGCGCAGGCCGGCCAGCACTTGCCATTGATCGTTGAGGTGCAATTGGTCCTGCACGTAAAGGGCGCGGCTTTCGACTTCGGTGTGGTTGTTGCTGGAAACACTCATGCGCCCGGTGTGGCTCAAGTGGCGGTCGGGCTGGTTGAGGTCCAGGCTCGGCACGGCCTGGCCGCCACGGTTGGTGGCGGTGGCGCTGTACAACTTTGGATCACGGCGCTGGCTGCCCAGCTCCAGGCCGGTGAGCAGGTGGTGCTCCAGGCCGAAAGTGTCGAACCCGCCCTCCAGCTCAAGGTTGTTGAACACGTTGCGGGTGTTCAGGTCTTGTTGCCAGCGCTGGCGCGAGACTTTGTTGGTTTTTGAGTCGTAGCCGACCTGGTAGGTGTTGTCGAAATCGCTGTCGAGCTTGAACACGCCGAGGGTGTGGCGCAGCTGCCAGTTGGCGTTGAGTTCATAAGCCAGCTTGGAGCGCAGGGACTGGGATTTATCGTCGATGTAATCGCGGCTATCGAAGTAGGTCGTGCTGCGGCTCACATCGGCCGGGCGGCCGTTGACCCCGGGAATGCCACGGTCCGGCGTGCGGTTGTAACGGCTGTATTCGTATTGCACCAGCCAGTTCAGGTCCGGCGTCAGTTGCCAGCTCATCGACGGCGCGAACAACTGGCGATTGCCGCTCACACCGTCGCGAAAGCTGTTGTTGTCCTGGTTGCCCATGTTCAGACGCAGGCTGATGTTATCCGTTGGGTCGGTGCTGAGGTCGGCATACAGGCTGCGCAGATCCTGGCTGCCGCCTTGGGCTTCGATGCTGGAGGTGTGGCCCGCCTGGGGCAGTTTGCTTACGCGGTTGACGATGCCGCCCTGGCCGCCGCGCCCGTACAGCACGGCGGCCGGGCCTTTGAGCACTTCGATGCGCTCGATGTTATGCAGGTCGCGCACGTACTGGCTGTCGTCGCGGATGCCGTCCAGGTAGAAGTCATTGCTCGCGTCAAAACCCCGGATACGCAGGCTGTCGAAGCGCGTATCGGCGCCGCTGCTGACGTTGGGAATGCCGCTTAACGCCTGCCCCAGGTCGTTGGTGCCGTAGGAACGCAGGCTTTCGGTTTTAACCGAGTCGATGGCCTGGGGCACGTAACGCACCGAGGTGGCAGTACGGGTGGCGGTGTTGGTCTCCTTGACACGCGGGTCGTCTTCGTCGGCTTCGGCGCTCACCGACGTTTCGGGCAAGACCGTGGCGGCACAGGCGAAACCGGCAGACAGCAAAACAGAAAGCCCAAAAGTGATGGGCGTCAGGCGAGAGGCAGGCATGGGGAATAAATCCAAAAGTGTTGGAAAAAGGAAAGTGCGCGAATGGTAATGCTTTGCATTTGCGCGAGTTATCTATTCCCAAACATACCTTCGCTAAAAATGTTACATAATGTGTTTTCTTGACGAATCAGACGATTTTTCAGGCTCGAGCGAGGGCCTTGGAATGCACCGCTTAGAATTATTTCGCCTAAATACAGACGATTCACGAAATTGACACATAGTTCAACGCGCGCATAGGATTGCGCCCAACGCCTGTGGCTCACCGCCATGACTCATCCAATAAAAAAAGGCCCGCGGCAGTTCAGTCGTCCGCGGGCCTTGTTTTTTCTGGAGGAAGTCGACACCAGAAAAGCGACACGGAGCCTGGTGTCACAGCGCGTACTCAACCAGTAATAAGGAATATAAGAAATGTTGAAGCAACGGATGAGTCTGATCGCTCTGGGGATTTTGAGCGCATCGACAGCAATGGCTAACGACCAGGAGCAATCCAAGGGTTTCGTGGACGACAGCCACCTGAACATCGCAGCACGTAACGCCTACATCAGCCGTGACTACAAAAACGGCAAGCAAGACAAAGCCGAATGGGGCCAGGGCTTCATCGGCAAGTTCGAATCCGGCTTCACCCAAGGCACCGTCGGTGTGGGTGTGGACGTGATCGGCCAATACGCCATTCGCCTGGACGGTGGTAAAGGTCGCAGCGGCGCTGGCGGTATCGACTTCTTCAAGCAAGGCGACAGCGGCGAAGCCGCCAACGACCTGGCCAAGGGCGGCGCTGCCGTGAAGTTCCGTGTCTCCAACACTGTACTCAAGTACGGTGACCAGATGCCGGCTGTGCCTGTGCTGCAGTACGACAACTCCCGTCTGTTGTCGGAAACCTACACCGGTACTTCGATCGTTTCCAAAGAGATCGCCGGCCTGCAACTGGACGCTGGTCACTTCACCAAGGAAGCTCGCAAGAGCGCCGAAGGTTCTGACAGTGGCGCGCTGAAAAGCATCGACTACATCGGTGGTAGCTACAAATTCACCGAAAGCCTGTCGGCCGCGTTGTACGCCTCCAACATGCAGGACGTGCTGAAGAAGCAATACGTCAACGTCAACTACGTGCTGGCCCTGCCAGAAAAGCAATCGTTGACCTTTGACTTCAACGGCTACAAAACCAAGCTGGACCGCAGCTTCGCCCTGGAAAACCAAGGTGATGCGGACGCCCGCGACAACAAAATCTGGAGCCTGGGCGCTACCTGGGCTGTTGGCCCGCACAGCTTCACCCTCGCTCACCAGCGCAGCACCGGTGACACCGGCTACCTGTACGGCGGCTACCGCAACGCTGGCGGTATCGGCGACGGCGGCAATACCATCCTGCTGGCCAACTCCTACTGGTCCGACTTCAACGGCAAGGACGAGCGCTCCTGGCAAGCAGGCTACGGCCTGGACTTCAGCGCCTTCGGCGTGCCTGGCCTGACCTACAACATCGCTTACGTGCGCGGCACCAACATTGACGACGGTTCCAACCGTGGCAGTGGCACCGAGCGTGAAATCTTCAACCAGTTCAAATATGTCGTTCAAAGCGGCCCAGCCAAAGACCTGAGCCTGCGCGCTCGTGCGTCGTGGTTGCGCGTCTCCAACAACGCCAGCAACTACAACGTAGGCGGTAACGAAATCCGTCTGTTCGCCGACTACCCGATCAACGTTTTCTAATTGATCGCACGTCGCGCCTGATGCCAGGCGATAAAAAACCCCGACTGGTTCGGGGTTTTTTTATGCCTTTGGATCAGCGACGGTGATCGTTCCCATGCTCTGCGTGGGAACGCCTCTAGGGACGCTCCGCGTCCCGCCGTCAACGATCAAGGGTGGTTTTTTATCAGTTTTGCGGACGCCAGCGGGAGGCGTCCAATCGTGTAGAAGTACCGCGGGAACTTGTTACACCACATCACTAATGTAGTACTCAAACCCCCATTTATCTCGACTCAGCGCACGCCTAAATTGACCCCACTGCCGGCCCATCACCCCGATGCCCGCCCATTGGAGCCATCACTATGCCCTTCGTCAGCCTGCGCATCACCCGTGACGGCGTGACCCCTGAGCAAAAAGCCCAGGTCATCGCCGAGTTCACCGAAACCCTCGAACGCGTGCTCAACAAGCGCCCGGACCTGACCCACATCGTCATCGAAGAAATCGACACCGATAACTGGGGCTACGCCGGCATCACCACCACCGAATACCGAAAATCCCAAGCCCTTAACGGAGAAACAAAATGAGCAAAGTCGTGATCATTACCGGTGCCTCCCAAGGCATCGGCGCCGCCGTGGTCCAAGCCTACCGCGCCCTCGATTATCGCGTGGTGGCCACCTCGCGTTCGATCCAGCCATCCACCGACCCGAACATCCTCACGGTGCCCGGCGACATCGCCGACCCGGCCACCGCCCAGCGCGTCATCCGCGAAGCCCTGGCCACCTTCGGGCGCGTCGACAGCCTGATCAACAACGCCGGCATCTTCATCGCCAAACCCTTCACCGCCTACACCCAGGACGACTACGCCAACGTGCTGGCGGTGAACCTCAACGGCTTTTTCTACATCACCCAACTGGCCATTGCCGAGATGGAAAAACACGGCGCCGGCCACGTCGTCAATGTGACCACCAGCCTGGTCGACCACGCCATCGACGGCGTGCCTTCGGTACTCGCCAGCCTCACCAAAGGCGGGCTGAATGCCGCGACCAAATCCCTGGCGATTGAATACGCCAAACGCGGCATTCGAGTGAACGCGGTAAGCCCGGGCATCATCAAGACGCCGATGCATGGCGAAGACTCCCACGCTGCATTGGGGCAACTGCACCCGGTGGGGCGCATGGGCGAAGTGAGTGATATCGCCCAGGCGATCACCTACCTGGAGAGCGCGGGGTTTGTCACCGGTGAGATCCTGCATGTGGACGGCGGGCAAAGCGCCGGGCACTGATACGCTGACGCGCCTGGCCTAACCCGGCCGGGCGTGGTCATCCCGTGGCGAGCGCCCGAAAAAGGCCTTATTGGCACGGCTGAACGCGGCCTCGGACTCATAGCCAATCGCAAAACCCACCTCGCCGATGCGACCTTCCTGCTTGGCCGGCGTTGCATGAATAGCCCTTAGCGCCCGAGCGATACGCACATCCGACAACCAAGCGCTTCTATGTGGGAGCCGGGCTGAGATGCGACAGCGCCCGCCCGGCGAGCCCATTTACCGCTTACTGCTCAGCATTACAGGGCGACGCCAACACCTTCACCACATCATCAATCACCGCCTTGCTCATCTCCTGCAAATAATGCGACGCCCAGGCATAACGGTCCGTCTCCTTCGTCATCGCCGCATCTTCTGCGAGCAACTTGGCGACGTGGAGCAAATCGGAAACGTGGTGCAAGGCTTCATGCAGGGAAACACCGCTGTTGACGCGGAACAGAGGTTGGTCGGAGTGAAAGGAGAAAGGGGTGACGCCGAGGGTGGTGAGTGCGGGTGAATTTGTTGCGGTCATTGGTGGAACTCCCATATTGAGTGAGAGCAACACGTTCGTTGTGACAACGAATGCGTGGCGCTAGTGGCGCCTGCATCAAATCGGGTTCTCAGGCCCGGTCGCTGGGTGGTAGCGACGGGGGGAGGTTAGCGTGGTGAGGGGTGGGGAGCAATCGGGAAAATTGATGGGTTGTTTTTTCGGTTGGGTCAGGTGGTACGGATAGGTGGCTGGGGGAATTATTGGTTTTATGAGGGCGGCATAATTATTGGCTGGGCATAATTTTGAATAAAGCTTGGGAGGCGGGTGAGGGTGGCTTTTGGTGGTCCGGTGGGTTTGGAGAATACGTCTCCCGGGGCTGACGTTGAGCTGAGCAAGGCATCATAGAAGTCGAGATTTGGACTGAGGCAAGCAGCCCGAGATGTTAAGTGTGGACACTTTTTGGGCATTTCGGCCAAAACAGTGATCTGACTTTTTGCGGTTTCCCAAACCCCAGAAACCACAAAGCCCCGCATTGCGGGGCTTTGAGATATGGTGCCGGCACCAGGAGTCGAACCCGGGACCTACTGATTACAAGTCAGTTGCTCTACCAACTGAGCTATACCGGCGTGTTAGGGCGACGATTATAGCGATTGCCAAGCTTCTGTAAACCCCTGAATTCTGACTATTTTTGCAGATACCAAGGTTTTTTTACGCTCGCTGCTTTTTCTTACCCTCATGAGCCTCAAATCCGACTCAATTGCCGTCGCCACACTGGTCGGTAAATTTCATGTACGCCAACACCTGCGTCTCGCCTTTAGAGTCCAGGTAGGTCATGCGTGCGTTCACCACGCCGCATCCATAGCGGGTGTCTTCGGTGGTCGACAGTACCCGTTGGATATCCGGCTTATGACTTGCCTCGGCATGGGCGGTGAAGGTCAGGCCAAGCAGGCTGGCGGCGATTAGGGTTTTCCAGTTGTTGGTGTTCATGGTGTTGGCCTCTGAGGTGCAGTGGTGGGGTGAGGCCATTGAATGCCGGGGAGGTATCCGGGCTGTGTCGCGCAGGGCGGGTTTTGTTTCGTTGTGTATGGCGTGTGGATCTATGTACTTGTTGATACGAACGGCGAGCTTGTATTGGTTAAAAAACACACAGTGATCGCGTCATGCGTTGTTTTATAGATGTATATCACCTGGCAAAAGAACAGCCATAAAAATGGCGTAATGCCGCTCATCTTCAAACCTGGCAGGCGTTGCCCAGGCGCGGGTTTGCCGGCTGGCGACCTTTGGTGAAACCGATGCTGTGCAGCAGCAAAGCCTTAATCGCTGGCTCGGCCAGGACCAGGCATTTCTCGCCAAGCGCCTGGCCGCTTCGTTTCGCCGTTTGGCCAAGATGGACGAGGTGCTCGCGCCGTACCTTGCGGGGCGGCGCAGGCCTATGGGCGCGACACGTTTGACCCAGCGTTGAATAGCGGCGGCTGCCAGGATGTAACTGCGTTATGCCGTGCGTTGAGCTTTCGGATGCATCAGCCTGGAAATAGCCATTAAATTGACTATTTACCGCTTGTCTAAAAAACGATCAGCTAAAACACCAAAATAATGACACCTGCCTGCGTGTGACACAGAATGCCTCACTAAGACGCCCATAATAAGACCTGCGGTAAGTGCCTGCTTGCCGACCTTCACGTCTTTAGCTGCGTCGTGAGGAGCTGCCCATGAGCCTTAGCGAAGAGCTGTTGACGTTGTTCGGTAAGAACGTCAGCCATGATGCCGACGGCATCAATGCACGCATGCACGTTTTTGGCAGTGTGCCCGCAAACGAAAACCCCCATTCCCAATCGACTCATTCAGCAGCGCTGCGCCCCAAAGTGGTGGCGTTGGTGTCGATCAATGGCGGTGTCGGCCGCAGCACCCTAGCCACAGCGTTGAGCAGCGGTTTGCAGCGCCATGGCGAATCGGTGGTGGCGCTGGACCTGGACCCACAGAATGCCTTGCACCATCACTTTGGCTTCAGTGCGACATTGCCGGGTATCGGCCGTACCAGCCTGGAGCATGGGCAGTGGAGCCCACTGCAGCAGCTTGGCTTTGCCGGTTGCCAGGTCATAACCTTTGGCGATATCGACATTGAGCAGCAGGAAAGCCTCGAGCGCTGGCTCAAACATGAACCCAGCTGGTTGGCGCAGCGCCTGGCGGCCCTGGGCTTGAGCGAGCGGCAGACGGTGATCATCGATACGCCCGCCGGCAATAACGTTTACTCCCATCAAGCGCTGAGCGTGGCCGATGTGGTGCTGGTTATCACCCAGGCCGACGCCGCCTGCCTGGGTACCCTTGATCATTTGGATGGATTGCTCGCGCCGCACCTTGAGGGTGAACGCCCACCAGTGGTGCATGTGGTGGTCAACCAAGTGGATGAGAGCAACGCCTTTAGCCTGGACATGCTGGAGGCGTTCAAACAGCGGCTGGGCAAAGCGCCGCTGGAGATGCACCGCGATATGGCGATCAACGAAGCGTTGGCGTTTGCGGCCGACCCGTTGGATAACGCCACAAAGCGGCTGGCTGGCGACGATATCAACGAGATTTGTCGCGTGCTGAAAGCACCGAAAAGAACCGCATAAATCGCGCTTTATGCAGTTAGCGCCAGATGCTTATGCACAATCGGTTGGTCGGGCCTGTCACGAAACAGCCATTTTGTGGAGCCGTTCTCAACACGCTGCAACTGCCTGTTTTGTGTGCGTTTTATTTTGTGAACAAAAAATGACCAGGGTGGGTTTTGGTCTGTAGCGCTGATGGCTACGGCCTCTGTAAAGAATTCATCAACAGAGTTATCCACAGGGCGCGTGTAGGAAGTTTCGCCCTTTAATCGCGCTCTGCCAGCACCATCAAGTTGCGCGGCGTTAGCGTAGGTTCGCAGAAGGTGCCTATCTCAACCTTGTAGCCCTGGTCTTTCAAGAACAGCGCGCGATCCAAGACCAGCCACAGTTCCAGCGGCCGCCGAAACAATCCTCTGACCAACTCCAGGTTGCGCACCTCGGCCAAGCGCCGCCAGCCGTGTGCCTCCAGCGCCACCCAATCCTGTTCACCTGTGGATAAATCCTTGAGACGCGCCAGTTCCCGGCAGTAGTCAGCGAAGGGTTTGTCCAGCCAACTGGCAGGCAGGGAAGGCGTGGGCAGGTAATCATCGCAGCCACGCAGCTGGCGTTGCAACTGATCGAAACCCAGGCGCCGGGCCATGGACGTGTCCCGTTGCTGGCGAACGCGATTACCGGCGGTGACGGTTTCGCTCAGCGGTAACCCCAGGTCATCGACCGAAAGCTGTAGTAACGAGGCGCGCCCGGCGGTCGACAAGGCCTGATAGCGCTCGGCGCCGATGCGGTTATAGCAGCAAGGTGCCAGCGCGAGCTGCTTGCAGCCCGTCGCGCTGGCCACGTGCAACAGTCGCACATGCAGATCGCCGCAGGCGTGTAAGGCGACGGGCGTGTGCTCGGCACTGATCGCCACATCGGCCATCACGTCTTGCAGGCGATGGGTGATGGCCAGGCCGTGATGGTCGCTCAAGGCCTGGCCCGAGGCGATCAGCGCCGGGTCGTACTCGAGGCAGGTCAGCTGTTGGCCAGGTTGCAGCAAGCGCCGGCCGAGGTGGCCTTTACCGGCGCACCAGTCCAGCCAATGCTTGGGGGTTGCGGCAAACTTCAGCGCGGCGCCGAACGCTTCAATTTGCTGCCATTTACGCCCTGGCACATCCACGTTCAGGCGATGGCGGGCAGGCTCCAGCCTGTGTGCGGGTAACTTATCCACAGCGCTAAGCTGCGCTGCCTGAAAAGCCAGCTGTGGAAATGGCGCAGGCGCCGGCAGGTCATAGGGGTGGTTGTGACTGGCTTCGGCATCGGCCAGCGAGCGCTGGCGCAGCCATTGGGCCAGCTCGGGGTGCTGGTGTTCCCAGGGTAAGTGCAGGTGCGTAAAGGGCCGTGGTCGCCACAGCCCTTGGTGCTCGATTAGAAACGCATCCAGCGCCGCAAAGCGAGCCTCAACGTCCCTGGCAAGCATCGACGCGCAGCCAGCGTTCGAGCAGTTTGAAGCCCCGCACCAGGATGTAGGCCATCAGCAGGTAGAACAGCCCGGCGGCGAAGAAGATCTCCACCGGCAGGTAGGTGCGGGCGATGATGGTGCGCGCCATGCCGGTCAGTTCCAGCAGGGTGACGGTGCTGGCCAGGGCGCTGGCCTTGAGCATCAGGATCACTTCGTTGCTGTACGCCGGCAGGCCAATGCGCGAGGCACGCGGCAGGATGATGTAGAACAGCGTCTTGGGTTTGGACATGCCCAGGGCGCGCGCCGCTTCGATCTCACCCGGCGGGATGGCCTGGATAGCGCCGCGCAGGATCTCGGCGATATAGGCGGCGGTGTGCAAGGTCATGGTGGCCGTGGCGCACCAGAACGGATCGCGCAGGTACGGCCACATGAAGCTCTCACGCACGGCATCGAACTGCGCCAGGCCGTAATAGACCAGGAACAACTGCACCAGCAGCGGCGTGCCACGGAAGAAGAAAATATAGGCGTAGGGCAGGGCGCTCACGTACCAGCGGCGCGAGGAACGCGCGATACCCAGCGGAATCGCCAGCAGCAGGCCGGCGATCACGGCGATGGCCACCAGTTCCAGGGTCAGGGTTGCGCCTTGGGCCAGTTTGGGCAGCCACTTGATGATCACGGCCCAGTTCAGGCCCAGGTCGAAGTGCGATAGCCAGCTGTAGTCACCGCTCATTGGGTGCTCCTTGCAAAGCCGCGGGCGGCGCGTTTTTCCAGGAAGTACATGCCCGTCATGGCCAGCACGGTGAGGCCCAGGTACATGAAGGCTGCCACCATAAAGAAGGTGAACGGCTGCTTGGTCACGGTCACGCCGATTTGTGCGTGACGCATGATTTCTTCAAGGCCGATCACCGACACCAGCGCGGTGTCTTTCATCAGGATCATGAACAGGTTGCCCAGGCCCGGCAGGGCGATGCGCCACATCTGCGGCATGATCAAGCGGGTGAAAATCCGCACCTTCGACAGGCCCAGCGCCACACCGGCTTCGCGGTGGCCTTTGGGAATGGCGAGAATCGCGCCACGGAACACTTCCGTGGCGTAGGCGCCAAAGCACAGGCCCAGGGCGATAACCCCGGCGGCAAAGGCACTGAGAGAAAGGTCGGGGTTACCGAAAAACTCGCCCAGGGCACGCATCAGGTTGACGGTGCCGAAGTAAATCAGCAGCACCCACAACAGCTCGGGAATGCCACGAACGATGGTCGAGTAAGCACCGCCCAGCCATTGCAACGGCTTGTACGGTGAAGTCTTGGCCAAGGCGCCGGCAAGGCCGAGCACCAGCCCCAGGCACAGGGCCGTGAGCGCCAGTTTGACGGTCATCAGCGCGCCAGCGGCAAGCGCCGGGCCGAATCCGTAGAGATCGAAATTCATGGTGTTTTCATATCGCGGCAGGCATTGCTGAAAGCCGGCGCGCTACTTATAGAAGCGCGCCGGTCAGGCCATTCAGATCATTCGATGCTGAACGGGAAGTACTTGTCGTTGATCTTCTTGTAGGTGCCGTCTGCCTTGATCTCTGCCAGGGCTTTGTTCAGGCGCTCGCGCAGCGGGTCGCCCTTGCGTACGGCGATACCGATCTTGTCGCTTTCTACCACCGGGTCGCCTTTGAACTCATAGGCCGAACCGTCTTTGCTCTTGAGCCATTCGTACTGCACGTACTTGTCGGCGAGAATCCCGTCCAAACGGCCGGAAGTCAGGTCGAGGTAGGCGTTTTCCTGGGTGTCGTAGAGCTTGGCGGTGGTGTCCGGCAGCTTGTCTTCCAGGTAAGTACCGGCCAGCGTTGCGCGCTGTGCACCGATGATCTTGCCTTTCAGGTAACCGGCGTCGGTCTTGAAGTCGGCTGTGGCTTTAGGTGCGATGAATTGCAGCTTGTTGGAGTAGTACGGGTCGGTGAAGTCGACGGCTTGCTTGCGCTCATCGGTGATCGACAGCGAAGACACCAGGAAGTCGAACTTCTTCGCGTTCAGGGCCGGGATGATGCCGTCCCAATCAGACACATACACTTCGCATTTTTCGACTTTCATCTTGGCGCACAGGGCGTCGCCGATGTCTTTGTCAAAGCCCACGACGTTGCCGCTGGCGTCTTTATTGTTGAAGGGCGGGTAGGCCGCTTCGATCCCCATTTTCAAGGTTTCTGCCATGGCCGTGGCGCTGAACGCCATCGAAACGGCCGCGGCCAGAAGGAATTTTTTATAGTTCTGCATGCATGTTGCTCCGTTAGCGGTTGCTGGACATGAATTGTTTGCAGCGCGCCGAAAGCGGGTTTTCAAACACCTGCAGTGGCGATCCTTGCTCTTCGACCAGGCCCTGGTGCAGGAACACCACTTCACTGGAAACCTGACGGGCAAAGCCCATTTCATGAGTGACCAGCAGCATGGTGCGGCCTTCTTCGGCCAGCGCGCGGATCACATTAAGTACTTCCTGGACCATTTCCGGGTCAAGCGCCGATGTCGGCTCGTCGAACAGGATGACCTTGGGCTGCATGGCCAGGGTGCGCGCTATGGCCGCGCGTTGTTGCTGGCCGCCGGACAGTTGCGCAGGGTAGGCGTGGCGCTTGTCGCTGATGCCGACCTTGGCCAGCAGGGCTTCGGCCACTTCTATCGCTTCGGCCTTGCTCTGGCCGAGCACACGGCGGGGCGCCTCGATGATGTTGTCGAGGATGCTCATGTGCGGCCACAGGTTAAAGTTTTGAAACACAAAACCGATTTCGCTGCGCAGGCGGTTGATCTGTTTGCCGTCGGCGGCCATCAGCTCGCCGTTTTTCGCGGCTTTTAGCTTGAGCTCTTCACCGGCCACCAGGATCTGGCCCTGATGCGGGTTTTCCAGCAGGTTGATGCAACGCAAAAAGGTGGACTTGCCGGAACCGGAGGAACCCAGGATCGAGATCACGTCGCCGTCGCGGGCGGTCAGCGAGATACCTTTGAGTACCTCCAGCTCACCATAGCGTTTATGCAAGTTGCGGATTTCAAGCGCGGGCGCGGCCTCAGCCATGTGCGGTCCTCATTGTGTTCAGTGCATTCTTGCTGTTGGGCCGCCTTCCTGGCGAGGCGCCAAGCTAGCATAGCGTTCGGATGGCAGCCAACAGCGCTGCGGACGGTTAACGGGTGGTCTGCGGCAAGGTGTCGCATCGGCACAGCAGCGTGTCGCGCTATCAACAACCTACAGACGTCTGAACCCGATAAATCCACAGGCTTCGCGTAAAAAAGGGCGCGATGGTGCCAGCTTTGGCCGGGTGTTGGAAGGGTTAACCGGGCAAACGGTCCTTATCAGCCCTTTTATGGAGCGTCACGTACTTTTTGTGTGTGTTTTTGGTGCGTATTTTCGTGTCGCAGTTGGGTCGCACGGTAACGCTATAGCGGAATGCCATAGTTCTCAACGACTTGCGTGAGCTAATGAATTGTCCTACAGCCCGCGTCAATCGTGGCTTTGTAATATTTTGGCGCAAATCTTGCGTAAAAAATAAAGAACGCCCCGTTGGTTTCTTTTCACGAGAAGGATCGCAGGCCGGGCGGACCGTTTTCGCAATTCCTCGCAAAGGTGTGTCAATGAGTAGTACGCAAAGCTCCAATGACCTCGAACAGGGGCTCAAACCGCGTCACGTCACCATGCTGTCGATTGCCGGCGTTATTGGTGCCGGTTTGTTTGTCGGCTCCGGCCACGCGATTGCTGCCGCCGGCCCCGCCGTGCTGCTGGCTTACGCCGCTGCGGGCACGCTGGTGGTGTTGGTGATGCGCATGCTCGCCGAAATGGCCGTGGCCTCCCCGGACACCGGTTCGTTCTCCACCTATGCCGACCGTGCGATCGGTCACTGGGCCGGTTTCACCATCGGCTGGTTGTACTGGTGGTTCTGGGTGCTGGTGATTCCACTGGAAGCCAACGCCGCCGCGACCATCCTGCATGCCTGGTTTCCCGATGTGGCGATCTGGGCGTTTACCCTGATCATCACCTTGCTGCTCACGGCCACCAACCTGTTCAGCGTGAAGAACTACGGCGAGTTTGAGTTCTGGTTTGCGCTGATCAAAGTCGTGGCGATCGTAGCCTTTGTGATCCTTGGCCTCGCGGCGATCTTCGGCTTCCTGCCGACCAGCCAGGTCAGCGGTGTTTCGCACCTGTTCGACACCCAGGGCTTCATGCCTAATGGCATGGGCGCGGTATTGGCGGCGATCCTGACCACCATGTTCTCGTTCATGGGGACCGAGATCGTCACCATTGCAGCGGCCGAATCGAAGAACCCTGGCCAGCAAATCACCAAGGCCACCAACTCGGTGATCTGGCGGATTGGTTTGTTCTACCTGCTGTCGATCTTCATCGTGGTGTCCCTGGTGCCATGGAACGATCCGACCCTGGCGGCGGTAGGTTCCTACCAGACCGTGCTGGAACGCATGGGCATCCCGAATGCCAAGCTGATCGTCGACCTGGTGGTATTGGTTGCCGTGACCAGCTGCCTCAACTCGGCGCTGTACACCGCCTCGCGCATGCTGTTCTCCCTGGGCCGTCGCGGTGATGCACCGGCCGTGGCCAAGCGCACCAACAAAAGCGGCACGCCTTACTGGGCGGTGTTGCTGTCGACCGGTGCTGCGTTCCTGGCGGTATTCGCCAACTACGTGGCGCCGGCTGCAGTGTTCGAATTCCTGCTGGCCAGCTCCGGCGCTATCGCGTTGCTGGTGTACCTGGTGATCGCCGTATCGCAACTGCGCATGCGCCAGAAGCGTACCGCTGCTGGCGAGAAAATTGTCTTCAAGATGTGGCTGTTCCCGGGCCTGACCTACGCGGTGATGGTGTTCATCGTCGGTACGTTGACCATCATGCTGTTCCAGGAAGCCCACCGCGTCGAGATCATCGCAACCGGCATTCTGAGCTTGTTGGTGGTGCTGGCGGGGCTGTTCGTGGCGAGCCGTCGCAAGGCGCAGAAGGTAGGCGCTGCGGTGCTCAATTGATGTGATGAACTGCGGTGCGCAGTGCGCCGCAGTTCAAAAAAAGTGTGGGAGCCGGGCTTGCCCGCGATGACGGGCTGGCAGGCGATAAATTCTTCGGCTGACACGCCGCCTTCGCGAGCAAGCCCGCTCCCACAGTTGTTTTGTGTCAGTCCGCAGTATCAGCTAGAAACACTGAACCCTGTGGGAGCCGGGCTTGCCCGCGATGACGGGCTGGCAGTCGATAAATTCCTCGCCTGACACACCGCCATCGCGGGCAAGCCCGCTCCCACATTGTGTTGTGTATCAGTCCTGGGAGTTGGCCAGCGCCTGGGATGCCGCCACGTAATCGGCCTGAAACTGCGGGGATTCAATCCACGCCAGCGCCGCTGCTTCATCCTCGGTGTCCGTCGCCCACTGGCGATACTCGATCAGCGCCGCCAGGATAAAATCTGTCGCGTCTTCTTCGCCTTCCTGCTCCAGCACCACGGCCAACAGTGGGTGCGCCAGGAATGCCGCACACAACGCCTGCTGGCTGCTCTCGCCGGCTGCGCGCATCTCGACAAACAATTCGGTCAAATCCACCGACTCAAGGTCAATGCGGCTGTCGTCGCCAGCGAACGCATCCGGCTTGGTCGCGACGGCGCGCTGGGTGCGGTTTTGCTTGGCCTTGGCCTTGGCCCGGTGGGCACGTTTTTGCTGCTTGTTCGGCGAGGCCATGGGCTCAACGTCCTTGGGTTCTTAATCGGGGTGGGGTATTGAAGCGCAGGTTGGGGGAAATCCCAAGGAAATCTAGACACGCACGCCGGGTGTGCCGGGCGCCAATTCGCCTTTCTGCAGCCATCCCAGCGCAATCGGCCACAACCGGTCCTGATATTCACTGCGAAAGAAAGCGAAATGCCCGACGGCTTTTTCGCCGATGTCATCGGGCGCGATTCGCAGGTGAGTGCGCGCGCTGTTTTCAAAATAGCCCAGCAGTCGCTCAATAGCCGCCACAGTCCCAAAAGGGTCGTCGGTGATGCTGATGGCCAGCAACTGCGCCTTCACTCGGGCAAAGGGCAGCTCGCTCAGGCCACGCCCGCTGGGGCGCGTTTCATAGCGCGGTGTCGGCATGCTCCAGTCGCGCACCACGCCTGCCGGCGTGTCCTCCAGCCAGCCCATGCGCTTGCCGGGGAAGTAGCCGCACAGGGCCGTCACCAGCGGCATCACCACATGCCACTTGGCAAACATGCGCCAGCGCCCGCTCGCCGCGTAATCGCGCCAGTACGCAAACTGCGCGCCGACCGTGACGATGCGCCGAATCACTGCGCCGCAAGCACCGAGCCCTGTCGCGCACCCGCCGAAACTGTGGCCGACCACATCAATCGGCTGCCCCGGAAACTCCCGCTGTGCGCGCTGCAGCATCGCCTCGAAATCCAGCACGCCCCAATCCGACCAGGATGCCTTGAAGCCTCGCAACGCGCCGCTGCGGGATTCGCCGATGCCACGGTAGTCGTAGGTGATCACGTCGAAGCCGTTGGCAAACAGGTAGTCGGCAAAGCGTGAATAGTGGCGGCAGCGGACCGAGGTGGCGGCGTTGATGATGACGACCGGGCGTTCGAAGTCGGTGCACGGGTGGCGCCAGGTGAAGCCGCCGATTGGGTAGCCGTCGGCAGCGGGCTCGCAGAATGTTTGTGGGGCAGGGCGGGTGGGCAGGTTCATGGTTCGGCTCGATACTTGCGCTTTTTGGTCTGGGCTTGAGGACCGCGCGCTTTTATAAGAAGCCGAAACTAACAAATTTGGCGCGTGATGGGCGCAGGAAATGTCGCGATGCTCGACCTCGGCGCTCCCGGTGCTTAGGCTTGCGATCAATTGATCAACCAGAGTCAGCCCATGACCCGTGACACCCTCGAACACAACCAAATCCCGATCTACTTCGTCGCCGTGCTCCTGGCGGTCGCATTTGGCGTGTTCGCCCCTTTGTCAGCCCAAGGTCTTGGCGTGCTGGTCACACCTGCCATCGCAGTGCTGATGTACGCCATGTTCCTGCAAATTCCGTTTCTGGACCTGCGCCAGGGCCTGGGCAATAAACGCTTTATCTGCGCATTGCTGCTGGCCAATTTCATTCTGGTGCCCTTGCTGGTGTGGGCGTTGACCCGAGGCCTGGTGGAACGCCCGGCGTTGCTGGTGGGCGCGCTGCTGGTGTTGCTCACGCCGTGTATCGACTATGTGGTGGTGTTTACCCATATCGGCAAGGGTGACTCGCGGCTGATGCTGGCGGCGACGCCGGTGTTGTTGTTGCTGCAATTGGTGCTGCTGCCGGTGTACCTGAGCTTCATGCTGGGCGGGCAGTCCGCCGTGGTGGTGGCGGTGGGACCGTTTGTCGAGGCGTTCCTGTTGCTGATTGTGCTGCCGATGGTCCTGGCGGTGCTGACCACCTCCCTGGCGCGGCGCTCAAGCATTATCAAGCGTTGGAGCAACGCCTGGGCCTGGCTGCCGGTGCCGGCGATGGCGCTGGTGCTGTTTGTGGTGATCGGCTCGCAGATCACTTCGGTGGTGCGCGATATTGCGTTGTTGTTGCCGGTGATCCCGGTGTACCTCGGCTTCCTGTTGCTGGCGCCGCTGATAGGCGCGCTGGCTGCGCGGTTGTTTGCGTTGCCTGCTGTTGCCGCGCGGGCGGTGACCTTCAGTGCTTCGACGCGCAACTCATTGGTGGTGCTGCCACTGGCGTTGGCCCTGCCTGAAGACGTGCGCGGGCTGGCCGCAACGGCGGTGATCCTCCAAACCCTGCTTGAGCTGGTGGGCGAGCTACTCTACATCCGGCTGATTCCCGCGCTGGTGTGGCGCGCCGGTCGATAAGTCCATAAATACTCGGATTTGTTCAGGCGTTATTCAGGGGTGGAGTCGGCACCATGGAGTCGGCGTACCCCACCTGAAAGGACATTCGATGGACCACCGCAGCCGTTATCGCCTGGAGTCTCTGGGCCTGTTTCTGATCGCTTTATTGCTGTTTACCTTGGGTATCTGGGACGAGCAACCCCAAGGCTTTGACGGGCGCTGGGCGTTGTTCATGCAGGAAATGTTTCGCCATGGCGCGAGTCTTTTTCCTACCACCTACGGCCAGCCGTACCCGGACTATCCCGGCACTGCGACTTTCTTCAGCTTTGTGTTTGCCCGCCTGTTCGGCGCGCCGAACCACCTGGCCAACGTACTGCCGACGGCCCTTGCTGCGGCGGGCGTGATCACCCTGATCTATCGCCTGCTGGTGCCGTTCAGTCGGCCTTGGGCATTGCTGACGGTGCTGCTGACGCTGCTTACCACCCAATTGCTCGATAAGTCGCGCTCGGTCTGCCTGGACCTGATGGTCGCGCTCTTATGCGTAGGCGGCTTCTACCTGCTGCACACGGGCGAGCGTCTCGGGTCACGGCTTCGACAGTTGGCGGTGTTCCCGTTGTTTGTGCTGGCCTTCGCGATTCGTGGGCCTTTGGGGCTTATCGAAGTCTGCGGCGTGGTGTGCGTTTACTGGGCGTTGGGCAAGCCGGGCGAGCGGGTCAAGCAAGTGCTGATCCATGGTTTTGTGGGGCTGGCGTTGCTCGGGGCCTGCTGGTGGGCGTTGATGAAGCTGGCGCGTTTCAGCGGTGGCGAGGCCTTTGCCGACGATGTGTTCAGGATGCAGGTCAGTGGGCGCCTCGACGAGTCCGGCGAGCCGTTCTACTTCTACTTCAAGCTGAGTTTGTATCGCTATTTCCCGGTGGTGCCGTTGGCGTTGGCGGCGATGATCGCGCTGCGGCATCGCTGGTCTGAGCGCTGGGTCAACGAAGACGTGCAAATGGTGGTGCGGCTGGCGGCCTGTGGCCTGATGATCCTGCTCGGGCTGTCGGTGCCGCACTTCAAGCGCGCTTACTACATTCTGCCGATGGTGCCGATGTTTGCCGCTGTCGCTGCCTATGGGCTGCTCCAGGCGCAAAACTGGTTCGTCGGCGTGCGCCGCTGCTACGAATGGCTTGTCGTGGCGCTACCGGCGTTGTGCGTGGTGGTGTTGTTTATCTGCCGGCACACCTGGCAGAAGCACGGTTACTGGCCCGACGTGTCGCTGCTGCCGTTGATTGGCGTGTGGGTGGTGCTGCAAGTGGCGGCGCTGATTGCCTGGCGTCGCCCGTTGCGCCTGGTGTGGCTCAGTGTGATCGCCTTGGCGGCGCAATGGTTGCTGCTGGTGGTGGTGATCGACCCGGCCAAGGACCTGCAATACGACACCCGCAAGTTTGTCAGCCAGGTAGAGGCATTACGTGCGACGCAGCCGGGGCCATTGGTGTTTGTCGACCTTGGCCGCGACACCTGGGCTATCCGCTACATGATGAACCTGACGTACGATGAGCAACCGCTGTTCGTCGCCGGTAACGAGCCTGAGAAGCTCGCCACCCTGCCGCGTCCATCCTGGGTGCTGGTGCCGCGCAAAGAAGCAGCACTGCTCAAGGGCACGCCGATGGAGCAGCAGGCGCCAAACTTCGAAGGGCGGCTTAACGACAACCCGCTGATGGTGTTTCTACTGCAGTAGGCAGGCGCCTACTTGCACTGGTAGCCCTCGGGCATCGTCACGGTGTAGTTGCGCTGCACGCGGTCCTGGAAGTTGAGGTTCTGCAGGCCCTGTTCGACCAGGAACGCTTCGATCTTGGTGGCCTGGCAGTCTTCGTTGTAGGACATCACCCGCAACACGTACACCGCGCGCCGGCTTGCTTCGTCACGCGCGGTGGCGGTGAAGGTAGTGAGCGTGGTGTAGCCGGTGCGCTCCGAGGTGCCCACCGGGCCGTAGGTGGTGTTCGGCTTGCTGGTGCAGGTCAGCTGGTCGGCTTTCTTTTTGTTCTTCTTGCACTCGGTGGTGGTGCTGGTGGGCACCTGGCCGTAATCGGTGGCGGTATAGCGGTAAGTGACCTGCTTGCTGTCGACGTCCAGGATGATGGTCATTTTGATTGGCCCATGGTTCTTGGGCAGGCTGGCATCGGTGTACACCTCGCGAAAGCCCTGGTCCTTCATGGCGCTGACCATGTCCCGCAGGTAATAGCGGGCATTGAGCGTGTTTTGCGCGCTGCCGCCCACTGATGTGGTCACCAGCACCAGCGCCTGTCGATCAAAGTGATAGTCCGGATCGGGGGTTGCGTTGATCGAGACATCCATTTGTGTGGCGCAGCCACTGAGCAACGCCGTCAGCAGCAACAGCGCGCAGATCAAGTACCGGTTCATCAAATAACTACCTTGCAACAGAAAATTCAGTAACAGCTAAACGATCGAGCAGCGGGATAAATAACCCTCGGGTGTGAATCGGGCGGGGCATTGGCCCGCGGCCATCAAATCGCAGGCAATAAAAAACCCCAAGGAATCATCTTCGCTTGGGGTTTTTCGGTATTAGTGGTGCCCAGAGACGGAATCGAACCGCCGACACGGGGATTTTCAATCCCCTGCTCTACCGACTGAGCTATCTGGGCAACGGGGCGCATTAAACGGGTTTTTCAGGGGGTCGTCAAGCAAGTTTTCAAAAAATATTTAATTATTACCGTCGCTTACGTGCCGACCCCGGTTTTTGATCAATTATTGAGCAGGCGGCACGTAACCGTCGGCCTTGGCGTAATCCTCGCCGGAAAAGAACTTGTCCATTTCGCCCGCCAGGTATTTGCGATCTTCGCCGTTCATCATGTTCAGGCGTTTTTCGTTGATCAGCAGGGTCTGGTGTTTCAGCCAGTCACCCCAGGCTTGGGCAGAGATATGCTCGAAAATGTCCTGGCCCTTGGCACCTGGATACGGAGGGCGTTCCAGGCCTGGCAGTTCTTCTTTGTACTTGCGGCACATTACGGTGCGGGTCATGACGAAACTCCTGCGTTCAATACGTCGGCCGCGCGCTTCAGCAGTTTTTTCACCGGGGCGGCAAGGCCCAGGCGCGGCGGGGTGGCGAGGTTATACCAGAGCCAGTCGGCCTCGGCCACGTGATGGGCGGATTCCTCGACCTGCACCAGCCAGGGCTCGATGGCCAGCTGGAAGTGGCTGAAGGTGTGGATCAGCCCCGGCAGCGCCTGTTGCTCGCCCAGTGCCAGCGCGTGCTGGTTGGCGAGGTGTTCCAGGTCTTGCAGGTCATCGAGTTCCGGCAAGCTCCACAAGCCGCCCCACAGGCCCGTGGACGGGCGACGGTAAAGCAGGATCGCGCCCTCGGCGTTGGCCAGCAGTGGCATCAGCGTGCGCTTTTGCGGGATGGTCTTGCGTGGCTTGGGGATCGGGTAGCGTGTTTCCAGGCCGAGCATGTGGGCTTCGCAGCCTTTTTCCAGCGGGCACAGCAGGCAGCTTGGCTTGCTGCGCGTGCAGAGGGTGGCGCCCATGTCCATCATTGCCTGGGTGTAGGCGTTGACGCGATCGTGGGGCGTAAAGCGCTCAGCGGTGGCCCAGAGCTGCTTCGCGACCTTGGGTTCGCCGGGGTAGCCCTCTTGCGCAGTAAAACGCGCCAGCACGCGTTTGACGTTGCCGTCTAGGATCGGCGCGCGCAGGCCCATGCTCAAACTGGCGATGGCGCCGGCAGTGGACAGGCCAATGCCAGGCAGCGCAGTGAGTTTTTCAACATCCTTGGGAAATTCGCCGCCGTATTCAGCAACGACAATCTTGGCGGTCTTCTGCAGGTTGCGTGCGCGGGTGTAGTAACCCAGGCCGGTCCACAGGTGCAGCACTTCATCTTCCGGCGCGGCGGCCAGGGCTTCAACCGTCGGCAAGGAAGCCATGAACCGGTCGAAGTAATTGAGCACGGTGCTCACCTGGGTCTGTTGCAACATGATTTCCGAGACCCACACCCGGTAAGGCGTGATGCCCTGTTGCCAGGGCAGGTCATGGCGACCGTGGCGGTCGTACCAATCCAGCACCGCCTGTGAAAACTGCTCGTTTCTCATCGTTTGAACAGGCCTTTAAGGGCGTCTTTAAGCTGTGGATTAACCTTGTCGAGCTTCTCTTCGATTTTGTCGCTGAGCTTGTTGCCGGCGGCTTTGATGGCGACTTGGGTCAAGCCGTCCTTGTCCAGGCGGCAGGCCTTGGCGCCCAGCTCCAGCGGGCCACGGCAGCGCAGCGGCACTTCGATGTTCTGGAAGTTGGCGCCGACCTGGCAGGCCGGGTCCGGCACGTCGCGCTGGTCGCCTTCGACGATGATGCCAACGCGGTAGTCCATGCCCAGCACGCGCAGGTCGACGTCACCGTTGCCGTTGACCGCCAGGCCCGGGATGCGCACTTTGAGGTCCGGGTTGCTCGCCACCCCGTTACGGAAGTTAAGCGTGCCGCGCAGTTCCTGGAACGGCGTGTCCTTGCCCTGCGGCGTGGTGCTCAGGGTCTTGCGGTTGAGCAAGGCAATACCGGTACACAGCTGCTGTTCAATGTTGGCGTTGAGCAGCGCGCCGTTATTGATCACAAAGCTGGCGGTACCGTTAAGGCTGTCGATCAGCGCTTTTTGGCTGTTGCCACGGCCGGTTAGGTTGCTGTCGAGAGTAACCTGGCCTTTGACCGGCGGGTTTTGCCCCTGGGCTTGCAGGATGCGTTCAACCGGTACTTGCTTGATGTGGGTTTGCAGCGCCAGCAGCGGGATGTCCTGGCGCACATCGAGTGTGCCGTTGGCCTGGAAGGTGCCGTTGTAGAGGCCGCCGCTCAAGGTGTCGAGCTTGAGCTGGCCATCGGCGCCGGAGGCTTTGAGCGCTGCATTCTGGATCGGCAGCTTGCTCAGGGTCAGTTGCCCAAAAGCCAGGTCGGCGTTGACGTCCAGGGTGCGCAGGCGGGTCAGTGGCAGCAGCTTGTCGGTGCTCCACGCGCCTTTGGTCGGGGCTTCCGGCAGTGGTGTGGTGCCACCGGCGGCCATGGCGCCGGCTTCGCTGTTCTGTACTTCAGCCTGGCGGGCAGCGGTTGCGCCTTTGGCCGATTCGGACTTGGCCGGCAAGTAGTTGTCGGCGTTGAAGGTGTCGCCCTTGAGCTGCACGCGCAAGGCTTGCTTGGCGAAGTCATCCACGGCGATGCGACCGGTGAAGGTGCTGCCGTCGAGTTTCAGGTTCAGGTCTTCCAGCGCCACGCTGGTCGGGGTGCCCTTGAGGCGGCTGACCAGCTCGACCTTGCTCAGGCTGCCGTCAGCCATGGGCGGCAGCGGGTGGCCGATGCTGTCGAGGAACTTGGCCAGGTCAAACTGGGCAATCGACAACGCGCCGCTGACTTGCGGGGATTTGTTCAGGTCATTGACCTTCAGTTCGCCCAAGGCGCGCAGTTGGTTGGCGGAGAGCTTGAGGTTGGTCCACTCGGCGATGTTGGCCGCCAGGTCCACCAGCAATTGGCCCTGGGTGGAGAAGGTCACGGTCTTGCCTTGCAGCGGCTCGCCGGTGGCTTCGCCGCTGAGTTTCATGTCTTCGAACTGGTAGCGCTGCAGGGCACGCTGGATGCGCAGGTTGCCGTTCAGTTCGGTTTTGACGCGCATCAGCGGCTGGTTGCTGCCCAGGAATGCAGTGAGTTTGAGTGGAATACTCGCGCCTTCGTGCACGGCGCCGGCGCTCAACTGGATGCTTTCGGCACTGAACTGTTTGCCGGTCTGTTCATCGTTGTATTCAACGCGGGCGTTGTTGATGGTCAAGCTGTCGATGTCCAGGCGGATCGGCTTGGGTGGCTTTTCCGGTTCGGGTTCGGCGGGGGCTTGCGCTGGGGCAGGGGCGCTGGCGATTTCGGCCGCGTCGGGCACATTCTTGCCGATGTCTTCCCAGTTGCCGTGGCCTTGCTTGTCACGGTTAAGGCGCAGGTTGAGGCCTTCGACACGCACATCGCTCATCTGCACTTCGCGG
Source organism: Pseudomonas sp. IPO3747 (assembly GCF_013385245.1). Taxonomy (NCBI): domain Bacteria; kingdom Pseudomonadati; phylum Pseudomonadota; class Gammaproteobacteria; order Pseudomonadales; family Pseudomonadaceae; genus Pseudomonas; species Pseudomonas sp. IPO3747. The sequence goes on from NZ_JACAQL010000009.1 coordinate 231,768, forward strand.
CGCAGCAGTGGCAGCACGCGCACCGACAGGCCGAGCATTTGCAAGTCGGCGAACGGTTGGGTCGGGGTGGTCAGGGTTGCCACGCTGGCTTCGTGCAACTCAAGGCCCAGCCAGGGGAACAGGCTCCAGCCAATATCGCCATTGAGCGTCAGCTCGATGTGGGCCTTGTCGCGGGCAATCTGGCGAATCTCGTCTTTGTAGTCGTTGGGATCGAAGAGGTGGGTCAGGGCAAAGCCCAGGGCCACAATGATCAGCAACAGCCCGAGGAGTACCAGACCCAGGATTTTGCCGAACGCTTTCATGGGCGAGTCCTTGTATGTCGATTTCAAAATTTAGCCGCAGAGTATAACGCCCGAAGGCCTGCGTCAGTTCACGCATCGTTACATTGTATCCAGGGACGGCAAAATAGGATTTTGCCGTCAGGCAGATCAGGTTGAGTGAAAAAGGTGATGTCAGTTTGGTTTTTCTGTCATCCACTGGTGCTAATCTTCGCGGGTTCGTCTGTCGTCTGCGACACAGCGTCGCGCTTAAAAGGAGCTTTACTCAACAACAACGGCCAACGCTCTGCGTGCAAGGTCGAGGGAGAGAGCGCCTGACGGACACATACTAATAACTGGGGGAAACACCAATGAGCACTAGCACTGCGGCCGGTAGTACTGCCGCGCAGCCCGCGTTCCTGTCCAAGGAGCGCATTATCGCCAAGCCCGGCTTCAACCGCTGGCTGGTTCCGCCGGCCGCCCTGGCCATCCACCTCTGCATCGGCATGGCCTACGGGTTCTCGGTGTTTTGGCTGCCTCTGTCCAAGGCTCTGGGTATCACCGCGCCGGTCGCCTGCGCGCCGGACATGAGCTTTATCGCGCAAGTCTTCTCGTCCCAGTGCGACTGGCCCATCTCCATGCTGGGCTGGATCTACACCCTGTTCTTCATCTTCCTGGGTTGCTCGGCAGCCATCTGGGGCGGCTGGCTGGAACATGCCGGGCCACGTAAGGCGGGCGTTGTATCGGCGTTGTGCTGGTGCGGCGGCCTGTTGATCTCGGCGCTGGGGATTTATACCCACCAGATCTGGCTGATGTGGATCGGCTCCGGTGTGATCGGTGGTATTGGCCTGGGCCTGGGTTATATCTCGCCTGTATCGACGCTTATCAAGTGGTTCCCGGACAAGCGCGGCATGGCCACTGGCATGGCGATCATGGGCTTCGGCGGTGGCGCAATGGTGGGTGCACCGTTGGCCGCAGCGCTGATGGGCCACTTCGCCTCGCCAACCAGCGTGGGCGTGTGGCAGAGCTTTGTAGTCATGGCCGTGATTTATTTCGTGTTCATGATCGGTGGCGCACTGTCCTACCGCGTTCCGCCGACCGGCTGGAAGCCTGAGGGCTGGACCGCGCCGGCGAAAAAAGCCAGCAACGCGATGATCACCCACCGTCACGTGCACGTGAACGTGGCGTGGAAAACCCCGCAATTCCGTCTGGTATGGCTGGTGCTGTGCCTGAACGTGTCCGCCGGTATCGGCATCCTCGGCATGGCTTCGCCGCTGCTGCAGGAAGTGTTCGGTGGCAAGTTGCTGGGTGTGGATGTGCCGTTCGGCCAGCTGGACGCGGGCCAGTTGGCCTCTATTGCGGCCATCGCTGCGGGTTTCACTGGTCTGTTGAGCCTGTTCAACATCGGTGGCCGGTTCTTCTGGGCGTCGTTCTCCGACTACCTGGGCCGTAAAAACACCTACTTCGTGTTCTTCGCCCTGGGCTTTGCCCTGTACGCGTTGATCCCGAACCTGGGGCACCTGGGCAACGTGGCGCTGTTTGTGGCGGCGTTCTGCATCATCCTGTCGATGTACGGCGGCGGTTTTGCGACTGTGCCTGCGTACCTGGCCGACCTGTTCGGCACCCAAATGGTCGGCGCGATCCACGGTCGCCTGTTGACCGCATGGGCGGCGGCTGGCGTGCTGGGCCCGGTGTTGGTGAACTACCTTCGCGAATACCAACTGAGCATCGGCGTTCCGCGCGCTGCGGCTTACGACATCACCTTGTACATCCTTGCAGGCCTGCTGGTGCTGGGTTTCCTCTGCAACCTGCTGGTGCGCCCGGTGGCCGACAAGTACTTCATGACCGACGCTGAACTGGCTGCCGAACAGGCGCTGGGCCATGACAAAGGCGCCGATGCCAGCACTTCGCTGGAGTGGAAAGCGGCCCCTGGTACTGTGCCGATGGCTGTTGCCGCCTGGCTGGTGGTAGGTATTCCGTTGGCGTGGGGTGTGTGGGTGACCCTGCAGAAGACGGCGGTGTTGTTCCACTGATGCCGCTGTAGTCGGGCGAGCGCGGCTCCCACA